>JBGSIS010000001.1:0-1579 GCA_041742395.1 Saccharimonadales bacterium (SeqCode)
ATATTTTCATTCTAGCTCTTTCATGATGTCTTTGTATTTATCACGAAGTTTTATTTCTTCTTGCTCTTCTTTGCTAAGCTTTGGTTTAGCAGACTTAGTGGGCTGATACGGAACTATATCTACATCGTCGTTCCGAAAAGGAGTATCGTAATAGTTATCTTTGACTCCTTTTTGCTTTAGGCTTTCATCTTCTCCAGGCAAGATTTCCACATCCACATTGCGACTAAGAGGTGTTTTTTTATTTTGCTTTGTCGGTGTAACTTTAAGATCTGGTTTTTTATCTTTAACAGGATCTTTCAGTGGAGTTTTAGAGGCTGATTTTAAATTAGATTTAAGTATGCTAATAGGAATTCTTATTGATGTACCCTTTTCAACACTATCAGTCTTAATTTTTGGATTAGCCTTTTTAATGAGATCTGTATTTCGGCTTCCACTCAGCTTATATGCTATATCGGATAATTTCTCGTCATTGGATTTTACAATATATACTACTGACTCGATAGAATCATTAGAAGACTCTTTCTCTGCACTTCTGTTTTTTGAATCTTGGTTAAAATACTGGTGTACTCCTTCCACCACTGAACAATTACTAAGCATACTTGCAACGACAATCAAAAATACTGATTTGAGGAAATAACGTTTAACGTGCATAAGGAACACCTGTTATTTTCTCAATAGCTTTTTTAATGTCTGTTCTAACTTCTTCAACATCATCTTTGATTAATCTGGCTTCAAGATAACCAACTACTTTACGATCACCGATAGTAGCAAGTGTCTTGGCTGCCCATCTTCGAACCAGAGGATCGTGGTCATCGAGAGTAAGTACAACACTCGACATTACTCTGGAATCTCCAATTTCCATTAAAAGCTTCAGAGTTTCTATTCTAATAACATAAGAATCCTTTTTAAGTAGTGTACTTGCTGCCTCTGTAAAAGTACTTAATTTTCTCTGTTTAGCCTCTCTGATTGCCTGGATAATATATGATTCAGATGACTCTGGAGCAACAAGAATACTCAGAATCTGCTGGTCACTTAATTCATAGATATTCTTTCCCGAATCAATAGAAACAATTTTAGGTTTTGCAATTTCTTGCGAATGCAAATTGTCCGGCAATTTGATATTACCTAACGAATAATTTTCAGCAACTTTATTTTGACCCGGATTCTCAGATGTAAAGTACATGTAAAGGATAAAAGTACTAAACAAGATACTAAGTAATGAAAGTATAATAGTTATATTCCTATATTTTGAAACGAAGATACTTCCCGCTCCGAGAACATTATCACTTTCACTATACATAGTTCCTGGACGATTAGAATAACTTGCCCCTTTAGTGAGTGTAAATGCATCAGCACTGACATTACGTGATTCAGGTCTCCATGGTGAAGCCTCAGCGGGAGTAGGTTTCCGTGCTCTGGCTGTCTCTCTATGTTGCGCAATGCGACTTACAGTACTTTGCACAGTATTGACAACTTTCCATTCTGAAAATTTTCTCTTTCGTGAAACTCCTGTACTCTGTACATAAACCCCGCTTTCCGGTGTTGACTGTCCTAATGCATTAGAAAAAGCCGCTATCAT
>JBGSIS010000002.1:0-75480 GCA_041742395.1 Saccharimonadales bacterium (SeqCode)
CCTGTAACACGGAAAGCTCTTAGTTGGTTTGTTCCTGTGCCAGCGGCTTCTGGGAAGTAAGACAATACTACTCCATTGGAAGCATTAGTATTTATCTGAGCAACACCGTAATCGTCGTTAGCGCCATCATTGTTTTGTTCATCTTGCGGAGCGACCTTAACAGCAGTGTTATCAATTACACCTAAGTCAATAGTTGTGTTTGAACCCATTGCAGTACAGTCAGCAGGTAGAGCATCAGCGTCATCCAAAGCTGCAACGCAGAATTCTAGACGTTCCTGAACTCGACCGTTTACAGTAAGTTGTCTGGCTGTAGTAGCTGCTACGACACCATCGTCAACTTGCGTTGCAAACGCTGTATCACTATATGTTTGTATACGAACATATATTGAAGTCTGAGTGTTTGGGTTAGTTACTGTATTAATCGTAAACTGTTTTGCACCGGCAGCTTCAGAAAGTGCCTGAGTTCGTTCAATACAAATTTCTCTTGCTGCATTAGTTGCTTCTGTACAATCACCTTCGTCCGTACTACCACTATCAGCGAAGTCTGTAGCGTTAGTCCAGGTTTGAGTTGCAGCAGTTGCATCGGAAGCAGCAACCGTTAAACCGGCTGGCACTGTGCAGGGTTCTGCTAATGGCGTTGTACAAAATTGTAACCTCACGCCCTGAATGGCTGCTGCTGTAGCTGTCGTGAAGTTAAAGGTGTAATTAACACCTGTTTTACTGATTTCTGAGTCACTAATTGTGACTTTTCTTGCCGTTAATTGTGCGGCATCAGCACTTATAGTTCCAAAAATTTGGAACATGCTTGCGGCAAGTAAAACACCCGCTGCTGCTATTAGTAGCATTCTGGTGATACTTGACCTATAGTCAAGCCGAAGAAGTGTTTGCTTCATAAATTTTCTCCTTTTAAATTGTTTTTTGTTTTGGTTGATTGCTCTTGATTTATATCATTAAAAAAATATTTTATCAAGCGTAAAAGCTCTAAGCTTATCCACAGCTAGTGGATAACTAAAAGGTTGCGACGGTTACTAATTGATGGTTCATGGTGTAAAGACCGGCCGCTGTAATATTATTTATCTTTGCGATATAAGAGATAGTATAATCCGTTCTACCCGTTGCAGGATTTCCAGCAGTTGCCTGAGACCTGGCAATTATATCGTTTTTTACATACTTATATTGATTAGTGGTCTGGTAACCAGTTGCTGCTTGACCATCAGCAAATGAGTTATCAGGGTAGTTTACCGGATCAGCTCCGAAAGTAGCTGGACTTGTGTTGGCGACTACATTTATACCAAACTCTTCAACATTCGTGTCACCAGACGGGGTGCCTTGAGTTGCTTTAGCAGTTAGAATATCACCGCTTTCATTGGTTGGTGGATCACTGATAGTATAAACCACGTATTCCGACGACAGATATGTTCGTACCTTGAATGAGCAATTACATACACCTCCTTGTGCGGCTCCATAAGAAGTAGTGGAAGGCGATAAAGTTCCGAAATCTACTGTAGCATTTTCTACTGACATCTCAAGATAGGCATTGTTTTGAGTTAAGAAACCTCCATTTACATCGTAGCTTGCACTCGAAGTGAAGCCAACACCCAATGCACCGGCTGACTGCTGAGCCCTGTAACTTGCACTAGATGCATCTAACTCTCCACCCGATCCAAAGAAAGTTTCGTCTACGCGATAACTATTTGAAGAAGACTGTTGAGCATAAACTGTTCCACTACTAAAGACAGTGACTAAAGCTAACATAATTAGTGCTTTTGATTTTAACCTCATCTAAATAAATATTACCATAATTTAAAACAATATTTATAGTCACCTAATCTGGAATGTATCTATAATTTTCTCGAACTCTTGGGGGTTAGGGCTCGACCTTAGATCTCTAATGAAAATAATGTAATTAGCACTAGTGCCGTCTGGCCTGTTCAGTTTCATGGCTTCAGTTCCATTTTCTAAACCAACAATAACAGTGTAATTTGTACCGTCTACATCACATAAAAACCTAACTGAATTTAATGTTATCGGTAATTCTCCCGTATTAGCCTTAATGTCTTTAGGTAATTTAGAATTACAGTGCTCAGAAACAAAACTTGCGTTTAGTCTAAAGTCATCCTCACCAACTGTAACTGGCAAAACTCGTGTTGCCTGATTGTCACTGGGACTGGAGTTTATGAATACGGTCATGTCAGCGCTGACAAGATTATCAGTTCCTCTTCTGTATACAAACTTAGTACTAGTAGATTCGTTAGCTATAGCCCTCCAGTTTTTATCTGTTTGAAACTGGAAATATGCCGAAGTAAATACTTCAGCACTTGACTGTACCGTGGATGTAACTGGTTTAGTAGCTTCCGATGGTGGGACTGATTTATTTTTTTCAATTATGCTATCAATAATTATTGCCGCAACTGCTAGCACTATTAGTAGGATAATTATAAAAACTAAAATTTTGGCAAAGCGAAGAAACCGCCTTTGTTTAGCGTGATTTATATCGATTTTATATTTGTTAGCCATAATTTCTCTTGAGTACTATAAACTCATACCAATCTAATTATCCCAAAAATGAACGATTATTACAATTATGCTTATTTAATATCAATAATTATAGTATTATTAAGGACAGTAAAGCTTAAGCTTTGTAGATTTATTTATGGAAAATACTCCTAAGGAAGAAAACAACGAACTAGATTCGCTGGAAAACCCGGGTACAGTAGTAGAAAATACTACTAGCTCCGAAGGTAATGGCAATAGCGAAAAAAAACCTGAAAAAACCAAACAAAGTTTCGGTAAAAAAACTCAGGGCCTTATTTCACACCTAAATATCTATCTTCTGATGTTCATATTAATACTTGTGATTACGGGAGTAATTATTTTTGTTGGAATCCAAAGAAACAAGAAAGTTGATACTGCCAGTACAATAGATAATCAGCCCTTATCTGAAGAGGTAATTAAGCAATTACAAAGTAGCGCTACAAAAATTGGAGATCCTAAACAAACACTTAGTATTGAATCTAATGCGATATTTACTGGAAAAGTTCTTTTCAGGGATAGTATTGACGTCGCAGGAACTATCAAAGTCGGTGGAGCAATGAGCCTGCCAGGATTGACAGTGTCAGGTGAAGCAAATTTTGACCAGATACAAGCCAATAAACTATCTGTGGCTGGTGACACTAATATACAGGGACAATTAACTGTTCAAAAAAACCTGACAGTAAGTGGTGGGGCCTCATTTGGTGGCGGAATTTCTGCACCAGTTGTATCCACCCAAAGTTTGCAAATAAACGGCGATCTACAATTTAGTAGACACCTTGACGCTGGTGGCGGAACTCCTGGAAAATCTAACGGCAATGCTTTAGGCGGCGGCGGAACAGCATCGATCAGTGGTAGCGATAGTGCCGGTACTGTAAATATAAACATTGGCGGTGGACCTTCAGCGGGATGTTTCGTAAGTATTAGTTTTACTAACGCTTTTAATAGCACTCCTCACGTAGTAGTCTCTCCAGTCGGAGGTGGTGCCGGTGGTTTAGCTTACTACGTCGACAGAAGTTCAACTGGGTTTAGTATTTGTAGTGTAAATGCAGCTGCTCCAGGTTCTTCATTTGCATTCGATTATATTGCTATGGAATAAATACTAGACGTCCAAGAAAACAACTACATCATCGGCTTTTACGTGCATTATGCCATGAGTTATATTGAATTTTTCTTCACCATTGTCGGTCCTTACAATCACCTCACCAGCGTTAATAAGAGTCATGAAATTATGGTGCTGCGGTAATATATCGAAAGGTCCGGTATCATTTACTGCCGAAATACTGTGCGCTAATCCATCGAAATAGACCTTAAAAGGTGCATAAACCTTAACATGCATATGACCTGCATCTCCAGTATCAGTAGTTTGATCTTGAGACTTTTTTATTTCTTCTTGGCTAGACATAAATTAAGCAATTATCTCTTCAATACTCTGAAGTGTTTGTTCTCTAGTAAAGAAGTCTCCGGGAATACCATTGTGTTTTTCCATCACATTCATATTCTGAGTAAAGTTATCAATCAGTTTCTTAGCTTTGGCATAATCTTCTCTATCGGCAGGAGAAAGCTCGTTTTCGCCAATGATAGCGATAATGCCCTTTAAGGACTCATATTTTTGTAATAGTGCCTGAACTTGAACACTAAGCATGTAATGTCTTTCACCGACGATTTCTGGCGTTAATAGCGAAGAACTTGTCTGGTTTAAGTCGACAGCTGGACGAATTCCTTGTTCTGCTACTTTACGAGACAAAACAATGGTTGAATCTAGCTCATGTTGAATTAACTGCACCGCTGGGTCTGAAAGATCATCAGCTGGAACATAAATAGTCTGAACAGAAGTAATTGATCCTTTCTCATTAGAACTTAACCTATCTTGCAAAACTTTAATATCAGAAAAAATTGTCGGCTCATAACCACCTTCATTTGGAACTTGGTCTAGAATTGTAGCCAACTCGTTTCTAGCTTGAATAAAGCGATAGATGTTATCAGCAAAGAATAAAATATCCTTACCCTGTTCATCACGGAAATACTCAGCCAATGCAACAGCAGATACCGCAATTAAAGAACGTTGAACTGGGTTTTCATTCATTTGCCCAAAGAACATACAGGTGTTTTTTAGAAGATCGTTTTCTCTTAAAGTATCCCAAAGTTCGTGACCTTCACGAATACGTTCTCCAACACCAGCAAAAAATGATAGACCACTGCCCGATTTGGCAATATTATTAATCAACTCCATAGTAAGGACTGTTTTACCTATACCGGCTCCACCAATAATACCTATTTTTCTTCCCTTAACAAACGGTGTAAAGAAGTCCATTACTTTAATCCCAGTTTCCAAAATTTCTGGTTTTTGTACAGAGAAGTTAGTAGACCTCGGTGGTAGTTTTAGTATGTCTTTATATTTAACATCGTCTCCAGATATACTCGGCTGTCCGTCAAGCGATTCGCCCAGTGCATCTAAAATTCTACCTATAGTAACGTCACCTGTTGGAACTTGTATACCTTTACCTGTTCGTAATACGGCCATACCTTTTTGTATGCGTCTATCGGAGCGCACATTTAGACACATTGCGACCCCACCGAGTTCCAGGTGGTCAACTAAAAGTTTGGTATTGTGACCATTATCTACGACGATTAACTCACCAATTTTTGGAGAACCTTCATCGAATTGAACCCTAACTACCAGGTCTTTAATAGTGATTACTACACCGTTATTCATGTACCGATCCTTGATTTTCTCATGCCGTTAATAATTTCTTTTAGTCTTTCATCCTTAATCTGTCTTTTTGCTCGGTTATAAAGTAGGCGCAGCTCACCTTTTGCTTCTGTTGATCGCTCTTTGGATGCAGACATAGCTTTAAACCTAGATGCATACTGAGCAAGCTTTGAATTAAGAATAAGCTGACTGATAGCAATTTGCATCATTGACCTTTCTAGGTGATCGACTACATCATAAGTACTAGGTTCAAAAATGTAATTAAACTGACTTATCACTTCATCACCCTCATTAGATTGAGCGCCCTGTTCGTGAACTGCAGCTGAAAGTTCAATTTTCTTTACCTCCTGGGTCATCAATGAAATATATTCCTGATAGTACACTGAAGTAGTGCGATATTTTTGAACTTCTCTAATTATAGGCGATACATTAATATTACTGTCTTTAACGGGAAGCTTGAAATATTTTTGATACTCTATACCTCTTTGAGTGAGCTGAATAACACCATGATGTCCAATCACTATAATATCGTTTTTATCTTTATCGTAAGACTCAAGCATCATTTGAATTAGTTTCTGATCAATATCTCCACTAAAACCACCCTCTGCAGTAATAATTATATATAGTTCTTTATCAATAACCTCTTCATCGGACTGACTTCTACCAAATCTAAACATTGCATCAACTCTAAGCTGCGAATAAATACCCCAAAGATCATCAAAGAATTTTGTAGCCTGTAGTACTTGGTTTTTAATTTGAGCAATCCGCATACTTGCAATTCCTTCGAATGCACTAGTTAGCTCAACCAGGGTAGTCATCGACTTTTCTTCTTTTTCTATCTCATTTGGCCGCTTCATTTTTTTCCTTTTCTTTTTTGGAATCTTTCTTATCAGCTTTGCTGTCTTTATCGTCGGTTGACTTAGGTTCTATCTTCTTATCTTCAACTACTGCAGGTAATACAACACAAATCTTTTTTAGCTCGTTTCTTACTGTTTCAAACTGCTCATCTGATTCAATTTTAGCTGCATATTCAGTAATTTTCATTTTGAGTAAACCAATGTCTAGTTTAGCGCCATCTTCTAGATTCAACACTATATCCATCATAAGCTGTTGGCCTACCAAAGAATAGGTGTCACCTGGCGGCTGGGTAAGTAATTCAAATATTCGCTTACCAGTTTCTAGAGCTCTTTTTGATTCAGCTGATAATTCAGAACCGAAATGAGAGAACTCTTCTGCTTGTCGGTATATCGCCAATGTCTTCAAAGTCTGTGAAGCTAAAGCTTTTTGACGTTTATTATGACCAACTCCACCAACACGAGTCACAGAAAGACCCATATTTACTGCAGGCCTAATACCATTTCTAAAAACTTCCATGTCCAGAATCCACTGTCCGTCAGTAATAGACATCACATTAGTAGGTAGATAGGCAGTAATATCTCCACCTGCGGCATTAATTACCGGAATTGATGTTAGATGGGCACTATTACTATCCAGTCTTCCGGCTCTTTCTAATAAGCTAGAGTGAGCATAGAACATATCTCCCGGGTATGAGTCTCGTCCAGGACTTACGCCAGACATAAGCGCTACTTCTCGATAAGCATGGGCGTGAGAAGTTAAATCGTCATAAATAATAATTGTATCTTGATTTAGTTTTTGCCACATATACTCAGCCATTGCACAGCCTACGTATGGCGCTATATAACTCATAATTAGTGACTCAAACATTGTGGATACTACTACTATAGCTTTTTGTAGAGAATCAGTTTCTTGAAGTTTTGACAATAGTGCATCAATATCACTTCTTCGCTTGGCAATAAGCACGTATACAACCACTTGATCTGTGTTTTTTTGATTAATAGTCAGCTGAGTAGTCAATGTACTTTTTCCAGACTTACCATCACCCAAAAGAGCCATTCTCTGTCCACGCACTATTGGAAATAATGCATCTACGGCCATTACACCACTTTCTAATTGAGTATCGAGTAATTTTCTTTCATACAATGGTGGAGCTGTATTAAAAACCGGCCAAACGGAGTCGGCAGCAATTGGACCTTTACCATCTAAAGGTTCTCCCGTAACACTGATAACCCGACCAATATAATCTTTTCCGACCTTACAAACTAACTCTTGATGCTGAATTACTGCAACCATACCAATTGTTAAATTTTCCGAGCCAAGATGCAAAACCACTACATAATCCTGATTTATCTGATGAACAAAACCTTTGCTGCCATCCTCAAACATAACAAGAGAGTGGATACTACAAGGTTGAAGGCCATGCACATGAATTAGGAAATTATCAACAGCTATAACTTCACCTACAGGATTACCAGAAGCTACTAGTTTGTCGAAATGCTGATTACCCATTGCCATTATCGGTTTACTCCAACTACACTTGTTTCTTTTAATTTGGCTGTCAGCAAGGGACGTTGATCAGCAAAATGCTGCCTCAAGCTTAGATCAAAATATTTGTTTGTAGTTCGAATTACACAACCTGCGCCAATGTTTGGTTGCTTACCAATTTGCAATAAAACAAAAGGATGAATGTTCTCTCTGAGCCAAGTTAATAGTTTTTGAGTAAACAACGGCGAAGGATCAGCGCTGAAACTTATGTGGATAATTGGCGCTTTAGCTCTAACTACTATTAAAAAATTGATCAGTTTTCTTCTGTCGATCTCTACGAGTGCGTTAATTTTATTAAGCTCGAGCATCTCGTCAAGTAATTTGCTGGTTTTTGGCATTTTCATTGGTGTTCCTGGTTGACGCATATTGGCTTGTTCGAGAAAATTATCGAGCATCTCAACTTCTCTAATTAAACGACCTACGTCCATTCGGCCGGTAACATTAGTTGGCAATACGATAATCCTATTATCATGCTCCATCGGAAATATCTCTGATTATAGCCTCTTTGTTTACTTCTAAGTCAGCCAGGATGAACTCTAGCTGATCGTTAAGATCAATTTGATCACCTATAGCTGCAAGTACATAATGGTTAACGATGTCAGCCATGTTATCTTCGAATCGTTTAACTAGACGGGCTTTTTCATTTGCTAGTTCTTGACTAAGTTGAGAGCTCATCATCTTGCGTTGTTCTTCGATTGCTTCTTGAGTTTTGTTAATAGACTGAATGGCAAGCTGTTTAGCATCATCAATAGATTCTTCGTATTTCGCAAACTCTTCTAGAAGCTTTTTGGTGATTTCATTCTTCATGAACTCATTAAGTTGAGAGGTTGTTAGCCTCAAGTCTTGCTGCAAAAACATAGCATTTTCACCAATAATCTTTTCGAAATGAAGTCTTCCGCGATTTCTTAGCTCTTCTCTAAATTCATCGTTAAAGATATGCTCAACATCTTTTTCGGCTGCCTCTGAAAGTAGTTCACTAGTGTCTTTATGTTTACCCTTACCAGGCCCCAATCTCATTGCCAGCCAAATAAAAGCAGTTGTAGCTGCTAAAATACTCCCTATAACTAATCCTAATGCCCACACTTCCATTAGCTGAAACCCACCTATTTAAAATTGTTAAAGCTTTAGTAGTAAATATACCCCAAAAATGCCTATTATGAAAATTATTAATCCTGTTAAGATGACTTGAAACATTCCGCGTATAATTGTTTTCTTGCTCAGAGGGTTTCTTCCTATGGATATTAAACCGTTTCTTACGCCAGCATACATCAAACTTCCAGCGGCAATAGTAGATACAATAAACACAAAAATTGATAAGTAAATTCTAAAAGTTGGAACTGGTTTACCGGCAATTGCTTCTGATGCCTTTCGCAAGAACTCTGGAACATTAGGCGTCTCACCTTTCAATAAAGGGTTCCGAGAAACACTTATATCGGCATTAACGCGGGCGAACTTCACCTGTTTATCGACGCCTTTACTGTCTTTTAGACTAGCTGTACCTATAACATTACTGTTGCCGTCAAATCCAGCAAGTGCCCTTCCTACGACCACCGGCTCGGAAGTTCCGGCTTTCATAGCGATGCCTTCTACGGCTGAAATAGTTAGATAGTCATTAGGCTCAATTGGGCCGTTTTGATCACTTAAAAGAATTTCAAACGGACCATTAGTTGCAACAAATACCTTATTTCCTTCGTTTGTCAGAGTTACTGGCGCATCATTAGAATCAACCACAACACCATACATTTGATCCATGTCTTCGGTTGTTACCGCGGCTACCTTAGATGTATCCTCTTTGACAAGTTTTACTACCATACCCTTTTGTAATGGCTTATCCGAAGAAAATCCTTGAGTTACGGCTTGAGCAAAAAGCGGCCCTGAACTACTTAAAAGTATTAGAAATACTAATATAGTTAAGGAAGTAATCCTTTGCCAAGAGAAAAGCTGTTTAATTTTTGTTTTTGACATTTTATTTTTAGATTAACAATAGCATTATAGTATCTAAAGGTATTATTGACAAGCTTTTTGAAGTGACTCCACCAATCCGATTACTGACTCTTTGGTAGTATATTTTCCCATAGATATTCTAATTGTTGATTCGGCTTCAATTTCGCTAAGTCCGATTGCCATCAAAACTCTTGATGGCTCATCATTACTAGCCTTACATGCCGAACCAACAGCAATCTCATAACCCATTTCATCCATTTTCATCATAATGGTTTCATTGTCTTGGTTTGGAAGTGTCACGTTTATTATGTTTGGGATTTTATGTCTATCACCATTTATAATTGCGTTAGGTAGTTTTGTTTTTAATTCTGTTAATAAAACTCCAGAAATATCATTAATCCTTTTTTGTTCCTTTATGTGATTTTTTTGTGATAATTCAACAGCTCGTGACAAACCAACATACGATACAACATTTTCTGTGCCGCTACGAAGCCCTCTTTCTTGACCACCTCCGTAAATAATTGGCAAGATACTAGCTTTACTATTAACGTAAAGAACAGCTGATTGTTTTGGTCCATAAATTTTTCCACCGTTCAATGTCAACATATCGACACCCAGACTATTTACATTTAAAGATAGATAATTACCTGCTTGACTGGCATCGGTATGTAAAAATAAAGGTAATTTATTCTTGTTTTTATGCCTGTTATCTAATTCTTGGTGAATAATTTCAGCTATTTGTTTAATTGGTTGAATAGTTCCGAGTTCGTTATTTACATACATTACGCTAATTAGTGCTGTATTTTTATCAATTTTACTTTTCAAATCTTCAAGGTCAATAATACCTTTTTCATTAACCTTAATTTTCTTGTTTTTATATTGATTTGCTGTTTCATAAACAGAGTCATGTTCGATTTGGCTAATTAGCATATTAGCATCTGTAAATTGCTGCATAACACCACTTATTGCTAAATTATTTGCTTCAGTTCCACCAGCAACGAATAACACTTCTGGCGACTTACAGCCTAATGCTTTTGCAATTCGTGAACGAGCTTCGTTTAATTCTTTTTTCACGGCTATGGCTTTTAGATATCCTGCTGAAGGATTATAGAAATTATCGCCAAGGTAGGGAACCATTACCGCTAGAACCTTAGGGTCTAAAGGTGTGGTTGCTGCATAGTCGAAATAATTAGAACCAATCATTATGATTGATATTACCAGAAAGCCGTTTTAGGCAATACCTTCATATAGTTGTTTGTTGACTCTTTCAAAGTATCTGTCAGTAGCAACTTTAAATCTTTTGGCTTCTTCTTCAGAAACATTTCTATAATTGCCATTTTGAACCTTAATTAAACCTGTTGGTCTAACTTCGTAACGAGTTGTCATCGACTGCCATTCACCTTTTTTATTTACCCATTCCTCATGCCAAACCCAAGTGTGTTCGTCAAGACAAAAAAATTCTCGCCTATGGCCTTCAGGAACAGATCCGAACACTTTTCCACCAATTACAGCTTCTTTTCTAATCAAGTTTCGCTGAAATTCTTGATGATATTCACCATTATTTTTTTGTCGAGTTGAGTTAATTAGGTTTTTTAGTATGGTTTTCATCGATTTAAGCCGCCTTATGAGCCTCTTCTACTGCATCGTAAAAATCTTTTAGATCTGGTCTTTCATAGTTTGGAAAACTAACTACATTCGAGTTATCTATTTCTTTTAATTCAGGTGCGTCATTGATTACTTCTGGCGGGACACTAGGTGAAATATTAGGACTGTTCTGCATAATAGTTGGAATGTTAAGTTTTTCTATTCTGTATTTAGTATTTCTAAGAATCTGCGCTCTATAGCCAATTTCTCTAAGATCTTCTGGACTATTTGAAGCCAGGTATAGTAGTTCGCCTCGATATAATTCTTCTTGTCTGTAGTCTTGCATGTTTTCCTTACGAATTAGATATTAAACAATTGCTCGGCGTTGTACGTTGTGCGCGCAGCGATAGTCTCAAGAGGTTCTTCTCTCAAGTCTGCTAAAAACTCCGCTATTACAAGTACATGTTTAGGCTGACAGATTGTACCACGAAAAGGCTTTGGAGTCAAGAAGGGAGCGTCTGTTTCTAGTAGTAGATTTTGCAACGGCACAGCTTTAGCCATATCTAGTTGAAACTGTTCTTTAGTGAACGTAATTATACCGTTCAAACCCACGTAAAGGCCGTTTGAGAGGATTTTATCAAGGACCTTGGTATCTGCAGTATAACTATGAATAACACCTCTTATACCCTTAAAATTTGCCAAAATAGGCCAAAAGTCTTCAAAGGCATCTCTAATATGAAAAATCACAGGTAAATCATGTTTCTGAGCCATATCTAGCTGAAACTCCAATACTCTTATCTGATCAAGTTTATTTGAATGATTATAGTAGTAATCTAGGCCTGTTTCTCCAATAGCAATAACTTTTGGCAGTTTAACTAATTCAGCAAAATCATCTAGTTTAGATTTGTCGTAATCCTTGCTTTCATGGGGGTGGATACCAATACTAGCAAAACAGTTTTCTCTAGTTTGAACAAATTCAATTCCTTTTTTGCTATCTTCATAAGTACATCCAACACATATCATCTTATTCACATGACTATCAGTTGATTCTTTGATTACTTCGTCTGGGTCTAACTTATAGTCATCGAAATGTATATGGCAATGAGTATCAATTAAATTCACATAGTATATTCTATATCATCTATATAGGTTATTAGAATTTATGTAGCTCATTACTCCATTACATACTAATCCTGTAATATCCTGACTACTTGCAACCCTGTTTCTGACTTCAGTTGAAGATGTAAATGCATTTCGTTCTATGGGTAGCAATACCAATCCTTTTGTAGAACTAATCCTATGGCCATCTCTGGGTGCAACAATCATTTTTAAGTTATCTCTTAGTTCTTGTCCTCCATGCCAATTCGGCATATCAGAATAGGAATCCATGCCAAAAATATACCAAAATGAATAATCTGGAAACCTGTCATTAATAAACTTAACAGTATCTGTTGTTCTTGTAATCTTATCGGAATTAATTTCAAAATCTACAATTCTGCAGTTTTTAGTAGAATCTAACTCACTCAAAGCTATATCAAGCATATTTAAACGGTGCCTATCATCAATAGCAAACTGTTTGTCTGCTCTTTTTCCTGAGGGCATAAGCCAAAGCTCATCAATAAAATCTAACTTTAAGCTTTCTACAATAATGGACTGATGTGCGTTTGTAGGAGGATTAAAAGTTCCTCCAAAAATGGCTATTTCCATAATAATCCTTTCTGTATTAGTGTTTTAGTGTTCTATTGACACTTTCTAATATGCTTGCTAGTATATATACATATTAGTGTATAGTCAACACTAACTAATAAAAGGATATACCATGGAATTTCAACCAAGTGAACATTATTTTCGAGTAACCACCGCCTGCCCCGAAGTCGAACTAGCTGACATTAACGCTAATGTTAAAAATATATCTGAACTATACAAGGAAGCCGTTCTTGACGACTCTGCCCTAGTGGTTTTTCCGGAACTATCTATTACCGGATACTCTATCGGTGATGTAGTACAAAACCAAAGATTAATCGATGAAGCGATGCGAGGACTACGATATTTAAGAGACGAGACGATTAATGAAAAAACGGTAGCTGTAGTTGGCTTACCTTTTGTTTACGAAAACGGTCTTTATAACTGCGCAGCTGTACTAGCCGATGGTAAGATCGCCGGAATTGTTCCTAAACAAAATATGCCGAACTATTCGGAGTTTTATGAATCTAGGTGGTATCAGCCATGGCAAGGACCCAATATTAATTTAACTTTAGATGACCAAGAAGTACCTTTTGGTAACGATTTACTTTTTGATATAGGTGGAGTAAAAATGGGCATCGAAATCTGCGAAGATTTGTGGGTTAAAGACCCGCCAAGTGTCCAGCAAGCTGCTAGAGGTGCCGTCATAATTGCAAATCCATCTGCTTCAAATGAATTAGTTGGAAAAGCAAATTATAGAAGACAGTTAGTTTCAATGCAGTCTGCAAAATTAGTTGCTGGGTATGCCTATGCGAGCGCCGATCCGAGTGAATCAACCACCGACGTAGTGATGAGTGGACACCAGATAATTGCAGAAAATGGTCGTATAGTTCAAGAAAGAAAACCACTTTCACTAGATGATAAAAGAATTCACACAGCTGACATTGATTTAGACCACATAAAACATGACCGAATAAAGGACAATAACTATACGACAAAATTGGGTGCACAAGTAATAAAATGTACCGTAAAACGACCAGATTTTGAGCCTAATCCAAGGCTAGTTAAAGATCCGTTTTTACCAGATAACGAGCCAGAAGTTCAAAGAAACGAAAGATTCGACAGCATTATATATATTCAGGCTATGGGATTGGCTAAAAGACTAAAGTCTACAAATTCACATAAATTAGTTCTTGGTTTATCTGGAGGGTTAGACTCTACTCTTGCATTACTTGTTGCAGTAAGGGCGGCCGACATACTAGGCCGTAATCATGCTGACGTCATTACAACGATTACTATGCCTGGCCTTGCGAGCAGTAATAGAACTCAAAATAATGCCCAATTACTCGCCGAGGCAGTTGGAGTCAAAAATAAAGTTATAGATATCAAAGAGATCGTCAAAAGTGAATTCAAGGCCCTTGATCATGATGGCCAAACTCAAGATATAGCTTATGAAAATGTTCAGGCGCGAGCCAGAACTGAAATTTTATTTAACTATGCCAACAAAGACGGTGGAATAGTACTTGGAACTGGAGATTTAAGCGAAATTGCGTTGGGTTGGTGCACCTATAACGGTGATCATATGAACCATTACAATGTTAATTCTAGTGTTCCTAAGACATTAGTCAGGCATCTAGTTAGATTCATGTCAGAAAAGACAGATTTTGCAAAAGCCCAGGAAGTCTTGAATGATATTCTTGACACTCCTGTCTCACCGGAACTTACTGGAAACCCCGATAGTGAAATCACCCAAACAACTGAAGAGATTATTGGACCTTATGAACTTCACGATTTCTTCTTGAGTCACTTAATTAGATGGGGTGATAGTCCAGAAAAGATAAAATTCCTTGCTAGTATTGCATTTAAAGAAGACTATACTGATCATGAAATAGATAAATGGCTTAAACTATTCTTAAGACGATTTACTGCAAATCAATTTAAAAGAAGCGCTATTCCAGACGGTCCAAAAGTTGGAAGCGTAGCTCTAAGTCCTCGAGGTGACTGGCGTATGCCTTCAGATATGAGCGCTAACTTGTGGCAATAAAGTTGCCATTTTGAAACTGTCGCTCTAGATTTAAGGCCTTCTCGTAAGCAGGTCCCCTATAGTCGACATGGTTAGTCTCACCCTTTTGTCCACTGCTCATATCAGCAATTTTATGGTTCATATCGAATGGCCTATATGTCCAACTCTTTTCGCGTCGTTGCATCTCTTCTAAAGTTACGACCGTTATAGAACCACCTCCGTATGCTGCAACTGAATCACTAGCCCCTACAAACACTCTCGTAGTCGGCGATAATAGACCATTAGTTGCACCAGAATATCTATAGCCTCCCCAACCATTGTCTTTGACGACCACTATCTTATCTACACCTTCAGCACATGGTTCGTTTCTACCTACTGCAGTACTTGCCACAATTCCAACTGTAAAATATCCAAGATCTTTTAGTATTGGATACATCCTACCTATACCATATGGCGTAGCTCCAATAGCAATAGCAGTTTCTTCAGGATCAATATACTTCAAGTCTTCAATAATTGTCTGCTCTAATGACTTAGGGTCTTCGTAATCTAGACCTGAATAGCCAAATAGGCTATGTAATCTTGGTAGTTCGTTTCGAGCCGACCTTACTGCGGCGTGCACACCCAATGGCTTAGTCACCATCATCGATAAAGCTCGCTGGCCAACTGCTTGTCTTGATATATCGTGAGCAATATTACCTATAAACGCATCCGTAAAGCCTTCGTCTGTAGAAACTAAATCTCTGCATGTGTTCAGAAGAGCTTCGTCGTCTATTGGATCATCCGAAACTAGTCTATATAAATCTGCAGCACCCTGTGCAATAGCCTGTCTAGTTCTAACATAGTCTGTGCCTAGTTTTTGGCTTCTTCTATCAGGTAAATCATAAAATGTATGAGCTAGCTTTCTGAAAACATGGGCCAATGTTGACGCTCTTGGTGACATAAAATATTCAACAGTTTTTTCGTCAACCATTCTCTCGAATGGTGTTCTTTCTAGAGGAGGTCTTAATATGCCATCGGCGATACTATCTGGCGAAGGATCCGCTCCATCTTCATGAAGTATTTCAAAAAGAATCATTCTCATTGCTATTCTTCTGTCGTATTCTTGCCTGTCTTCTACGCCATCAACATCTATCTCTGGCAATAGCTTATCAACCAAAAGACTAGTACTATCTTGGGCGAATTTTTCAATGGAAACACCCTCCCTCTCTACTGCCATCATGGTGGCATCGTGCATTCTTCGAGTATGATCTACGTCATGATAGAAGAATTCGTATGGAGTTTGAGGAAAGCCGTCTACAGTTATCGTATCAGTTGAGACACCAATTATACCTACAGGAACATTCCTAAACTTCAATAAATCTTCAGAATCGACACTGGCCATAGTAGGAATTAAAGTTATGTCTTTATCTTCCGCCAAAGAATACCAATTATATTCAAATCTCGAAGTATGATAGGCCGGAGGGGAGTCTTGGACATTAACTCTAGTAACTAAATCGAAAAAGGCCATAGTATCTTCAATCATCCAAAGTGTTGAATTATATCCAAAGTCGTTATTTTGAATTTTTTCGTTAGCGTTTTCGAATATCTCTTTTCTTAGTTTGCTTAGCAATGGAGATTTGGAACATGCCGTATGAACTTCGGGCTTATGAACTACCTCATGATTAAGTGCTCTAAGAGTAATACCAAGTTCTGGAAACTGAGCTTCGTCACCCTGCTCTTCACGTCGTTTCTTGAAATCTGCATAAACTTCTAGTGGATTCTGGAGCAAATCATTGACTATTTCATCTTGCGACTCAATTAGATTAGTAAAAGATTCGTATGTATATTCAAGATAATTCTCACCAGGTAAAGTATCATCACTCAACAACCTTAATAGCCTTTTACTACGCTGAACGGCTACTTCGCGAGGTCCTTTAGGAATAGATGCATTCTCTTCGACCTCATAGGGATAATCTTCACTATCCCGAGCAATTCTAAAACGGTAAGAAACGTGCCTTAGATGATTTTTTACCTGATTAAAAAGAGGTATAGCGGCTGGATCGTTTGGCAGCTCTACTGAAAGTAATTCTCTTTGACTTTCGTCGACAATTGCTTCAAATACATCTACTTGTTTTCCAAATAAATTTATTGATCTTTCAGAATCTGATTCCACGCTAACTCCTTAAAAAACTATTTATACTATTATAGCATATTTTATACTTTTTTGGAAGCTAATTGTTTTCATGACATAGTGTAGTTTTTGAGATAAGATATAAGCATGTTTCAAAAAGAATACATACCTCCAACGTTAGTAGTCGATAGCGTAGTAATGCAAATTACCGAAGGTGTACTGAACGTGCTACTAATTAAAAGAAATAATGAACCTTTTAAGGACACCTGGGCCCTTCCCGGAGGATACTGTGCTGCTGGACAAACAACAAACGATGCAATGTCCGAAATCTTGAATCGCAAAGCAGGTGTAAAGACGAGTAACCTAAAGTTAGTCGAGCAGCTATACACCTTTGATACTGTAGCAAGAGACCCACGCGGACATGCTGTATCGGTTACTTATATGGGGCTTGGAATTGATATAGACCCCACTATTTCAGAAAGTACCCAAAACCCAAGTTTTTTCCCTGTAGATAACTTACCTGAACTAGCTTATGACCATAAAAATATTATTATGTATGCCCACCAGCGACTTAGTGCTAAGTTCACTTACACTAATGCTGCTTTTTCATTACTACCCAAGAAATTCACTCTTACTCAACTTCAAAATATTTACGAAGCTGTTCTTGAACGTCCCCTAGACAAACGAAATTTCCGAAAGAAGTTCCTTAATCTGGACCTAATACACGAAACTGGCGAACAACACCGCGAAGGTGCTCACCGTCCTGCAATGCTCTATGAATTTAATAAACAAACCATAGAATCATTATCTAGAAGTTTCGACTAACTACTTCTGACTACGCCAGGCTAGTTCAAAGACCACATTAAATGTTTCAACTACAGATTTATTTGAAATCATTACTGCTTTGGGTAATTCCCTGCCTTCAATTGCCAATAATTTGTCATCAAATGCAATCATCAAACTTGGAATGTTTTCAGAAATTTCTTTGGGAACATATCTGGGTTTCCTCATAATTACATCGTTAAGAGTTATATTTGTTTTTTTATCGTTTTCTGCCCATAAAGTCTGACTTACTATCTGCCTGTCTTCTCTTACTTTTTTAAAATAATTAATATATTCGCTAGACATATAAGCCAAAGCATTGTCTTTAGGTGAAATAATCTGCCAACGTCTTGAACTGCACCTTAGTGCATATTCTACTAATTTCTGTACTTCTTTTTGCCCAACAACAGTCTGGGTGGATATATCGAGCTTAGGTTCTTGGAAGTTGTTGATTTTTTCAATTAATTCATTTGTCTTGTGAATTTTTTCACTTAAGTAAAAACTAGCTGCTTTTGCTTCGAGCATCCTATAGGTATTGCTACGTCCATCACGTTTTGTGTATTCACAAAGACCTGTGTCCTTTAATTCCTTTATGGCAGCCATTACAGTTGGTTTTGGTAGTTTTGTACCTTTTATAAGATCACTACTGGATATTTCAGCATAATTTTTACCATATAAGTAAACCTTAATTTCGCTGTTGCTTAGACCAATCTCTTTTAATAATTTATCTATCATATTGCTTTATTTTATACTATTTTTCTTCTTTTGTATATGTTTGTATATATATTTATTATACGTTTTTATTTTATTTATCCCAATCTGGGTAAATACTCTATCTAGAACAAGAAAGGATAAATAGATGGAGACTATTAATGAATCAACAGAATTTTCGGTAGAACATCGTGAGATTGCTCCAATTGATGATGCAAGATTTTTAGACCACTTAGAAGATGGACTTGAAGATAATTGGACTACGTTGGTTACTAATTTAGTAAATTCTGGAGTTGATCGCCGCGATAAGCTATTGGAATTATGGAATGACAAAGAATTACCAAGAGTATTTAGAGATAGATCATTTATTATTTTGCTTAGCCCAGAAAACTTACCAAAAAACATATGGCCTGCAGGACCAGTAGATTGGGGAGAGTATTTAAGTGTAGGTAGCGAACAAAATAACTATTGTGGACCATATTTACTAAATAATGTTTCAGATGAAGATAAAGGTGGGATATACGAATCTGTACAAGAATTATTTGAATACCAAACGAGTAAAAATCTAAATATAGTTAGCAAAAATAAATTAGTTGTTTGGTGGTGCAACCAATATGAGAACAATATTATCGATTTAAAGTTATTTGAAAATAATATTAGTGAATTGAGAAATACAGTTAGCGACAACAAAGAGAGAGGCTATTATCGGAAAACTGATCTTAAGTTCCCAATTCTATCAGATATAATTGAAAGCCCAATTGACTTTGGTGATGCTTCTCCACGAGTAGAAGTTGGTGGCGATAAGCTAAAAAAATGGGCAAAAGATCAAACAAAACTTTGGTTAGAGTACGTAATTAATGGAAATGAAGACATTCCTAAGTGGCTTAAACAAGTACCGCTAGTAAACGGAATTTCATTAATAAAACAAACTGTAGATTATTACGATGATATCTTGCCATTGATTAATGAACTCGGCTGGGAAGAGTTAATCGGTGACTATGTCTATGCAGCAGAAAAGTATTTCGAAAAGACAAAGACCGATGAAACACGAATAAGTTTAGCCAAATACGTTATGAGTAAGTACTTGGAAATAAATGGATCTCCAGGATACACAAACATGGGACCATTATTTGGTAATCTCCGATTAGCAGAAATTATTCAACGCATTTCTGATAAATCTGAAGATAATGAGCTCAAGCAATTTGTAGAAAATGAAAAACTTTCATTAATGGAGTTCAGACAACAATGCGAAATCGATAGAAATAAGATTAGCGAAAAGCAACTACAAAGAGAAATTGAACTAACTACAGAAAGAATCGAAAGAAATAAGGCACTGAAAAGTTTTAATGGTTTATTAAGCATTTTAAAAAAGTAACTAATTATAAAGGAGAATATTATGTCAGGTTTAGAAACACCAGAAAGAAGACAAATACATGTAGTAGGTGGAGGAACAATAGAACCTGTTAGAGAGCATCTTGCGCTTTCGGCAAGAGCCTATGGTGGTACAGCCAGGAGAATTGGAGAGCTTTGTGGAACATTTTGGTCTGGTATGGATGTAAATGTCCATTTAACAAAAATGGCAGACCCAAAAAGTCAAATTGAGACTTCGACAGATTTAAGAAATCTTGCGGAAGATATAGTAAGTGATTTTCGTACGAAAGTCGTGTTTTGGTCGCCTGCAGTAACTGACTTTAGGGGAGAAATTGGCGAAGTAGAAAGTGGACTTCATTCAGATAGACTAAAATCTGTTGCCGGTCAGGTAATGAACCTAATACCTAACGATAAAATAGTACCTCTTTTCAGAAGGGAATCCGTCAATGGAATGAAACCTAGAAAAGATATTTTTGCAGTAGGATTTAAGACTACCACTGGAGCAACTCCTGAGGAGCAGTACTCAGCAGGGTTAAAATTAGTTAAAGAATCAAGTTTAAACTTAGTCTTGGCTAACGATACTGTAACAAGAAATAATATGGTGGTTACTCCAGAAGAAGCCGCATACCACGAAACAACGGATAGAGAGCTAGTAATCAGAGGTTTATTGGAAATGGCCTACCTTAGATCCCAACTAAGTTTTACAGAATCTACAGTAATTGATGGCGAACCGATACCTTGGGACAGTAAAGAAATATACCCCTCTTTAAAGACAGTCGTTGATTACTGCATAGAAAACGGTGCATATAAACCTTTCGTGGGTGTAACTGCAGGTCACTTTGCAGCAAAAATTGCCGAAAATGTATTCTTAACTTCTAGAAGAAAAACAAACTTTAATAACCTTTCTACTACTGGCTTGGTTAAAGTGACCACTGATGGACCTGATAAGGTTGTAGCATTGGGTGGAAAACCATCTGTTGGTGGTCAATCTCAAAGAATTGTATTTGACGAGCACCCCGAAAAAGACTGCATAGTGCACTTTCACTGTCCACCTAAAGAAGGTTCGGTCGTTCCAAGTGTATCCCAAAGAGAGTTCGAGTGTGGTAGCCACGAATGTGGCCAGAATACATCAAGAGGATTAAAGACTATGGATGACGGTGAAATTGAGGCAGTCTACCTTGACCAGCACGGCCCAAATATTGTTTTTAATCACAATACCGACCCAAATAAAGTGATAAATTTTATCGAAAAAAACTTCGACTTGTCAGCAAAAACCGGTGGTTATGTACCAAAAGGTTAGTCGTTATTTAATAAACGTGGGAACTGACTAGCAAGCTTTAGAAGTTCATCGTCAGAATATTGCTTATATTCAACATCTGTCCACTGTCCACTGTTCCAGCTACGTTCCGGATCCCAGACATTTACAGATCGTCTCCAATATATCTTTGGGGCAATGGTACCAGTTATTGGATCTCGTCGCGTGTAATTTAATACCTGACAGTTAGATACTCTATAATCTGAATCAGCATCCTGCTCGAGCCATTCTATTGGAGTCATCCTTTCTAATACAAATTTAAACACATCATTCATCTCACCATGAGCAACACCAATTACTCGCTCTTCTTGTTTTTCATCTTTTCCACGATGTAAAGAATCAAGAATGTCTTCAACTCTCAATCTTACTCCAGTGCCAAGTGACTCCCCTCCTGGCGGACACCAATACCATTTATTCTGCTTTTTAAGTTTATGTGCAAGTTCGTATCTTTTTTCTCTTTCTTCGTCATTAAGAATTCCGTACTCGCCCCAGTCTCGTTCACGCCATCTGTCATCTACTAACCACGAACCTTTAAGCGCTAATAATCCTGCGGTCTCTACAGTCCTAGCATGTGGTGACACATAGTATCTATCAAAGCCATCGGGGAATTCTTTCCTTAACCATTCACCAGTTAGAGGTGCTCTATCTGCTCCAGATTTATGAAGTCTCATTTCGCTATCATGCCTGTCAAAAAAGCCCTCAGGTTCTTGATAGCTAGGGTCTTGCTTGATTTGCTTTTGGACCCAATTAGCTTCTGAAAACTCATGGCGAACTAAAACAAAATCTATCGGCATTGCCATATTCTATTCCCCTTCCTTTGTAATTAATCTTGCCAGTTTGGCTGAAATTCGTCTGATTCTATCAATAGCAAATACTTCTTCAATATCTTTTGGAAAATCTACTTTTCCATCTTTAAATACCGACATAGCGCCAACAATACTAGCCACACTATCCGTATCGCCGCCAAGTTCAACTGCTCTATATACTGAATCAGGGAAATTACTTTCTAAGTAAAAACTTCCATATGCCATCATAAGAGTTTCAGGAGCATACAAACCGCCTCGACCTTTGTCATCTAATCTGTCAATTATTTCTTTATGTGTAATCCGCCTGCCAATAAACCTGCCTAGTACATTAGATACAGCTCTTTTTTGTTCGTCGAATTTGTTTTCATATCTAATAGCTTCTTCAAAAGCATAGTCATAAACTTGCTTGTCTTCTAGAGTCTCATAATAAAGACTTTCTAGTACATTTCGGTGGACCAGACTTGCAACCACAGTCTCTGTTGCTGCATGGGTCATTTTAGTATATTCAACTATATTGTCATCTGTAATTTCGCTTGATCCATTAGCTAAGGCCCAAAGTACTAAAGGGGCCATTTTAATTAATACGCCATTTCCTGTGCCATTTTTGTTACCAGACACTCTAGGGTCTACACCTTCGGCAATTCTATCTATACTTTCTATTGTTGATTTACCGTAACCGTTCCTTTTACTTTCAGTCACAATTGGAGGTGTAAAGTCAGAGTCAGCTCTCAATCCACGAACGTTATCTATAGCTACTACATGATGCTTAGCTATATCATCCAAGTCAAATCCTGAACTATTTAATAAGCTTAGCGTAGTAGCCAAACTAAGATGAGTGTCGTCACTCCAAATTCCAGTTTTTCCCTTAAGTTCTACAGGTATATCAAGATAGTCATTGGCTTTTATGCTAGATAGTCCACTTATAACTACTTCTGGATTTGCTGGGCGAGTCTCAAATGGTAAACCACACGCATCTCCATATGCAATTGCTGGTAATAAATTATTTCCTGCATCAAAACTCTTCATAATACTCCTATATTTTTTATCATTTTTTTTACTTTTTAGCAATACCTGATTTAGATACAATCACATTATATCACATTTAGTGTTGACATTACACTATCTATGGAGTACTATCTAATTAACTACTTAGTGTAGTTTTTACAACATCTAATACAGGAGGATAAAAATTATGAATAAGAATGTAGCATTCGGACTAATCGATGCACAGCGAGGATTTATGCCCGCAGAAGAAGGTGAACGCTTAGGTCTTCCCGGTTTTGGCGAACTTGGTGTCCCAAATGGTGAACGAATTGTTCCTAAAGTTAATGCCCTATTGGCAAAAGCTGCTCTTGAAGGATTAGTTACTTTTACTACCCAAGATTGGCATCCTGAAAATACTGCCCACTTCTCTGCTGAGCCAAACTTCAACACAACTTGGCCTAAGCACTGCGTGGCAGAAACACCAGGTGCAGAACTAAACCCCGACATTAAATTACCTACTGGTACGAAACGAATTATAAAAGGCACAGAAGTGCTGCTGAATGGTGAAGATGATACAAGTTATAGCGGACTAAACGGGCTCGATCCAGAAACTGGTCAGACAACAAAAGAATTTCTTAAAGAAAACGACGTAAAAGTAGTTATTCTTGGTGGTCTGGCATTAGATTACTGCGTCAAGGAAACGGCTCTTGATTTTAAAAGAAAACTTGGACTTCAAGTAGCAGTAGTAACAGACGCTACACAACCAGTAGCACAAGAAACAGGATTAGCAGCTATAGATGAATTAGAAAAGGCTGGAGTTAAATTAATAACAACAGATCAAGCCTTGAAATATATGGAAGCTGCAAAGTGAGGAGTTACGATATGAAAAATGAAGTTTTAATAGGACCAAATTTAGAACAAACGATGATAACTGCTGGTTTAGACTTTTATAAGCCAACAATGAGTCAACTTGCCTATGATAAGCAACCAGAAACCGAAGTGACATTTACATTTAAAAATAGAGGTTCTCAAAACTTATTAGAGTACGTAGAACCTGAAGTAATCGGTTCACGTTTGGAACAAATTCGTCAAAATAGTTTTTCTGACGATGAGATTAGTTTTCTAGGAGATATAAGAAACTCAGCTAACGAGCCAATGTTTTCAGAAAACTTTCTACAGAGTTTATCGGAAAATGAATTACCTAAAGTAAGCATCGAAATAAAAGATAACGACTTGGCTTTTTCAACAACTGGTGAATGGTCAATGGTTACTTTCTGGGAAACGGTTCTTATGAGTGAAGTCAACGAAATCTACTTTGAAAACTACATAAAAGCAAATGGTATAGACGTAATGAAGCTCTACGATGAGGGCGAAAAAAGATTAAACGAAAAGATAAATATCTTTCGTGATAACCCAGACATCAAATTTAGTGATTTTGGAACCAGAAGACACTTTTCATTGAGATGGCAAAAATATGTTGTCGAGAGGCTAAAAGATGAATGCCCCGATAACTTCTTGGGCACTAGCAACGTAGCACTTTCTAAGTTACTCGGTACTAAACCAGTAGGAACTTTCGCTCATGAAATGCCGATGGTTTACGCTGGAATGGCAGATGCTAAAGGTAAAGATATCAGAAAATCACACGGTAAATTCTTAAATGACTGGTATGAACAGTATGGCAATGATCTATCAATAGCTTTAACTGATACTTTTGGTACAGAATTTTTCTTTAGTGACTTTACTGAAGAACAGGCCGATAAATGGCGAGCATTGCGACAAGATTCTGGTGATCCAATAGAATTCGGTGAAAAAGCTATCGAATTTTACGAAAACAATAATGTGAACCCCAAACAAAAAACTATAGTTTTTAGTGATGGATTAGACATAGATCAGATAGTGAAGCTACATGATTACTTTAAGGGAAAAATAAACGTTGTGTTTGGATGGGGTACGACCTTAACTAACGACCTTGGAGTAAAGACACTAAATATTGTCATGAAAGCAACTCACGTCAAATTAGATGACGGACGAGAAGCTGATTTAGTAAAGCTTAGTGACAATGAAGGCAAACACACTGGTCCATTAGGCAAAATAGCACTTTATCAAGAAGTATTTAATTAAAGGAGGATAGAAAGATGAATGAAATATTACAATTCTTAAATGTTAATAACACTTTCTTTACGATATTCAACTATCAAATGAGTTATGTAGAGTTTTTTGGAACAATACTTAACGTATTAACTGTATGGTTACTAGTAAAGAAAAATATCTGGAACTGGCCAGTCGGAATAGTCGCCGTAGTACTGTTCGCTTCCCTGTTTTATCAGCTAAACCTTTACGCTGACTTAATTGAGCAAGGCTATTACTTTGTAACAGGTTTCGTTGGTTGGTACTTGTGGGCTAAAGCCAAAAAACCAAAAGTCGAAGAAGAGAAAATAATTGTTAAAAGAAATACTTCTAAACAAAATATTTATTGGCTTACTGGAATAGGCGTATTAACGGTAGTTGGAGCCTGGGCAATGGCAAGGGTACACATTTGGCTACCGACACTTTTCCCAGAACCTGCCTCATTGCCGACGCTAGATGTCTTAACAACAGTGATGAGCTTTGCCGCCCAACTATTAATGATCTACAAACGACTTGAAAACTGGGTACTATGGATTGTTGTGGATGTCATAGCTATTGGACTCTACTGGTACAAGGGAGTACCGTTTGTTGCACTGCTATATGTAATATTCTTATTCCTTGCAACCAAAGGCTTGATAACTTGGTACAAAACATACAAAGATGAAATAACTGAGGAGAAAGAAGATGAAAAAGGGCTTGGTGATAGGAAAGTTCTACCCACCACATAAGGGGCATTCCCACCTAATAAATTATGCTAACCAAAGAGTGGACGAACTTGATGTTCTAGTGTGTGATAATCCGGATTACTACGTAGATGCCGTCAAAAGAGCAGCATGGATTAAGCAACTGCACTCAGATGTTAACGTTAAAATCATTGAAGACATCGTTAAGGATGACGACTCTCCTGCTTGGGCAAAACACACTATTGAATTCCTTGGTTATTCACCAGACGTCGTATTTAGCTCAGAAGATTATGGCAAAAAATATGCAAAATGCATGAATAGCACCCACGTAATGGTAGACAAAGAAAGACTTGCAGTTCCAATATGCGCAACTAGAGTGAGAAAAGACGTATTGAAGGAATGGGAGTTCTTGGATCCTATCGTAAGAGCAGATTATGCACTAAGGATTTGCGTGCTTGGAGCTGAATCAACTGGTACCACTACATTGTCTAAAGCGCTTGCCAAGTACTATCGGACAGCATGGGTGCCGGAATATGGCAGATACTACAATGAATCCCTTAACGACCCAGAACACATCTGGCAAAGTCAAGAATTCGTACACATCGCTGAAATGCAGCAATCAATGGAAAATCAGCTATCAGGACATTCAAATGGAATATTGATATGCGACACCAATGCCTTCGCCACCAATCAGTGGCACGAAAGATACATGGGCTATAAGAGCGAACAAGTAAAAGAAATTGCCAATAACGATAAAGTAGATCTATACATATTAACGGGAGATGAAATTCCCTTCGTACAGGACGAAATAAGAGACGGTCAATACATTAGACATGACATGCATAAAAGATTTGAACAAGAATTAAAAAAATTAACTACACCCTACTTACTAGTAAAGGGAAGTGTTCAGTCAAGACTTATAGATTCAATAAAAGAAATCGATATACTGACTAGAAAGAGAGTGAAGATATGTTAGATAATGAAAAAATGATTAATCCAAGTATTGAAACTGAGTTCATGGAAAGAAGTATTGAACTCCTAGAAAATCAGTTAAACAGAAGAAACTACCCTGACTACCCCGATAATAGGTACTCTATAGTAGTTGAAGAAATAAACACTGGTAAGTTAGAAATACCAGACGGACCTTGGGTTATAAAAACAGATGATTCGTTACCGAATGAGATCGATAAACAAAATTTTCTAAACCTTGGCATAGAACTAGACTCGTCAGGAAAGCCACTTCATCCATGGTTAAGTCAAATGATTACTAACCCTAGCGTAGGTATTGTGACCGGAAAAGGAGCTTACTGGAACTGGGGGCCCAACTATACTGCCGACCCAATTGTAATAAGACACGACTTAAAAGAAGAGCACATATTATTGATAGAACGTGGCGACGTACGGGCTGGGCACTACCTGGTGGTTTTGTCGACCCAAACGAGCATTCAGAAACCACAGCGATTAGAGAAGCCAATGAAGAGACCGGCATTGACCTAGGCAAAATACCCTTTTCCATCAGAAAGGTTTACTCTGGACCTTTGGCAGATTTAAGAGTAACAGCAAATGCATGGCCGGAAACTACTGCCTATCGAATAGATTTAAACTTAGATGAAAAAAGTCAGCAAAAAGCTCTTATCGAAATGACGTCTGATGGACAATTTCAAAAAATCGTAAGAAACATCGGAAGATTTGCATTGCGTCAAAAAATAAATAGAATACCATGGAAAGGTAGTGATGACGCAAAGAGTGCAGCATGGGTTCCAGTCAGTAACTGTGGTGAGTTTCTATTCGGATCTCATTCATTATTAGTAGAGCTAGCAATGAGGTAAATTATGGAAAGAGAAATCGATGATTATGGCAAGCGACTAAACCTAGATAGGAATCTAGACATAGTAGATATTTCAGATGTAAACGCAGGTCATATGATGTACCAAAAATCACGTGTTCAGTTAGCAAATGGCGATCTATTTTTCGTAAAAACTAGTGATAGTTCACTTCTAACCGACGAAATCGAAGCCAGTAAAATGTGGCAATACTTAATTAAAGAACAATTCGCTTACGATATTTTAGACAGAAATGGGTTTACTCACATTCCAAAAGTAGAGCTAGATAATAGATCTTTAGTAATGGAGTACTTATCTAATGATAAGGGTTGGTACTGGAGTGCTCCCGATAAAGATATTAATAAATATGTCAGCGATGTATTATCGGCCCTAGGTGAACTCGAGAACTTACCTATTTCAGAAGAATTAGACCAAGTAGAGAGCTTAACTTCTACACAAAAACTATTTAAACGTGGTTGGCAAAATGTTGATGATTTAAAAATAATAAAAATATTAAATAGATCTGATGATTTTGAAATACAACTAAAAGATCATATATTTAGCGGAATTGAATATATTGACATTGTTATAAACGATATTGAATTCCGAGAAGCACTAATTAAAAACATCGATCGTTATATAAAATTACCGACCAAAAACGTTGGTCACTTCGACGCAAGGCAAGCAAACATTGGTTGGCATCCCGTTTACGGTGTCAAAATTATCGACTGGAGCTGGGTATCCAGAGGACCAGCTAAGTCTGATAGTACTATGTTTTTAATTGACTTACATAAGAGCGGAGTTGATGTATCTGAATACCTAGATACACATTTTGACGTAAATCATGCAAATCTGCTTGTTGGTTATTGGCTGTCAAGGTGTGCTGAGCCATCATTTAATAACTTAGACAATGTAAGGTTTCATCAGTATGCATCTGCAGTTAGTGCAGGAAGTTTATTGACTAAGCAAGGTTCTTAGGAAATAGCGTTCCATCAAGCGACTTTACTACGCCCTTCTCAAAAATACTTCTGATTTTAATAGAAGTTTCTGGAAGAAGCGGTTCTAATAAATCTGCGATCTCTAACAAACAAGCCACTTGGTATGCTAACACTTCACGTAAATGTTCTTTATCTCCCTGCTTACTTATTGCCCATGGCTTTGTCTCGTCGATATACTGATTCAGTCCCCTTATTTGTTCCCATATTTCATCTAACGCTTGATCGAATCTACAATTATCTATTGCTTCCCAGTACTGTGCTACATCATGAGTACCTTCAGGTATTTGACCAATTATTCCATCTTGGTATTGGTTTATCATGGCGGCAGTTCTTTGTACGCAGTTACCTAATTCGTTGGCAAGTTCATTGTTATAAGCAGATTCTAGTTTTTCCCAACTAAAGTCACCATCTGAATACGAAGGTATATGCCTTAAGAAATAGTACCTAAAAACATCAGAACTGTATTTATCGACCACTTCTTTTGGATGAACTACAAGACCAGTACTTTTACTAATCTTCTGTCCGGTGATTGTCAAAAAGCCGTGAACATATAACTGTTCAGGTAGGGGTTGTCCCAGGCCTAGCAGTATTCCTGGCCATATAGCAGCGTGGAATCTAAGAATATCCTTACCAATTACTTGAGTTTTTGCCGGCCAAAAATCAATAAAATCTTTGTATTCTGGATAGCCTAGAACTGTTATATAGTTCATCAACGCCTCAAACCAAACATACATAACTTGAGTTTCATCACCAGGAACAGCAATACCCCAAGAAATTTTATCTTTTGGTCTTGAAATACTAATATCCTCTAAACCTTCTTTGAGTGTTCCTAAAATCTCGTTTTTTCTTGTTTTTGGAACAATCTTAAAAGTACCGTCAACAATGGCTTGTTCTATTTGTTTAGAATACTTACTTAATTTAAAGAAGTAGTTATCTTCTTCAATTTTGTCGTATGGCTTTTGATGGTTAGGACAAACACCCTTATTTTCTTTGGCTGTTGATTCTGTAACAAACTCTTCACATCCCTTACAATACCAACCGACGTAAGATGACTTATATATATCTTTTTGGAGAGCTTTCCAAATTAGTTGAGCCCTTTGTTCATGCCCATCATCTGTGGTTCTAACAAACCTATCATTACTAATATTGAGCAGCTTACCTAGATCACGAAATTTATGACTCATTTGATCGGCATATATTTTTGGTTCAATTCCGTTTTCTTCTGCCTTTTCGAAAATTTTGCCGCCATGCTCATCGGTTCCAGTAGAAAACAACACATTATACCCTCGTCTCCTAGCGGCACGAGCAAGTACATCAGCTTGAACTAGCTCCATACCAAAACCAATATGCGGATCACCGTTTATATAGGGAATTGATGTAGTTACGTAATAGTTCATTTTTAATCCTGTCGATTAATCTTAATAAAATGTAAAAAGAAAATTAATTAAAGGCCCTTGTGGGGCATCATGTACATACTAAATGTTTTATTAAAACTCTTCATTTTATATATCTTATAACAGATTAGTCCGTGTTACTAGACAGATGCCATAGTTTACAGTGACTACACTTATAGGCTTTAAGCTTTGAGCCTCTTTGCCAATCAACTGCTAAAGTCATGTTTTGAGCTTCACTTTTCGTATCAAAAACTAGCTTATCTTTGCATGGCAATTCTGGTTTATCATTCATCTATGTAGTCTTTACAAAACCTTTCAAAAACTGAGTTAGTCCAACCAAAACCTGTTTGCGACGGATAAACACCTGGAGCAGGCGGTTTATCTGGGTTTACAACATTATACTTTTCCAGGAATACGTGATGTTTATTAAACCAATTAAGGTTGGTTTTTAGCCACTTATTGGCAATTCTCTTAGCATCTTCATGGTAGCCATACCTTTCAAGTGCTTGAACTACAATCATATGTAGAGGTGCCCAACCATTCGGATAGGCCCACTGCGTTGGAGTTCTTCCGGGCATGTATTGGTTTATTGGCGGAACATCCGTAGTAGACAGCCCACCCTTGTTTTCGAACCTTTTAAGAGCTTTTACTAAATCAGCTGCCTGACTTTTAGTTACCATGCCAGCCCACATTGGATAAAAAGTAGCCAGAGAACTTACCGATCCTCGCTTTTCTTTTACGTAGTTATAGTCGTAATAGAGTCCTTTCAGCTTGCTCCACATTAAACGGTTCATATTTTTTCGACGATGTTCGGCAGTTTTATGCCAGGCTAACGAGGTTTTCTGGTTACCGATTATTTCGTAATATCTTTCGAAATCTTTTTCGTATTTATACAGCAGTGAATTTAAATCTACTGGTAAATACTGGAGTGCTTTGCGACCAAATCTAGTTGTCATATCCCAACCACTCTCTGCTTCTGCTAAATCATCAACATAATTAATGTCATAATAGCGACTTAGTCCTTCATAGACCTGACGAGCATTAGGTTTTACTTTGCCTGTCCAGACAGTGTGATATTCATTCTCTGCTACTGCCATCATTTTATGCAACCATTTAACTCCTGGATCATAACTGTCATAGACCTGAAAGATGAATGATGTTAGTAAGGGAGGCTGAGATCTTCCAGTAAGATATGTACGACTGGCATTCGGAATAATTCGGTACTTCTCGAACATATATATTAAGTTATCTAGAATTCCTATTACTAGTTCTTTGTTTTCTTCGATGAAGTTTCCTTGAATCATAAAATAACTATCCCAATAGTACATTTCATTAAAATCAAATTCATGACCTTTTTCATAAGCTGGAACAAGATAGGGCTTAGGTAACCCTAGCAAACTCTCATCATCTTTAGGATGAAATCTCTCTAAATTTTTCCAATATTTATCAATATACTCCAAAGCTTTGACTACATCCTGCTTCTTTAGGTCCTTAGATTTAATCATGCCGGTAACTCTAAGGATTTTCTTGGCAGTAATTTTAGTTTTATTAATCATATTCCTCCAGACTAAGTCATGCTGACACAGCGGTCAAGTTATTATTTGGGCGAAACCGAAAGTAGTTCGACGTCCATTATTAGTACTGAGTCGGGTGGTATAGAACCCTGACCCCTTTCACCGTACCCAACGGCAGGGGGTATAATAACCCTTCTGGTGCCCCCGACTTTCATTCCAATAATTCCCTGCTTGAGCCCTGGCAAAACAGAACTACTACTAGAAACTTCAAAGTCATATGGCTTTGGTTTATCGCCTTCTTTGGCTGGCCACTGATTATCAAATATTTCACCATTGGTTAAATAACCTTTGTAATAAATGGAGACTTTGTCATTTATCTTAACCTCGTTGCCAGTACCGGGTTTTACGTCTCCAAAAAGTGCGCTCTTTTCGGCTTTGTATTTTTCATATTCCGTAAAATTCTGCTTTTTACTTTCTTGAGCAGAATTAGCTGTAGATTTTTCTGTACTAGCACCAAGACTTTGAGCCTCATTTCCAAGTCCGCCACCCAGACCGCTATTATCGGTCACCTCTAATGAACTACTTCCGCTACTAGATGAAGTTGTTTTAGAAACTACTTTATTAGCCTTATTATTAGAGCTATTTATTGAATAAAAAACATAACCGCCTATAGCAAATATAGAAAGGACCATTATCGAGCCCAAAGAAATTGCAATCCACTTGTCTTTATTCATCTACTCTATTTTAGATTAGTAGTCGTTTTATACCAAAACTATAAGCTATTCTGTAGTGCTCATAAAATCAAGAAGACTTCTAGCTATATGTCTAATATTTTTTGATTGGGCTTCATCATAACCATAAAACTTATTATCAATCATGCCTTCAGGGAAAAACATATTGTCAAAAGTCTGACTAAAAACAGTTGCCTCTTCCTGACTATACTCCTGGTAAGTATTACTATTACCTTCTTCTTCAGGAGGATAATATAAAAATCTTGAATTTTTAGGATTCCCGATTGAATCAAGGCTAATTCTTGCAACTAATGTACCTAATATCACTCCACCAACTCTTGATGCATGAAAAGACCTATTCCTATAAAAGTCATCATCTACTTGCTCTTCAAAATCTCCAAACTCACCGAGCAACTTAAATACTCTTGCTCCTCCGTAAAGCTTGCCACCTACAGACCTGACTAATGAAAAATCGACAATAGATAACTGACTCCTGGCAAAAGGGTTCTTTTCGTCTTTTGCTTCTAGTTTAGATACCCTAGAATATGACAAAACGGGATTGTACTCTTTAATTTCTTTGGATTTTCTATTTCCGATCATAACCTAACTAATCTTTCATCTAAACAGTATATTGTAACATTTTTTATTTAATTTTTCAATATTTATATATTCATTTAAAATGACAGGTAAGCCTAAAAATATTTTATTTTTTAATGATTAAATTGCTATAGTTATTTATCCAACCCACACTTCGGAGGAGCAACTACAGTTTTCAGTACTGCCCTTCCACGTTCATTATCTTTAATTGAATATACTCTTCTATGTTTTGGGATACTAGGGTCATCTATGATTTTGGACTGTAGTATACCGGCTTTTTCAAGTCTAAGTAGAGCAACTGATATAGTAGATTTATTCATTCCTGAACATTTAGTAACATCAACTCCAGTTATTCCATCTTCGCCTTTTTCTTTATAGCAGCCCAGACAGTTTAGTATCTCGTTCCTACCACCCTTTTCGGCTTCATCACGAACAAGGACTAAATTGTTGACGACTCCAATTTCTACTAAAGTCTCAATCCCAGGATTAATAAATTTCTCGGTACTCATGTATAATATTATACAACTTTTTGATTATTTTTTCAATCTACTAGTAAGACTGGCGTAAGTATCTAACTGTATCCATTATCGAAGATGTCTCACTAGGAGCTGCAATCTCAAGACATTCAACATAAGCAGATAATAATGGAGGTCTTAGCACTGGGTATGCTATAGCTGCTTCAACTGCCACGAATCCCTCATCAGTTCGACGAGCAGCTCGTAAAATTAATTTACCTGTTATTCCTGGTAATAATGCAGGAAAATCAAGCTTTTCTGGAACTTCTTCCCAGGTAATATTCCTCTTACTCATTTCATTTATAAAAACTTCAAGATGCGTCATTGCGCGTCTAGTAGTATTATCAAAACCTAGAGTATCTGCTGCGATATTCAATAAATTAGTTCTGCCAAATCTATCTGTCATGGTACTTTATTATTACACTTTTTTTTATTTTTTCAAGTATTCTAACCGATCTTGATTGATTTGAAATGTATGAAATAAGCTCTAGCTGCCAAACACACTACAATTATTCACTAAATTATGTTAAATTATACAATCTATGAAGAATGTATTTCTTGGCACTAGTTTTTCTGGACACGTAAATTATGAGACGGGTGAGGTGAACCCTGACTTTCGTGCGAAGGTAGAATTAATGCTTGTCGCTCTACGTTCCAAAGATTTTGATGTCTTTTGCGCAGTAGAACATGAAGGTTGGGTTATATCTGATATTCCTCCTGAGGTTGGCGTAAGAGAAGACCTAGCCCGAATTGACGAGTCAGATGCTATGCTTGCTTATCTGCCACCAGATATTTTGTCTGAGGGTCTACAATTTGAATTGGGTTATGCATTAAATTCAGGCAAACCTACCATTTTGGCTACGGAACTAGGTACGAAAATAGGCTACTTCAATCAAGGAGTAGTAAACCTCGGCCTTGTTAAACACATCGTATTTGACTCTCCCGAATCATTAGCAACCCAAATTGTTGACGTTATAAATTAGAATAACCTGACAGTCTTTTATAATGTATCTCTTATATAATCTGAAGAAATTTAAAGACTAAGGTATTTGCTCTAGGATTAATTTTTAGATTATTAACGAGAGATATTTAAAACTAATCTCATTAATCCTGTGAACAGGAGCACCTCTCACTATTCAAGTAATTTAATTTCGCATCTGTTGGGTTATGGGATGACGAATACTACGTTTTAGCACATCGAATGCAATACTCCGAGACTCATTATTCAGTTCTATAAACTTCTCTTTCTCAAGTTTTGGTTTAGTGACGAATCTCAAGATGCTGCTACCTGCATTTCTGTGTATAGATTGATATGGTATTCTCTTAGGTTTATTTGTTTTGTTATCCAATGGCATTGGAGCATACCATAATTCTGCAGATATTTGACCAATAACCCCCCTTCCAGTACTAAAGGCATTTCCTATAAATTCAAATCCTTTATATGTAGATAATAGTGCTAGGTTTTGTTCGTCTTCCCTTGTTCGTATTACGTTACCTGAGTCGAGCTTCCAACCCCGTTCTCTGGCATTAACTAACCTTTCATACGGTTCGTGCATTACAGTCAGTGAAATATCAGTAATAGAACCATTAAATTTAGGTGGCCTCAATAATTCACTTACTGCAACTCTCCCACCCCAGGCTGCCAAGTTTAATACATTTGGGCGTTCTGGCAATATTTCATCCACCTTTTTATCTATAATTTCTGCAACTATATCTTCAAATGCAGGTATTTCAGTAATATTAGCGAAGTCAATGCGATCACCTGGTTTTAGTTTATTTATCGAAGAATCTAATTCACTCATAATAATGACATTATACTATATTTCTGATTTTTTTCAAGTGTTCTTACACGAAAACAGAAGTCATAAATAACATATTTAACTGATGCTAAACTGCTTATGCCTGAGCAAAAGTTATTATTAAAAGGTATAGTCAAGAATTAGACGGATTATAACCAATAAAAATACCCGAAATATATTCGTGCACTTTTATTGGTGGAGCACCTCGAAAAAAGTTCACCCCTCATCTTTGAAGAAATAGAGAGATGGAGGTATTTACTCTGGGATGAGTATCTAGATTATCAAAGGAAGCAAGAACGTCTTAAGGAATTAACTATCCCCTGAGGTTATACACCCAAATGGAATGCATTAGTTGTTAACGAAGTACTTTTTAAAAAGTTCTGTAACACGAGCATCTAGTTTTGCCCTGTCTTCAACTGCAAAAAACTCTTCGTAGCCGCCTTGATCTGCAACATCATTATGCTTGAGCTTCAATCGTCCACTTGCACCACTTACGTCACAGTATATCCGAGCAGGAGAGAATGGGTTCGATGATTGATTGATGTCTATTTCTATTGCAATACCGTCACGATTTCCAACTGCAATATGTGTACTCGAGCTTACTCCAGGTAAATTTATAACTTTGTCACCCCAATGTAAGCCTTCGTACTCTTGAGTGCGGTCGGGTTCAGTAATACACTCTCCTACGAGTGAAACGAAAGTCACTCCAGGCATTATTTCTGGTACTTCTGGGGGTACCGTTTCTTTACTTTCAAGGTCGAGAGGCATTACTACTTCATGGATAATCGTCTTAGCACCACATTTTTGGCCACCAAGTAAACGTCGCTTAGGTCCATTACATTGTATCTCTACTTCTGTAACCATTTCTTGGGGGCCACCACCTTGCAGAGCGTTTCTCATACATAGTTCTGCTACAGCTTGACTACCGCAGCTTTCAACAATCTCATCGGGGTCACATTCTCTAAGGCATCTATCTGAAATTTGTGACTTCTCTGATAAAGCATAATGACCTACAGTCATTCCTCCCATATCAATAAAATAATCATCTCCAAGTGGAATTTGTCCTTCGTGATCTGTCATGGATACAATCATCTTACGAAATTATTGTATTTGCAAGCATAACCAAAACAAAAACCTCTGAATTAACAGAGGTCAAAGTGCTTATGGTGGAGCTGGCGGGTACTGCCCCCGCGTCCGCTAGTTTATCTTTGTTAGAGCATCTACAAGTTTAGTCAGTTTAGTTTACGTTTTTATCTATTAACTAACAAAATGATAAAAACGTTTAATTCGTTGGCTTAACATGAATTACGAATCAATAGTTCATGAGCGTCCAGAAAATATAACACTTTAATATCTTATCTGGCGTCAGCTATCAAGCGGCTTTCGACAATTAAGCGAAAGCTAGTGCGCGCTGCGGCATAAATGCGTTAGCTACGCTCTTCATAAATGTTTTTGCATTTATTTAGGTTTACCTATAACGCTGATAAGCGACTTGCTTCTCTAACTGATAAAGTCCAACGTCGAGCTTAAAATTCAGCCCCATGTAAACACTATTATAGCAATATTTTACACTTTTTACAATGTGCTAATGCTCTGGAGTGAATCTAAGCTTAAGTATTGTTATTTTGTTCTTTTCTGGTATAATTAGCTATCTATGAGAAAAACAGTGGTTGGTTTAGCAATGGCTACCGGTGCAATGTTTGCTCCAAATGCTACGGAAGTAGGTGCTCAGTCACCTGAAATGTGTGTTCCCGTATACGATGAAACAGTTAGCGGTGATTCCTCTACATATCTGAGAGATGTCATTGATGGTTATGCGGTTGAAGGAATAGAAGTTCACGTTCAAATTATTGACGACGCCACCGATAATGGCGTCAGGAATGAAGACGACGCGGAAAGCTTTGCCGAAAGAGTTGAAGAACAATGTGATTGGCAAGACGAAGATATAATGAATATATTTATCTCCAAAATCCCAAGAGTTTATGACATATATAGAACTGGGCAAGCAGAGTTAGATATATCTGATTCTGCAGTTGCGAACGCAGAAGATGATTTTATATCTGATCTTAGAGATACTGAAACTAATAATCAAAACGATATAGCTAACCTATTAAACAGAGTTAACCCTTATGATTCACAATCTGTAGAATATGATAACTATCAAGAAATTCCAGGTTTTTCTAGCGAGGACAATAATGAACCTTTAAATATTCCCGTGAAACAAATACTAGTAGTTAGCGGACTAGTAATTGCTCTTGGTGCAGCTGGAACTAGATTAAAAAGAGGTTTGACTGTTCGTAATCTATTCAAGGAAAGTCGTGAGCAGTCTGACTTTACAAAATCTAGAGCAACTTCAGCTGTTATGGCCGCAGAAAGCCAGCTTAGCCCACTACCAAACGACGATGCAATTGAATTAAGAGATAAACTATCCTCTACACAAAATGAACTTATTGATATTATTGCACAGCAAGACAATGCACTTGAAACTTACACGCAGCAAAAAACAAGAATATGGCCTAACAAAGATTTAGTCTCAGACGCTGCAGCAGAACTAGATGATGCAAATTTAGAAGCAGACTCTATAATCGAGCAGCTCGAGCTAGAAACAACACAAGTAGGAGAATACGTAGTAAAGATTGAAAGCCAAAGTAGTGAATTTGATACTTTAGTAGAATCTCTTTATCGAAACATTGAAATCGCCAAATCATCTGGTTGGGATACTAGTAGCTACGATAAAAGAACTGCTGACGTCGATTCGAATCATGAAGAAATTAAAAGACTAAGAAGTCTTAATTATATCGAGCGACCTGCGGAGCTAATAATTGGTCAAACTACGGTTATAAATGAATTCGTATCAGAAGTAAGCACCCTAGAAGAAAGACGAACGGTTGCAGATGCAAATCACGAGTTACGCGACCAAAAAGTAACTGAATTCCAATCAAAAATTAGTGGAGCTATTGAACTTCTTAACAGCTTGAAAAGCAATTTCCATCCTTCTTGCACTGAATCAATTGTAAATACAGACAAATTATTAGAAAAAGACCTGTCTGACCTTATGGCAATAAGAGAAGTATCAGAACAATATAAAAGTATTAAATCCGTTTCTTCACTAGAAAGTGACGAGAAAGCACAGGCAGATTTTGTAAGCCTTTCGTCAATTATCGACAGTAAAATTAACTCCATCGAATCTAGAAACCAGGAACTTAATGACATTATCGAGAATCTAAACTTAGATATTGGTGATATAAGTGGCGTACTTTCAAACACTCATAATTACGCCTTTAGCAAACACCACGAAGATGTCGAGCCAGAGACAAGACAGTTAATTGAAGAGTTGATTAGCTCGTTTAACAGTTATGTAGATAACAATATAAACCAAGATAAGCCAAAATACCTAGAAATATCAAACAAACTTGAAGAGTTTAAGAATAAAGTGTCTAGTGTCACTGAAAGAGCTGTTAGTGAAAAACGGGAAATGGACGACCTAAGAAGTAGCCTCACAAGCTTAGAACAAGAAGCAGAAAATAAACTTTCAAGCTTGAGAAGTTACGTTAGTATGCATGGTTCAGACACTTCGGTGAGTGCAGATGGTTATTCAATATTCCAAGGCAACACAAGTGCTAGCCGCATAGAACTTAGAAATCAAGTAAACGAATTTAACGACGTTATTTCCGCAATTCAAACTGCAATAAATCGCGCAGAAGCAGACGTAAGACAAGCAGAGGCAGAAAGAGAACGAGAAAGACAAAGACAAGCTCAGCAAGAAAGAGACAGGCAACAACAATTAAGCCAGTCTTATCATTCTTCTAGCAATTATAGTAGCCCCAGCTATGATAGTGGCGGTAGCGGAAGTCACGACAGCGGAAGCTACTAAAAAATCGTAAATAATAAAAATAGCGTAAGTTATATTGGCTATTTGTTCGTATTTATGTTAGTATCAGTTTACTAGAGAAGCTGCTGAGTAACATTTTGTGAATCTAGATCAATTTAAATAAGTACGTGCGTAAAGAGGAGCAGCTAACTGGATTGCCAGATTACCTCCAGGTGCGAAAAGGAGATAATAATAATGGCAACTAATTTATTCGTAGGATCTTTATCTTGGAATGTTACAAGCGATGAGCTAAAAGACTTTTTTGCTCAAGTAGGAACAGTTGTTTCTGCAAATGTAATTACAGACCGAGATTCTGGACGTTCTAAAGGTTTTGGTTTTGTTGAAATGTCATCTGACGAAGAAGCAAAAAAAGCCGTAGATGAACTAAACGGAAAAGAACTAGACGGAAGAAGCATTACTGTAAACGAAGCTCGTCCAAAAGAGGACAAGCCTAGAAACAACAACTTCAACAAAAACCGTTACTAAGTATTAGTTAATACTTAGTTGTATCGTCTTCAAGTAGCCCTTAAAATCAACAATTTGGGCTACTTTTAGTTTCTGGAAAATTGGATCATAAAGATCATTTAATACTCTGGTAGCCTTTAAGTAACTTGCGTTACCTTTGTTGGTTAAATGTATTAAGTGCTCTCTTTTGTTGTCTTTATTCAGGGTAATCTTTATTAAACCGTTTTTTGTCATTATTTTTACCTGTCTACTGATACTAGCTTCGGTTTGCCCTAAAATATGAGCAACGTCTATTTGACGCAAGTCTTCTCTAATTACAAGAGCACTCAGAATTTTGTACTGAGAATAGCTGATGTTTAGAGAATCGTTTAGGGCTTGGTCAGAAAGCCTAGATAATACACTAGAGATGTTTTGAAACAATATGCCAATTGACTCGTTTGTTTCTTCAGACATAAGCTTAATGTAGTTATTAATACCTTAGTAGTCAAGTGCTTACTAAGTTTTTGGCTTTTGCAATAATGTAAAGCTGATGCCATTCTTGTAATGATAACTCTTGTGGGCGAACGTTGTCGGCCAATTTTGTACTTTCGATTAATAATTGTGAGTCTATCTTTGATATTCTTAAACCACCACTTAAAGAATTAACTAAAGTTTTTCGTTTTGAGGAAAAACCACACTTAACGACCTTAAAGAAATCTTTAGCATCTACGTCAAATAACTCACATTTTCTTCTTTTTAAAATTACTACCTGCGAGTCCACTTTTGGAGGTGGAGTAAACATAGATGCAGGCACTTCAATACCAATTGAACATTCCCAATAAAACTGAGCTGTTATACCCAGAATAGAAAGATTGCCCGGTTTAGCACAAACTCTTTCGGCAACTTCTTTTTGAATAAGCAATACGGCAACTGTCGGAGGATTATTCGATTCACTTATTATTTTTATAAGATTACTTGTTAAGTAATAGGGTATATTTGCTACAACTTTGTAGTTTGTGAATTTGCTTAGATCAACTTTTCGGATGTCATTGTGCTCAATATGCAAATTTTTTCCAATGTCGTTAAAAAAAACTTTCTTCAGGTAAGATACTGCCTCTAAATCAAACTCTACTGCGTGAACAATAGCTCCTTTTTGAAGTAGTACTTTTGTCAAAGATCCTTTACCAGGACCTATCTCAAGTACAAAATCTCCAGGGTTTATTTCAGCGTTAATACAGATTTCATTTAGTGTAGTTGTATCATTCAACCAGTGCTGACCCAGTTCTTTTTTAGCAGAAAAGTCTTTCATTTTACCACCAGTTTTGTCTAAGCCAAGTATTGTATGCGTTTTCCCAGCTTCCATATCTACCAATTGCATAACCAGAACACCACTTAAGCTGCGTGACTGGGTTATTTTGCCAGTCAGAACCGGCACTAGCCATTTTGATTGCAGGTGTAGACTGACACAATCCGTAGCCATAGCCACTACTTGGTGAGTGAATCTCAGTATAATAACCTGGACAATATCCTATTTGACCCTGCCATTTTGTAGCACACCATCCAGATTCTTTACTTATTATGTGGTTGACGTAAGGATAGTCACTAAGTGGGATGCCGGCGGCTGATAACAGACTACTCTTATCTTCTGGGACAGAATAAGCTTTTCCTCTAGCAACTATTTGCTTGACTGGCTGTACGGCTATTACTTCTTGAATAGGTTTTCGGCCAACCTCTACTCCATTCTTAGTTTCTATCTGATAAGTTACAATCTTCTTTCCTGGTGAACCTTTCTGTCTGATGGCAGTTGCACCAAAGCTTAAGTTTCCATCTTGTACAATTTCTTCTGGCATTGGGATTTCTTCTTCAGCACTGGCAATCTGGGTACCATTCCTTGTAACAAAAACCTGAGAGTTAGCGGCCAAAACTGTTTCTGGGCTAGGTTGTACTGTATCGCCTGGCTGCAACTTAATATCTTTTTCTTTAAGTAAATCGCCAACTGTCTTTGCTCTTGTCCTAAGATCAACTTGCGTACCGTATAAATTCAAATAAGTTGGTGTTGCCCTATCAATCACTAGAGTCTCACCAATAGTCTCATCTTCAAGGATCCTTTCTGATGGCTTATCTAGGTTAACAGAGTCTTCTGGATAAACCTGAACTCCAGCCTGTTCTACAACAGCACGAGGAGTCTTGGCAGCTGATAGAGTCTGGGTTTTGCTTTCACCGTCGATAATAGTAACCGGCCTTGCTTTATAAACATTTAGCCTGAAGTCGTCTTGATCAATTTCTGACTCTAATGAGGGCTCAATTACGTCTCCTTCATTGACTTCAATTTTAACTTTTTCTAGAAATTCTTTTACAGTTTTTGCCCTAGTTGGAACCATTGATGTATTTCCCTCAATCGAAACCCGAACAACATGAGAATCATTAGCTCCAATAGTTTGACCACTTAGACCAACTATTCCAATCATCGATACAAAAAATAACACCAAAAATGTTACAACGGGCACTACAAATGGATGCCGATGAAATCCCTTACTCCAAAATCTTTTTTTGCTATCTTCAACTGGCTTCTTCTCAGTTGAACTAATTTGTTTTTTTGGTGTTTTGTTCTGTATTGAAAAGTTATTTACATCAGTTTTTTTAGGTATAGGAGAAACGACCTTCTTTCGTAACTTTGGAGGTCTTTTAATGTCAACAAAATTTTTTACAGGCTTATTAGTCATATTAAGAGTCAAATTTGGATATTTTACCCAAACAAGCTAGTTTATTTTAGCAAATTTACCCTTGTTTTTCCAGATATCAACCATTTCTAAAAGTTCATTTGAACAATCATTAGAAGTTATTTCATCAATATTCATCCACTTTACTTCCAGGATTTCTATATTTTGTTTTTTGATGTTTTTGGGTATTACGACTAGTTTAGTTTCAAACAAATCATATTGGTATTTTATTAAGCCACTATTATATTCTTGTTGCACAACATGTAACAATTCCTGATCGATTTTAATATTAGTTTCCTCCAGTAACTCCCTTTTTGCACCAATACTCGGCAATTCGTTTCTGTGTAGACCACCTCCAGGTAGTATCCACTTTCCGGTGCTCAACCATCCCTTTACTACCAAAATTTTATTTTCATAAATAACAATAACTCTAGTTCTTTTTGTAAATCTAATAACTAAAACTAATATCGGATAAATTATTAGGTATGTTATTTTTCCGGCAATTACCCAGATTCTATTCATAATTTCTTAAGTGGAGCAAAGGCTGAATTTAGCTTCTTCATTCCCTTACCTTTAAAATATACAGCTAAATTGTCGCCATCTACTTCCATGACTTTTCCTATGCCAAAAATATCGTGTTGCACCGAATCGCCCTCATTAAGCTCAACTACATATCTTGGCTCATTTGATTCGATTTTTTTAGTTGATGGTTCTACATAGTCATCTGTCTGACTATCTTTTGTCTGCCAAGACATTCCACCTAAACCAAAGCTATCAACTTCGAACTTGGCGTCAATTTCACTTAAAAATCGAGCAGGAGGATTGTGCTGAATTCCACCATAAAGCATTCGGGTTGAAGCATAGCTCATATATAGCTCTTTTTCAGCGCGAGTCATGCCTACATAACAAAGCCGTCTTTCTTCTTCCATTTCGTTTTGATCATAAAGAGCTCTCGAATGCGGAAAAATTGTTTCTTCCATACCAACCATGAAAACAACTGGAAACTCAAGCCCCTTAGCAGCATGAAGAGTCATTAAAGTAACAGCATTTCCGCCAAAGTCAGCGTTGTCTATATCGCTGACTAGCGAAATTTCTTCTAAGAAACCGTCTAGACCAACCTCTTGATAACTCTGGGCAACACTTAGTAATTCCTTGACATTTTCTACTCTTGATTCACCTTGTACGGTGCCATCATTAATATATGCCATGTAGTCGATTCTTCTAATTAAGCTATCCATAAATGCCGGTAAGCTTGTTTCGCTAGATATTTCTCTTGAAGTAACTAATATATCATTGAGTTCCGAAAGTGATTTTCGTGCTTTTGGGGTAAGACTACTGATTTCATTAATTCTTGTTAAAGCCTCTTTCAAAGTAATACCGTTCAAGTTCTTCCAATCTATAAAATTCTGCAAAGATTTTGTGCCTAGACCTCTAGTTGGTACATTTGCAATTCTCTCGAAGCTAATCCTATCTTCTGGCTGGTATATTAATCTTAGATAGGCAATTATGTCTTTTATTTCTTTTCGGTCATAGAATTTCTGGCCTCCTACTATACGATATGGAATTCCGAACCTTATAAATGACTCTTCTATTGGTCTACTTTGAGCATTAGTCCTATATAAAACAGCACAATCCTGAAAAGAGCCAGCTCCTAAATCTACTTTAGATTTTATTGTCCTAATGATCATTTCCGATTCGGCTCGCTCGTTAGCAACTTGTTTAATTGAAACTGGCTTACCTTCACTTGAATCAGTCCATAGTTTTTTATCTGATCTTTGAGAATTTTTAGAAATAACTTGATGAGCAGCGTTAAGTATTGATTTAGTGCTACGATAATTCTGTTCGAGCTTAATAACTGTAACTTTAGGATAGTCTCTTTCAAACTTTAAAATATTTCTAAAATCTGCACCTCTCCATGAATAGATAGAGTTATGAACAACTACACCGTTAGCAATATAATTATGAACTTTCTCGACGTCTATGTCGTAAACAAAATCGTTGATTTCATTGTCTATAAACTCAACACTTGTTACCATGTCCGAAATGATAGTGTTTTCGTTTATAATTGGCATTTCCATTCCAACATGAATATTACTAGCTGGCGTAAAACTAAATTTTTTATCTGTAATAAAAGCGTAGTGTGCAAAATCGAGCGATTCTTTAGTTGATGATTTTATACTATCTTTCAATTTTTCAAGTTCACCATAATCTAAACAGTGTACTTCAGACCGATATGATTGTAATTTGCCCTTCCTAACGGCAATATTCTCTTTTCTAAATCCTTCAAATGCTTCTATATTTGAACTATTCATCGAAATCCTGCTTGCCGACCATGGACTTTTTAAACTAGTTCTTTTATCTCCAAATAATACTAAATTTATAACATTACGCATTTGCTCGTTCCTTGTAGTAGCTTGCGGATAAAAATGTGGGTATTCGATGCTTAAATTTAAATCTTCCATTATTTTAGAAGCTCGTTCTTCAGTGTCAATATTCCTAAAAACTCTATCAATTTCTCTCTGACTAATACTCAATGATCGATTAGTGTCTGCTCTAAAAACTAACATTGGTATACCGTAATTATATGAATAAAATAATTCGTGGTATTGAGCTTCTGATTTATTGCTGCATACCTTTAATATCCACATTTTATCAGCCCGCTCTTGATTTGCTCTTACTCGTAATCCTGTATCGTATTTTTTTCCATCAAATCGCGTACCTTTAGTCATGCCTATTCTATAACCATGTCTTCTTGAAAACATTAAGTATACAAAATAATCATCAGTTTTATCCCAGCGTGAAAACAATAAATGATTAGGAGTAGTGACCAAGTTGTTGCCTAAAGATGTTTCAATTTTTACGAGCTTTTTATTATGCTTAAACTTTTTTACGTTTGTTACTTTGAAATGATGAGTCTTTCCATATCCACCAGCAGACTTGACAAAAGTGCCAACTGATATTTTTTCTATAGGAACTTTTCCATTTTTAGTCTCAATTAGACTTCCGGCAGGTAAGCATTGCCAGTCATCGCCTACAACTGCGATATTATTTGCACTAGAAGTAAGCAACTTTACTAATTTATATTGAGCCAAGTTAGTGTCTTGATACTCATCGATCATTATATATTTGAACTGATTTTGCCATTTCTCTTTTATCTGTGGATTTTTCTCCAACATTAAAACCGTTTTGTTAATCAAATCATCAAAATCTAATGCACCAGCATTTTTTAGGGCTTTTTCATATAATAGATAAACTTTTGCAGCGGCATTCTGAACTGGGCTATTTGCAATGCCTCCATACTCATTAGGACTTAACATTTCGTTCTTAGCATTACTGATTAAATTTGCTATCGATCGTGGCGTATAAGTTTTCTCATCAATCATAGCTGTTTTACATGACTGCTTAACGGCAGTTAGCCTGTCAGACTCATCAAATATTACAAAGTTTTTTGGTACAGAAACGTACTCTCCATCTTGCCGTAAAATTCTTACGCAAATTCCATGAAAAGTTCCCATAAAAGGCATAAAGCCTCTGTTTTCGGCATTCTCGTTTAGAAGTACAGCAACTCTTTGCCTCATCTCTTTGGCTGCTTTATTCGTAAAGGTAACCGCAAGGATGTTATAAGGTGTTGCTTTATTATTAGCTATCAAATAGGCTATGCGGTGAGTTAAGGTCTTAGTCTTACCGCTACCGGCACCTGCTTGTATAAGAAGTGGACCTTCTGTTGTTTGTACGGCTCTTTTTTGTTCTGGATTTAAACCCTCTAATAAATCTTGCACTAATGTATTCTAGCAAACTTTATGCATTAAGACTTATATTTTAGAAATTGAGTTTAAGACGTTTTCGTATAGTTCTTTGTAGGCACTATCTACAGATTTTATGTTGTCTTGAGATGGCTCGGATGTATCGTAGCAGAATTGAGGTAATTCAACTAAATTCAGTTTATCGTTAACTATAAATACCATTTTGGTTGACATACAAGACTCATCTAAAGATTTAAAAGTGTATGTTTTGATATCATTTTTGTCGTTAGGAACTATTAACTTACCTTCAACATCTTTTAATTCTTGACCAATGGTATTAACGCTATCTGCAGGATTAATCGATAAGACTATCCATTTATTATTTTCAAATTTCACATCTGGGCCATATTTATATGTATTAAATTCTTGATTCGAAGTTTTGTAATTATATATACTAAAAGGTAGTTTTGCTCCAACAATGACCGAAGTAGATGGATTATCACTTTCAAAATATTTATTTACTCCTTCGATCTGTCCAACTTCAACATTATTGATTTGCGATTTTTCTGTAATTTCACCATATATTGTTGGATAGACAAACTTGTATCCAAGTTCAGAATTTTCAAAAACTTTATATCCTTCCGGAACTATATATTCAGAGGCCTGAGTTTCATCCTGATTTGTTTGTTGTGAATCTGGATTGGGTGTTGGAGGTACATTTATAGCAGTAGACTCCTTTTTAATAAAATCGAATGGTACATTTATGTCTAGAATCTCAGCATCTGCAGCAGCTCCGATTCCAATTAAACCAAGTAAAATAACCGATAGAAATACTAAAAATGTTCTTTTGTTTCGTTTGGCTTTTGCTGGTCGTACTTTTACGAAATACTTTTTACTATCTATTAATTTTTCAATTTTTTCTTTATTCTCAAGATCAGCTTCTTCGTTCAACTTCTTTTGTTTTTTATCATTACTCTGAGATACTACAGCATCGACTATAGCCTTATCTTGCTCAGTATTTTTAGTATTATCCTTGGGCTCTTCGGGCTTATTTTCCAATTTTGGTTTATCGTCTTTAGGATCTTCTCCTATTTTCACAGTAAGTGGTTGTATTACTGTCTTTGATTCTTCGGCCTTTTCACTAGGCGCAACAAGCTTAACTTCTGGATTGTTATCGGTTTTTTCCTCTTTTACTATAGAGTCTTTAATCATAGGTTTATGGCTTACAATTATTGGTTTCGATGAACTGTTTGGCGGTGTAGAACCCGGTTTTGATACATCAAAAACACCCTTAGAAGAATCTTGCTTACTTGGCATCTTCTTCTCTTGATTTCTGAATTTTATAAGCCTTATCGACTATTGATGAAAACTTATGATAATTCAAGCTTGCTCCTCCTACCAAAACACCATCACAGTCATCTAATGAAAGATAGCCGCCAACCGTTTGATCGTCAACACTTCCGCCGTAAAGAATCCGGACTCTTTTACCTACTTTATCGCCATAAAGCGCTGAAACCTGTTTTCTAATATAAGCGAGTTCTTTTTCAACAATATCTGGTTTAGCTATTTCACCGCCAAATGTACTAATAGCCCAAACAGGCTCGTAAGCAATAACCATGTTTTCAACTTCTAAGGCAGTTAAGTTAGATAAAGCCGTGATGATCTGGTCATGTAGAACTTGTTTTGACTCACCACCTTTTCTTTCATTTTGAGTTTCGCCAATACATAATAAAGGGGTTATACCATTCCTAACACAAGCAGCTACTTTATCTCGAACTACATCTAGATTCTCATTAAAATATATTCTACGTTCGGAATGCCCAATTAATACATAGTGAACCAGTTCCTGAAGCATAGTGAAGCTAACTTCTCCAGTAAATGCACCTTGGTCTTTATAGTATGCATTCTGTGAAGCTAATCTAAATTTACGTCGATCTATCTGTAGAGATAATGGCTGGAGCAATAAATTGCTTGGAGCTAAAACTACTTCAATATCTCTATGAATTTTAATTCTTTCATGTAGACGGTGAAGTAGTAGACTGGCCTGCGAAGTATTTAAATGCATTTTCCAGTTGGCTACTACTAGTAATCTTTTATCTTTCATAATTGTTATGCTTTCTTTGAAGATATTGTATCATCATGAGTCTAATAATGCTTCTACTCCAGGTAATTTTTTACCACTCATTAACTCCATGCTAGCACCACCACCGGTTGAAACATGATCAAAATTATCAACTAAACCTTTTTGTTCAATAAAACCTACCGTATCACCGCCGCCAATTACCGTAAAAGGTTTATGGCCATACTCTCCAAGTAGTGAATTTACAACCTGCTCTGTACCGTGAGCAAATGGACCAACCGGACCATTAATACTAGGCACTTCTGTAACACCCATGGCTCCGTTCCAAACTACAGTATTTACTAGCTGTATTGTCCCTGAAATAAAAGCCCCTGAAAAAGGACCAATATCAAGTATCATTTCATCTTTTTCGACTATTGAGGTATTTTTTGGAACTTTCTTAGGATAGTTCTCAATATCAGCTACAATGTGAGCGTCCCAATCTACAATTCTAGTAGAAGTCTTTTTATCGATTTTCTTAGCAACCACTCCGTCTTGTGGTAGATAGAATATAAAATTACTTTCTTTGTTTCTGATATTAGCTTTTTCAATAATTTCTTTGGCAGTGGCGATTTCTTCATCTTCAACTAAACTATTGCCTACATTTATTCCTTTAGCCATCAAAAATGTATTGGCCATTGCTCCACCAACAATTACAACATCGGCAATTTCAACAAACCGATTTAGAATATCTATTTTGTCAGAAATCTTAGCACCGCCAATTATTGCCATAAGTGGCCTAGATGGATTTTCCATTACTTGATTAATTACCGTTACTTCTCTTTCTAAAAGCAAACCAGCGACACTCGGTAAATGATTAGTAATAGCTTCGGTGCTTGCATGAGCTCTATGGACTACACCAAATGCATCTTGTACAAAAATATCTGCTAGCTCAGACAGGTCTTTTGCAAACTGATCATCATTCTTTTCTTCTTGATCATAAAAACGCAAATTTTCTAATAACAATACTTGGCCATTTTCTAAATTGTTCGATTTAGTTTTTGCCTCATCACCAATGCAGTCATTAGAAAATTGAATATCTATACCGAGTAATTCTCCGAGCCTACTAGCAACTGGCTTTAGGCTCATTTCGCTGTGTGGACGTCCTTCTGGTCTTCCTAGATGTGAACACAATATAATTTTACAGTTCTTTTCAATCAAAAACTTTATAGTATCTATAGATTTTTTAATTCTATAATCGTCTGTTATTTTCCCATTTTCTAGAGGCACATTATAGTCAACTCGAACTAAAACTCTTTTATCCTGTAAATCTATATCTTCTATAGTTCTTTTATAAAAACTCATTACCACCCCTAGATTATTAATCCATCATCCTTATCTTTATTGTATCAGTAGCTCCAACAATTCCAGGATATTTTCCCGAAGCAGTTACAACTATGTCACCTTTATTCAGAATTTTCGTATTCTGCATCCAGTTAGTCAACTTGGTTGCTGCTTTCGGATCAAGAGGACGAAGGTAAGATTTAATACCGAAAATTATAGAAAGCTGGTTGGCAACTATTTTGTCTGCTGTAACGGCAATTATCGGGCTACTAGGTCGTCTTGCGGATATTTCAATTGCAGTACTACCGCTTGCGGTTTCCGCAACAATAGCTATTGCATTTACACTTTCGGCAAGGTTAATAATTGCTTCACAAATTGCCTGCTGCTTATTAGGAACAACTTCGTTATCAAACTTATGTTTAACTTTCAAATGTTCGTTTTCTTCAGTATGTAGAATAATTCTTTTCATCATCTTTATCGCTTCTATTGGATACTTACCAGCAGCTGTTTCATCGCTAAGCATCACACAATCTGCACCCACCAAGACGGCTGTAGCAACATCAGAAACCTCTGCTCTTGTTGGTTCAGGTGAATCCATCATACTAGCCATCATGTGTGTTGCCACAATAATTGGTTTTCGGTGTTTTATTCCTAGCCTGATTATATTTCTTTGCACCACTGGAACCGTCTCATGCAAAGTCTCAATGGCTAAATCACCCCTAGCCACCATAACAACATCAGTAGCATCAATAATTTCTTCTAAGTTATCTATAGCGGCAGCTGTTTCGATCTTGGCTATCACTTTTGCTTTACTACCAAGATTTCTTAGAATTTTTCTTAATTTTTCGATATCTTTTGCTGTTTGTACAAAACTAAGTGCAACATAATCAATACCAACTGTCGACCCAAAAGTTAGATCCTGCTTATCTTTGATAGTTATAACGTCTCCACCAAAATCAGTGTCTGGTAAATTAATTCCCTTTCTCTTTATTAGTATGCCGTGATTTTCTGCTCTTACGTAAACGATACCATCTTTAACTGATGTAACAACAGTTTTAATTTTTCCATCATAGAGCAACACTCGTTCACCGCGTTTTACTTTTTTCGTTAAGTCATATTGCGTGGGTAGATAACCGCTTCTTTCATAATCGGCGTTATACTTTAGAGCAAGTGATTGGCCTTCTTGCACTGTGACTACTCCATCAAAATCACCAAGTCGAATTTTTGGTCCCTGGATATCTTGAATAATAGCAACTGGTTTTTTCAACTCCTCAGATGCTTTTCGTATCCACTTTATTTGTTCGACACGTTCTTCATGAGTGCCATGACTAAAATTTAGCCTAAGTCCATTAGCGCCAGTCTTTATTACCTCTTTAATCCATGCATAAGTATTCGTAGAAGGTCCAATAGTAGCTATTATTTTAGTTTTTTTGAACTTCTGAATTTTAACTATTTTGTCATCACCCATGCTTTTTATATAAGTTAACTCTTACCGAGTTTACCTTCCTAGTTTCTGCTCAAGTTCATGTAAATCAATCGTGGTCTTAACAACCGTATCTGGAGCAAGGGAAATACTATTGATTCCTTCTTCTACCAAAAACCTTGCAAATTCTGGATAATCTGATGGTGCTTGACCACAGAGTCCAACCTTAATGCCTTTTTCTCTACCAACTTTTATTACCTGTCTTATTAAATGTTTTACGGCTTCGTTATTCTCATCGTAAACATGCGCAACCGTGTGATTATCTCGATCGACACCAAGAGTTAGTTGAGTTAAGTCATTTGAGCCTATTGAGAAGCCATCAAAAAGATCAGCAAACTGCTCGGCCAGAATAACATTTGAAGGAATTTCAATCATTACATATACCTGGAAACCGTTTTCACCTCGTTTAAGTCCATTCTCTCCCATAATTGATAGCACCTTATGCGCTTCGTTTAAGTCACGACAGAATGGCACCATTGCTTTGACGTTCACTATTCCCATATCGTCTCTTACTTTTTTCATTGCCTTACATTCTAGTTCGAAAGCTCCTCTGAACTGTTCGCTATAGTATCTACTAGCTCCACGCCAACCGATCATAGGATTATTTTCTTCTGGCTCGAAGATTTTCCCGCCAATCAAGTTTGCATACTCATTTGATTTAAAATCACTAAACCTAATTATTACGTCGTTTGGATAAAAGGCCGCGCCTATCATGGCAATACCTTCAGCTAATTTATCAATGTAGTATTGAGTCTTATCAGCGTATCCTTGTGTCAAAGTTTCAATTTGGTGTCTTGTTTTCTGATCTTTAATTAAATCAAATCTAAGTAGTGCCAAAGGATGAATCTTTATATGTGAATCAATTATAAATTCTTCTCTAGCTAGACCTACGCCGTCATTTGGAATCATTGAGTACTGGAAAGCATGGTCTGGAGAGCCAATATTCATCATTATTTTAGTCTTCGGTCGCGGCAGATCGGTGATATCAGTTTTATTGACTCGGAATTTTAGAATACCGTCATAAACAAAGCCGTCATCGCCTTGGGCACAGCTAACAGTTATTTGTTGTTTGTCGGTAATTTTTGAAGTAGCATCGCCGGTCCCAACTAAACAAGGTATACCTAGTTCTCTGGATACAATAGCTGCATGACAGGTTCTGCCGCCTTTGTTGGTTACAATCGCACTAGCAATTTTCATTATCGGCACCCAGTCTGGGTCGGTCATATCGGTCACCAAAACATCACCCGCTTTGAACTTACTTATATCTTTGATGCTCATTATTTTACTTGCTTTGCCCGCACCAATTCTATTTCCTACACTCGATCCTTGAGTTAGTAGTTTTCCGGTTTCTAATAGCTCATATTCTTCAATAGAGTTAGAGTCTTTTCTTGATTGAACAGTTTCTGGTCTTGCTTGGACAATATATAGCTTGCCATCATCTTCATCTAAGGCCCACTCAATATCCATAGGCTTACCGTAGTGTTTTTCAATCTCAATTCCCCAATGGGCTAAGGTACTGACCTGTTCTTCAGTTATTGAGTACTTTTGCCTATCTTCTTCACTGACGTTAACATTCTTAGTCTTGCTGCCAGAGATAGGAATCATTTTTTCTTTTTTAGTACCAATTTTTCGCTTAATAATCTGCATGGTGGGTTTGAATACTGTGAACTCGTCAGGACTAACCCTTCCCTGGACAATATTCTCGCCAATACCGTAGATAGAACTAATTACAATCGCATCTTTGAAGCCTGATTCAGTATCAATCGTAAACATAATTCCAGCTGATTCTGACCTAACGGCCACCATCTGTTGAATTCCAACTGACAGTGCAACCTTCATATGTTCAAAGCCATTTTCTTGTCGATAAACTATTGCTCTGTCAGTAAACAATGAAGCGATACACTCTTTAACCGCAATAAGCACACTATCTTCACCCTCAATATTAAGATAGGTTTCTTGTTGACCTGCAAATGATGCATTAGGAAGATCTTCGGCTGTCGCAGATGACCTTACAGCTACAACTAGGTTATCTCGTCCGCATATTTCACTAAGTTCTTTATAGCCACGCTTTATCTCTTCTTCGAAGTCTGCAGGAAATTTAGCATGTAAAAAGATTGAACGAATTTTGGCGCCTTTTTCCCTAAGATTATCCATATTATGAATGTCTAGTTCTGCTAATTCTGCTTCAATCTGCTGCCTAATCCCAGCTTGATCTATAAAATAGTAGTAACTTTGAGCGGTAGTAGCAAAGCCATTAGGTAAGTTAATACCTTTCGGAGCCAAGTAGTGATTCATCTCTCCGAGAGATGCATTCTTGCCGCCAACTTGAGGAACATCTTGAATTGTTAATTCTTTGAAAAATTTTACATACTTATACATTTTTCCACCCTTTTTTAAATTCAAACTTATTTAAATATTAACACTTATGCTTAAGTAAATAAACTGTTAAATTAGTGATATAATCTATCTATGGAAGAACAAATAAAAATAATAAAAAAACTGTTGGGATCGAGTTCTATTAATTTGTTTGGTAGTCCGTTCTCTGGCAAAGATACGCAAGGTTTAATAATTGCCGACCTACTGGACGCACACCTGATAGCAGGAGGAGATATCTTGAGAAGTTACCCCGATCAAGAAAAAATAAAACAACTCATGTCAACTGGGAACTTATTCCCTACAGATCTTTACATGGAAATAATACTGCCGTTTTTGTCTCAAGATGAGTTCACTGGAAAACCACTAGTTCTTAGTGCCGTCGGTAGACTTCACGGTGAAGAACAAATAATTTCTAATGCAACAGATAAATCAGGACACCCAATAAAGGCTGTTATTAATATGGAACTTTCCGAAGCAGAAGTTTGGGAAAGATTTGAAGAATCTAAGATAAACAACGACCGGGGAGACAGAGCTGACGACCAAGAAGACGCACTCAAAAACAGACTATTAAAGTTCAAATCTCAGACTCTTCCAGTTATTGAATTCTATAGAAATAAAGGTCTAGTAATTGATATAAATGGAAACTTACCAAAAGAAGAAGTTACATCATCAATAATTAATGAACTAGTTTTATTCTTAGATAAATCTTAGGCGTTTGGTAGAGTCGTATTTATTTTTGCAACTAAGCTATCTATTTTTTTACCTTCGCCATTTAAGCTATAGATTACAATCTGTCCAAAAATCATTTCCAGCTCTCCAACATCACTATCATCAATTGATTCAATAAATTTCATCAACGCTCTAATACTATTTCCATGGGCCACGATAAGTACATTTTTGCCCTCAGCCAAAAGTGGCAATATTTTATCTAAGTAGAAAGGCACAACTCTTTCATAGACCATTTTCAATGTTTCGCCATTTGGAACTGGCACATCCCAACCTCTTCTTATATCATTAAAAGCTTCTTCACCTAAAAGATCTCTAATTTCCCATTTATTCTTACCAGTATAATCACCGTAATCCCTTTCGTTTAGGGAGCTATTCGGAGTAATGTCTACGTCAAATTGCTGAGAAGCATTTAAAACACCCTCTAAAGTTTCCCTAGTTCTAATTTGTTCAGAACAAAATGCAATATCTACCTTAATGCCAATGTTTTTTAATGACTGTCCTAATAGGGCAGATTGCTTGAAACCCTTTTCGCTTAGATGAACGTCGGTAATACCTGTCCACTGACCAGTTGCGTTCCATTCTGACTCGGCATGTCGAACGACAAGTAACTTACCTATTGGCTTTTTAATAGGTTCCACCTTATTAGGTGTGTCTCCATACCAAAAGTTCATAATATTTTTTGCAGTTGTTACGTTTATTCTCTGAATTGCCTCGACAGTATTAAAGGCATTATGCGGGCTTACAATTACGTTAGGCATCTTCTTTAAAACAGATATCTCAACACTATGCCTAAAGACCTCCTCTGGTAAAACCTCACTCCTTAAAAGTGCTGTTTCTTCATGATGATTGAGAAGTGCCTCGCCCTCAACTACGTCAATCGCAGCTCCACCTATTCTGCCGGAGTCAAGTACTTCAATTAATGACTTAGTGTCAACTAACTCTCCCCTAGCTGTGTTAATTAGAATTGAACCTGCTTTCATTTTATTCAATCTTTCACTATTCATAATATGGTGGGTAGCGGGCAAATAAGGAGTATGGAGTGAAATTACATCAGATTCTTCAAGTAGTTGATCCAAGTTAACATACTTAAAGTTTAAGGAGTCTTGTAGTTCATTTTTTGGAAAAGCATCATAAGCAATAACTTTCATCGAAAAACCATTAGCAATTTTAATAGATTTTTGACCTATGTGTCCCGTTCCAATAACCCCAAATGTTTTTCCATCCAAATCATGACCATTAAGTTGCTGAGGAGAAAACTGTTGGTTTTCGGCTGCTAATACTTCTGGTATTTTTCTCTGAAGTGCTAAAAGAAGAGTAAATGCATATTCTGCAACAGTTGATTCACCATAAGTTGGTACATTTACTACTGTAATTCCTTTTTCTTTTATAGCGTCAAAGTCAATATTATTAAATCCGGTGGACCTACAAGCTATTAGCTTAAGTCTGGGCATAGCTTCAATCATCTGCCTGGTTACACTACTTGTGACAAAAATTGAAATTACTTCTGCATCTTGATTTATATTATCGTTGCTAATTTTATCTTCAATAAATTCCCAGCTGTGATCTGTTTCAGCTAAAGCATCACTAAGATGTTTTTTGTCTAATTCTGTTGAGTCATAAAAATATATTAATGCCATTTGATATTTATTATGGCATAAGCACTAGCTTTATGAGAATATTAAATTAATGGAAATTCAAAATATTATTGCTAGACAAATCCTAGACTCACGCGGAAATCCAACCGTAGAAGCAGATGTATGGCTAAATAACGGGGTATTTGGAAGGGCAGCAGTTCCGTCTGGAGCCTCAACGGGAATTCATGAAGCTCATGAATTAAGAGACGGCGGAAACGAATACTTTGGAATGGCAGTTTTAAATGCTGTTGAAAATATACACAATGAAATCAAGCCAGCATTAATTGGCATAAGAGCGGATGATCAGTTTCTTATTGATCAGAAAATGATTGATATAGATGGTATGCCTAATAAAAGCCGGCTAGGGGCTAACGCAATATTGGCTGTATCTCTTGCCTGTGCACACGCAGCTGCCAAAGCTAGAGGAATTTTACTTTATTCTCATATTTCTGATATCGCTCATAACCCCGACAAAATGCTACCGATTCCAATGATGAACGTCCTAAATGGTGGTAAACATGCCAATGATTCTACGGATATCCAAGAAACCATGATAATTCCAAAATCCGCTAAAAGTTTTACACAGGCTATCCAAATTGGTGCAGAAGTATTCCATGAGCTCAAAAAACTACTCTCTGAATTAGGAGAATCAACTGCAGTCGGAGATGAAGGTGGATTTACACTACATGTTAAGAATGGAAACTCTGAAGCACTTGAAGTTTTGTCACAAGCAATCAGTAATGCTGGATATATAGTCGGACAAGATGTCGTATTTGCGCTTGACGTTGCCGCAAGTGAACTTTTTGAAGAAAATAAATACAATCTACCGTGCGATAAATTATCAATGAACTCGAATGAATTAATTACTTGGTATCAAAATCTAGTCAAACAATATCCAATAGCTTCAATTGAAGATGGATTATCTCAAGATGATTGGGACGGATGGCAAACTCTTACATCACAACTAAATAACATACAGTTGGTTGGTGATGATTTACTGGTCACTAACGTAGAAAGACTACAAAGAGCAATTAATCTAGATGCCGCAAATTCCATACTTATAAAGCCCAACCAAATTGGTACACTTACCGAAACAATTCGTGCCATTCAAATGGCTAAAAATAATGGTTGGAATACAATAATTTCTCACCGTTCTGGTGAAACAGAGGACGTGAGTATTGCTCATATTGCTATAGGCACCGGAGCTGGTCAGATAAAGACCGGGAGTTTATCCAGGAGCGAACGAACTGCAAAACATAATGAAATTATGCGAATAGAATCAATTGATCCAACCTTGAAACTTTTTAATCCGTTTTAAATAACAAATAGAATATTTAATTTAAAATTTATTGTCACTATTCTTAGCTTTGGTTTTATTACGAATGCCTGTTTTGCTCTCGAAATATATTAATCCATAAATACTTACCGTAAGAAAACTAAGCAAAAGAAATATTTCTCCAGAAAGTGTATAAAAAGTTTTTTGGCTATTTGTTTTAAATTCAAAATCTGTAAATTTGGTATCATTTGCTCCTGGCCTAACAATATAATCTCCGTTTTGATCAAAAACAAAGGCAGATGCACCTTTAGAAGCCTGGATATATGGCCTACTATTAGCAACTGCGTGAAATTTTGCCATCATAAGAGACTGCCTAAAATATGACTTTGAGTTATTAAAAATTAATAGGGAAGCACTATTTGTAAAAACTTCGGCACCAGACCTTGATAAGTTTCTATATATTTCCCTACTTAATATCCCGGAACAAGCAACTGATCCATATTCAACGCCATTATTTTCAAATAGTCTAGGGTTTTCGCCTCTTAATATCTGCCTAGAGTTGTTATATTTTTCAGTGATGTATGATTGATTTGCTAGCTTATAAAATGTACTTATTATGTAGGGCAAATACTCTCCGGTTGGAATGAGAAGCTGTTTTGACTGCGAATCAATTAGGGCTCCTTCATTATTCCTCATTTCTAGCTTTCCATACCTTTTATTGTCCATTACATATTCTTCTCCAACATTTACTGCCACGCCATTTTCAGCCAATCTATTATCTATTTGTTCTGTTCTAAACTTAGAAAATCCTAGTTCATAAGTACTTGAATATTCCGGTAGAACAATTAGATCTTTTTTTTCGTTAGTATTATTACTTACAGGTGTTGTCACAACCAGGTTAGGTGTCTGTTTTTCAATTTGTAGAACCGAAGCTCTGCTACGTATAGAATTCGATGGTAAATAGATCTTCCAAGAAAATACTGTAAGTAAAGCAACTATTATTATTGAAGATATCAATAACTTTTTAAAAGAACTGTCTTTTTTACTTAAAAACACATTTAATAAAGTTGAGACTACAAATACTGCTAAGAAACTAAGGCCATACATCCCAACTATTCTCGATAAATACGCAAGGGGCGTAAACATTAAGGCCATACCTAAGTCTCCGAAATTCCAAAAATCCCCAAAGCTAGCACCTGGCCCATATAAAAAGATAGAGAATCCAATACTTTTAATATATTCCGTAATTACCCAAAGTGCCGACAAAAGTAATATCAATAGGAATCTATTTTTTATAGACTCTTTGATTGTTAATAAAACTGACAAGGGTAACGTCAATAGTGTTAGAAAAACTACCATAATGATGTAGCTTATCAGCGATGCTTTTTCTGCACTTTTAGTACTTACTTCAATTAAACCATTTACATCAGACTGCAAAAACCAAACTAGAACCATAGAATGAAAGCCTATAAAGAATGAAAAAGTTCTAATTATGGAATTCTTTAGTTTCCAGTCTATTTTTATGAAAAATTGTATTAAATATGGAGCGATAAATACGAATAATAACAAAGGAGTTATACCGTAAGAAAATACCGACCCAGACAACATACCAAATAATAATAGTATGTAAATATAATGGGGAGATTTAACCAGCTTAATTAATTTAAGTCTGTAATAAGAAGAATGCATAAATGTCATTTGGGTCTACACGATTACTGACATGGTCCGCCTGCCCAAGTGGCATTTAGGAAAGTATGATAAACTTTATTATTCGCCAAATCATGGTAAGCACCATTCCCCTGACATTTTCCCTTATTGTTAACTAAATTAGCAAAGTGAGCCTGACTTGCTACGTATGTATTGAAAAGCAAAGGCGAATAGTTAGCTTGAACTCCGACTACGCCAACGTTCTCTCCAATAAATCTCCAGGTATTACTAGCTCCTGATTTTTGTGAGTTTGAAGCATCATATGTGAACCCCTCACCTTCACAATACTTTTTTATCAGCGTACCTGTATTCTGATTGTGATAAATAAATCCAGATTTTGCCATTGTTAGAGCCCACTCTGAAGCCGCCAGGTCAAGACATGACCTACCCTGAAACTGGTATAGACCCCTAGATGCCCTTAGACTGTTATTTCTTCGGGCTTGGTCTGTAGACAAGCCATTATCTACATTATATCCAGGAACATTTTGTCCAGCTTCCGCTCGACCAACAATTCCGGACACTAACTTATCGACTAATGAGAATTTCTTTCCAGATGAACGGGCTGGCTCAGGCACCTTAAATTCTTTTGGATTTCCTCTTTTAACTTTTTTGTTGGCATATTTTTGGCAAGTTTTAACAATTTTATCCTGCATTTTAACTAATTTATCTGGTTTAGAAGAATTTTTATCTATCGAAGTTGCTGTAACTCCATTTGGCGTAGTAATAACAAAAGCTTCGTTATCTACTACAACATTAGGATTAGAATAAATATTTAATGGTAAATCTTGAACTTTAAGTGATTCTACTTCTTTATAAAGCTTCTTAAGCTGTTTAGTAGAAAGCTTTCCCTCGACTAGTTCACCACCTGTACCACTGTCACAATGTAAAGTACCATCACCTCTAACTGCATAAACTTCCGATAACGATTCAAATTTATACGTATCTGAAGCTAAATCGTGTACTAGTGAAGTAGGGTTTGATCTATAGTACTCCAATAATAGTTCATTAGGGGAAACACTAACTGCTGGAGCTGCCATAGTCCTAAAAAGATAAATTGATCCGATAAGTGCAAATAAAACTACAGAAAGGACGAATAGTTTTTCCCTCTTGAAGTGTTTTCGATTTACTTTACTTTTTTTCTTTGCTTTTATTGAAGGCATTATTCTATATTAATTAGGTTTACTGCCCTAATAATAGGAACATAACTTATTTTTGTAAAGCTTATGTTTTTATACTAATAGCCCAGTTCTAGCCAGAGAAACTAAATTTTATATTCAAGTTCTTCTAAAATTGCATCATCAATCTCAACAAATCCAGATTTTTCAGCTTCTTCCCGGGCCAATTGAGCTCGCTCTCCAGGTAATCTTACTTCGCTTTCACCAGGCTTCTTTCGAGCAGACTTAACTTTATTTATTAAGTCTGTACAACTAGATTTGAATTCATCTACATCAACTAATAAATCTGGGTCAATTGCTATAAATATCGCACCCCATTCGCCTTCAAGATCTGCATAGGCGGCTTTTACTAAGGGGCCCGCCATAATTTCAACCATCATGCCAATACCAGATCCTTTATATCCTCTGTCAAATGGTAGTAATGCTCCGTCCATAGCTTTGATTGGATCAGTTGTAATATTGCCGTCTTTATCTATCGCCATGTTATCTGGAATTTGTTCGCCTTTAGCCTTTGCAATTACAAGTCCATACCAAGTCATTATTGATGTAGCCATATCAAAAACTAATGGCTTGTTTTGGGTTGGAAATGAAAATCCTATTGGATTTGTACCGAATAATGGGTCAATGGTGTTAAAGGGCGCCACCGAAGCTGGTTGACTACATAAAACAATACCGATTAGATCCTCTTGGGCGATTCGCTCAGCGTAATATGCCTGAGCACCGTTACTGGAAAAATAGTTATGTACGCCAACTAATCCGAATCCGTGCTCTTTAGCTTTTTTTATAACTACATCTGTTGCAATACCCGACACAAGTGGCGCAGGATTAGCCCCAGCATTTATTAATTGCGAAAGTTTAGTGTCACGTTCTACTTTAATTTCGTGTATGGGCTTTATGTCTTGAACAGGCTCAGTTCCTGTCATCTTTATGAGTCCTTGTGTCTTATTTCCTGACATATCTGCCCAAAGCAAGTAATCTGCAATAATGTCTGCATCTTCTTGAGTAAAGTTATTTAATAAAGTCCCTATAATCTTTCTTCTAAGTTCTGTGATGGCTATTTTCATAACAACATCATAACAGATAATAATAGAACTTTAAACAGGGGTGGTAAAAATAAAAAAACCAACATAATGCTTGGTTTTTTTGACTATCTAAATTGGTGACCTCAAGGGGAATCGAACCCCTATTACCAGGATGAAAACCTGGCGTCCTAACCGTTAGACGATGAGGCCATTTATATATAAATTAGTTTGACCGCGATATTGTATCATAACAGATATAGTTTTTCAAAAATCCCCCCACCCCGATTTGGGATGAGGGGATTTGTTTTACGATTTTTGTTTAATCAGAGCGGTCAGTCAGTGCCCTAGTTCAATCTTACAGTAGCATATTACCGCTAATATTGCTATTGTTTATCCACAGAATGTTTGTAAAATATCTATCTTACAAACTGCGCTTGCGTCGATTGTAAACATGATGTGCTGCTGCACCTGCAGCTGATGTAGCACTGAATAGGCCGAAGATTTCACCGGCACCCGTGTCAGGAAGTGTTGTTGGTACTTCAGGAGTTACAGGTGTAACAGGAGTTACTGGTGTAACTGGCTTCCCGTTTTCAAATGTTACAGTCTTAGTACAATTTGTGCTATCAACCCACTTTTCTTCACCGTTAGGTAGTTTCACTAGGACACGTCCTTTTATAGTGTAAGTACCATCTTTGGCGTAAGTGTGAGTATCAGTTTGTGCACTACTCTTCGATCCATCGCCCCAGTTGATTTCGTAGCCAACGATTTTTGCACCGTTAGTTGCTACACCATTAACTGTTGCTGTAACTTTCCTAGTCACACTGTCATCAACTTTTACATCAGTTGCCTTACATTCGTACTTAGGTGTTTCTGGCTTTGGAGCTTCTTTAACTTCTACTACTAGTCTAACTAGTACAGTTTGATCCCAACATCCCCACATGTTTCCATCAGGTGCATTAGTACCTATTGGAGCACCGGTTGTAACAATACTGTCACTTAGTGGCTTTACGCCAGAACCTTGGTTAAACTGCTCTGCTGTGCCTGCAACGTAACTTAGAGTAACCACTCTTCCGTCAGTACAAGTAATAGTCATTGTATCGCTAACAGATGCAGCATTACTTGAACTAATAGTTGCACTTGGAGTAAAGTTGCTTGCCTGGCTTCCAGGAAGAGCTACCTTTACTTTAGTGTTTTTAGCTACGCTAGGACCTGTTCCATTGTTGTTTTGGTACTGGCTTGCGCCGTTGTGAACGTAAACTCTTAGTAAGAATCTTTGACCTGTAGTACAGGTGCTCTTGACATCATTTACTGATGCGCTTGTTGAACCGTAAACTTTTCCCTTAAAGAAGTCAGACTCGTTTCCTTCGTTTGGTGTTCCAGAATAAACATTAAATGCTGGTACTGGTGAAGGAGGTGTGTTCGCTCCTGTATATGGAATTGCTTGAACTTTTGGAGTTGCGATAAAAGCTATTAGCGTAAAAGCTAGTATGGCTAAGATCGCTCTTTTGATTGATAGTTTATAAAATTTCATCTTATTGTCTCCTTATTACTTTCTAATTCCACCCACCAGGTTTGTCTGGTGTAGGTAAAGTTGTTGTTGGTTGTTCAGCCTTAGGTTTTTCAGTAGTTGGAGGAACAGTTATATGTGGAGGACGAGTCGTTGGAGGAACTGATGTCTGTGGTGGACGAGTTGTTGGAGTTGTTTCTCCTCCGTCACCATTTCCGTCGTCGCCTTCACCATTACCGCCGTTGCCACCTTCGTCGCCACCTTCACAGCCGCCACCGCATTCGCCGTTAGCTCCACCGTCAGTTCCACCACCCGTGCCACCGTTTGCGCCGCTTCCGCCGCCACCATTAGCACCAGTTCGGTTTCTACCACTTGTTGTACGATTGTTGCCATTATTCTGATCGTCTTGGTCCTGAGAATTATCGCCTAAGTTCTCTTGCGGATTAGGTGCTTGTTCTCCTGCAGGGTTTGGTTGATCTGTTTGTTCTGGTTCTTCGACAGGAATCTTTCCAATAGCATTAAGAACGTAGAACTGACCAGTTACTTTATCTATAAGAAGCTTCTGATTAGGATCACCACCGCTACCTTCGTATCCACCGCCATTTATAACCCAAACTTTGTCTGGACCATCAACAGTAATGTCAACTGGCTTAAATACTGCAACCCACTTGTCACCTTGTTTTTCCCTGTCTACCTTAAAGTAAGCATCAGAAATTGGATCTTTGTTAAGTTCTGCTCTAGTAGCCATAAATCTAGCTAATTCTTGAGCATCTTTCTGAGCTTCTTCTGGTTTATCTACGTAAAAGTCTGCTTGAGCTACTTGACTTGATTGAGTATCAAATCCTCTAGCTTTTGCTGCGCCTTCACCTACCATGTTTTCGTACACAGCTGTCATTACAGATAGACTCAATGCTGAGTTACATGTAATTCCGTCTTTGTCTTCAAAAAAGTAGTTGTTTAAGCTATTCATGTTATTTAAGTTACCGCTAGTTGGCGTAGTGTGTAGGTCACCAGGGCTAGCTTCTTCGTTTGCGAAAAATGGTCCGTTAGGGAACATTTCCGTTTCACAAGCTTTTTCAGTTTCTGATACACCTGGAGCTGTTTGCTCTGTATTATCTGAAGCTTGCTCTGATTCGTTATCACTAACACAAGAAACTACAAATACTGCACCCGCAACTATTGCAGCTCCGATCATTAGTCCTCGTCTTTTCCAGTTAGGTTTTTTTCTTTCATTAGATTTACTTGCTTCGTCACCTGGAACTTGTGGTTCTGGTAAACGTACAAATTCATGTGCACCTACTTCGGGATCTCCGCCAGTATGAAATTTACTTACGAACCTACCTGAAGGTGTTTCTACCATTTCACCAGTCGGTGGCAAAATGTTTGGTCCTTGTGGCATAATTTGTTCTCCACTCATATATTCCTCCTATTAAAAGAATTTATTTAGTTATAAATTTGTGATTAAAATTAATATTTATTGATCAGAATAAATTGTTAAAGTCCACCTCCGATTTCGTTACTAAATAGGTCAGATAGACCCTTTTGAAACCTCACAAATTCGGTATGTATTTACTTTATCACACTAAAGCTTTTTTGTCAATTGTTATTACAACTTATTTGACTTTAACACAAGCTTTTTAAGAAACGGTTAATTCTTAATTTGTCGATAATTAAAAAATAGCCATAAATAAAAAGCTGTTTACAGATATATTTGAGTTACTTTTTTGGGCTAATTTTAGGAGGACTTAGCTTAGCCTTACTAAAGCTGAACCCAAAGGTACTACCTTTATTTTCTTCACTACTAAATATAATGGCTCCGCCTTGTGTCACTATAACCTTTTTGGCCATAAATAAGCCTAAACCAGTACCATCTGGTCGCGCCTTTTTTGCGTTATTTGCCCTAAAGAACTTACTAAATAGGTTGTGTTGTTCGTGTTTTGGTACGCCAAGACCGTTATCTGTTACCTTTAGCTCAACACTATCACCTACCTCGTCTAGACTTACTTCTATATGGCCACCCTTGGGGGTGTAATATATTGCGTTGTCTATAAAGTTCATAATAACTTGCCTGATTTTTGTCTCATCGAGCATTAACAGAGGAAATTCCTTTGGTTTATTGTATTTTAGATCTAATCCTCTGGATTTTGCAGTCTCTACCAGCTGACTAACTTCCCCCTCTACTGTTTCGGCTAGATTAACCTCGTTAGAATCAATAATAAACTTGCCTGTTCGTAATCTAGACACATTTAATAAATCAGCTATAAGGTAAACCATGCGCTGAGAACTAATGAATGCTTGATCCAGAAGCTTCTTCTGCATTTCAGTCAAATCACCAGCATCACCTTCTATAACCATGCTCAAATAGCCTTTTACTGATGTAAGCGGTGTTCTGAGTTGATGAGAAGCCATACTTATGAATTCATCTTTGGTTTCATCTAATTGTTTTAGTTTTTCGTTGGATTTTTTAAGCTCTTTGGTGGCTTCATCGACCTTATCCTGAAGTGTTATGTTGAATTTCTGGATTTCTTCGAATTGAAGGGCGTTTTGAATTGCTATGGCTAGTTCATTGGAAAGTATCTCTAATGCGCCCAAATCCTGTGAGTTATACATGTTACCACTCTTTTTATAGCCCATTAAGATATATCCACTACCTTCCACTTTGATGTCAGTAGTCACTCTGGAAACTGCGCCAATGTCTGCATTCTTTAGAATTTCTTTTAAGTTATTATTGTCTTCTATCAAGTCTGTTACAGCTAGCTTTTCGCTAATATTTTTAACGAAATGCCTGATTTCCTCTACTGTCTTTAGCTTGAACTCTTTTGTTGACTTCCCTACAATCCTGACTTTATCTTCTTCAGTATCCCTGATTGCAAAAATAACCCACTCGGGTTTTAGGTATGCTTCAATAACTGCACCTGCTCTTGGTAAAAGTTGATCAGCGTCAATCGTAGATACTATGGCTTTGTTAAAGTCATTTAGTAAGTTCTGTGTATCGTAAGCATCTCTAAAGAATACTCTTCGTGTTTGTCTATCGAACCATCTTTTAAATGGTGAAAAAGAAACTGCAAGAATTATTGTTATAAATACAAACAACAATCTTTGCTGAGACTCTGAAAGTGCAGAGTCGCTCAAAAGTTCAGAGAATACTGTTAAAAGAGCTAATGAAGCAGTGGCAATAAATACAATAGAAACTGAATAACCTACAGCTCTCGCCACAAAACTACTGATATCAAACAGCTTATGCCTCAGAATTGCATATGCTACCAACGAAGAAAAAACCAACGTTGATATTGGCGCAATCAAATCTACTAAATCATTCTCAACGTTAAGAAAAATGCCGCTAACAATCAAGTTACCCAATATAGCAACCACAATACCTATCAGAATCAAATTAATCTGACTTCTAGCGTTTAAAACCGACCCCTTCTTTGCGTTATAAAGTCGAAAAGAAGCCATTAAATAACAAACTAGAGCAAATACAGTACTAAACAAGTATCCAGGCCCATAAGCAAACTTTCCTTCGACTACAGTTACTGTAATTGGCAATATTGTAAAGATTGTAACGATAATTAAGGTAGCCGTAAGTAAATTAACCTTAAATCTGGAAACACTTTGCCTAGTCTGTTGGTAAAACAATGTAAAAAGATAGAAGAACAAAGCGGCTATTGAACCGGTAACTAGTGCGAACCTTGCTACCCATAGTATTAAACTACTCGGATTTAAACTTTCAAAAGAAATCGAAAGTAATTGCCAGAGTCCAATATTTACTGCAAAAACTATATATAAATAGTCAGAAATACTTTTTTCTCTCTTTGAGTAAACAAATAGAACTATTATTGCCGTAACAATAACTGTTAAAATGTATGGGAAAGCAGAAATAAGCATATACAGATAATAGTATAAACAACACAAGCTTAATTGTCGTCAACAAATGAATAATATTGAATTTAGTATAATTTCTGAAGAAAAAACTAACTCTATATATAAAATAATTAGAGATAGAGAAAACGATGAATGCAGATCTGATTTAAGCTTGCCTTACTTACTAACATATTGGAGATTAGTTAAGCCGCCAAGATACACTTTTTTAAACAATAATCTAGTTCTTGAGCTTTATGACCCTGCAATTCCAGGAAATTGTATAGCTATAATTGGAAATGAAAATTTAAACGAAACGATCAATAATATATTTATATACCAGACTACTAATAGTTTAAATAATGAGGTTTCAATGTTAAACGAAGAACAAGCTAAACTATTATTAAACTATCCAAAATTTAAAATTAATAATGATACAGATCTGGACGAATATATAATTAATCTAAATGAATACTGCAATTTAAGAGGTAAAAAATTAAAGTCAAATCGACAAGCAATAAATAATTTTTCAAGAAAATATGGAAATAATTTAAACATGGAAATACTGGATAGTATTGATGACTTAATAATAAAATCTTTAGTCAATTCTATGCATATCTGGGAACAGAAAAGATCTACTAATCATGATCCATCCGGAACTCAATTAAAGTACCTCGAAAAAATGCTATTAAAGTCTAGTTTGTTAGGCATTAAATGTGCAATTTTAAAATTCAATAACAGCATAATTGGTTTTTGTATATTTTCAAAAGTTATCGAAAAAAAATTCGGCATAGCTCATATTGCAATAGTGGACCATACCTTCGTCAATTCATATGATTATTTAGTGTTTAGAGTGTGCGAGCACCTTAAAAATAATGGATATCAATATCTGAATATAGAAGAAGACATGGGTATTGAAGGAATTAAATTTAAAAAACAGCACATGAATCCATGTAGGTATCAAAAAAGATATAGTGTTACTAAGAATTAAATTTAATCGACTATCTTTAATGACTTTATATAATATTTAGCTATCATATCTAGGTCAACATTTAGCTTTCCATCTAGTTTTATAGCGGTCTCAACTAAATTAGGAACACTGTCATTTGATACGTTTGTACATTCAAATAGAATATTAAATGGATTTCCTGATCTAAAGACTAAATCATCCAATAACTCAACAGTCGCAGAAGCAAATCCGTGAGATGTAAAATCTGGATGTGTAGCTAAATATGGAAAATATGCCCTTTGCTGCTCATTAAAATAATCATCAAAATAATCCGGTCTTAACCAATTGCAATTATCAATATTTTCAATAAATACACAAGAAGTTACGGGTCTGCCTTCATAAAAATAAACAACGTTAGTTGTTCCTGGGTCTGAGAGTATAGATACAAACTCTTCCCTATCTGGTTCTTGAATAATTGGAAAGTTCTCTGTAAGCCCATTAAACTGGTCTTCACTAAATCTCCATAGATCATCCTGTAGTTTTGAATCTATAGCAAATTCTTCAGGAGAAACTATGCTTGCTCCATTATATGGGCGTTTTTCTATCCTACCTTCGTTTACATCCCTGTTGAATACATCTATAAGTCTAGAGTTGGGTTCATTATTAAATTCAATATCTTCGGCTCTGTATGCACGACCAATATAATGATTTAGTGAAGCTGGGGTGCCATTTTTTTCATCAATAAAATTGTCTTCTTGAGTAAGTATGCCGCCATTTGAAAGTTTTAATTTTAGTTCTTCATAAAGCTCAACATCCCTGTCTTCGTACTCGACAATTACTGACCTTATTGAGCTAAGTGTGTCTTTATTAAAAGAATCAATTTGGCTAATTATTTCTTCTGTGCCAGCAAAGAAAAATATACCGTTAAAGTCATCTTGATCTTTTTTGATGCCAAGTCTTTCTTCGTGAAAGCTCTCATCAAATGAACCGGGCATGTTTCTAATTGGAATAAACACAGGAAAAGGAACTATCTCACCATCAATATTGATAGTTGTATAAATAGTCTCTGCATCATCTAAACAAGACAACAACTCTTCCTGTTCTATTCTTATCGATTGTGGGCCTTGATTTGTTAATGACCTTTCGGCGACCCTGGAATAACTACTAACGATTTGTTGTTTCGTCTCTTCTGTAAAGTCTACTTCTTTTCCAGTGTAAAATACCCCGTCTGTATGCAACTGTCTTATTTCGTGAATATTTATTTCTGTATGTTCCTGGGGTATTTCATGACTTTGAATCATAATTTTATTATAGTATCAAATTTCTCTGTATTTGTCAATATCATACTATTGATTTTTTAGTTGTTTTTTGATATAATATATTTATGAATTTACCTGATTCTTCGGAGGTGATTGAACAGCAACATAGTAAAGTTCAAGACGCAAAACAAGGTTTAGCATTTGCAGCATTAAGATACTTTGATAATGCAGTTTGGGTTGGTGGTGTAGCCACAGGGCTTTTTTTACAAGATAAGTATAATATACCCGCATCTGTGGTAGCTCCCGCAGTTGGTTTAGGTGTTACATCCATAGAGTATGGAGTAAGTGGCAAAGCAATAAAAATATTCAATACCAATGAAGATAGTTCAGAATTTAACAAAGATAACCCCTCCATGATAACTAAATCCATTAAAGAAATAGGTGCTCTAACCTACGCTTCATGGGCAGGATCTACAAGTGCCGTCGAAGTAAACAACACTCTTGGTATTGAATCAAGTAAGTTAAGAAGATTTGGTCAAGCAGCATTTTATGGGCTCGGTATAGCACTATGGACTACTGATATTCCTCCGTACAAACAAGCACGCGAAGCTGCAACTAGTAGTGTTCAATACTGGATAGAAAACCCTGTTGAAGGAACAATTATAGGTACCGCAGTATCTCTTGGAATTTTTGGATTATTGCGTGGTATAAAAGCCACAAGACGCAGAATTTCAAAACGTAAGAATGACAATAAATTTCAAGATGCTAATAATAATTAATTATCTGATATAATTCAGGCATAATTTATTGAACATTTTTAAATTAAACACCCTTCTCTAGATCAGATTGTCTAGTGGGGTGTTTTTTGTTTCAAGAAAGGTAAACAATGAAAAGTAAAAAATCACTAAGTTTAGTAGAAGAACATACTGAAGATAAGAATCATGTTGGAAGACACTTAGTTTCTGATATGTGGAACTGTAAGAATTTAGATGATGACGTAGAAAAACTCGAGAATGTATTATTGAATGCATGTCACGTTGCAAACGCTACAATATTAGGAGTATCTTCACATAAATTCGAACCACAAGGAGTAACTGTAATGGTCTTACTAGCCGAATCTCACATTTCTCTGCATTCATGGCCAGAATACGATTACGTTGCTATTGACGTATTTACATGTGGTCATAATATGAACCCACAAGCAGCCGTAGACTATCTTGAAGATAAACTAAAACCAACCAAAGTAGAAACTAGTAAAATTATAAGGGGAAGAAACTATGGAAAAGATACCTAATCTAGATGATAATAACGAATGGTTTACTGAAGCCACCTTACCCTACTCCGATCCAGTACTAAGAATTTCTTCTAAAATCAGTGACGTTATTTATGATCAAAAATCCGATTTTGGTCATGTTCAAATTTTTGATACTCCATTTTACGGTAGAATGCTAACTCTAGATGGAATAATTCAAGTAGCTGAGAAAGATGAGTTTATTTATCACGAAATGATGATTACTCTGCCTGCAATAAAACATGGTAATCCAAAAAATATACTTATTATTGGAGGAGGTGACGGTGGGGCAGTTAAGCAGGCACTTAGGATTAAAAGTGTCCAGAAGATAGTCATGGTCGAAATTGACCAATCAGTAATTGATACCTGTCAAACTTTCATACCGTCAATAGCAGATGGCGCCTTAGATGATCCAAGAGTAGAGATAATAATCCAAGACGGAAAAGATTATATAGAAAATAGTACAGAGCAGTTTGATTTGATTGCCATGGATTTAACAGACCCTATACCAGGAGGCCCAGCGGCAGATTTATATGAAGAGTCGTTTTATGCCCAAGTCAAAGAACGTTTAAGTGAAGACGGTTTTCTATCAACACACTGCAGTTCATTAGTTATTCAGCCCGAAGAAGCTAAAACTATGATCCCTAGACTAAAAAACGTATTTAGAAACGTTAGTCTACATACCGCAGTAATACCAACATACCAATTGACATCTTTTGGGTTTTTAATTGCAAATGATACGTCAAAGACTATGAGCGACGAAGATATAGATAGGGGATTTAGTAATATATCCGGTGAATCAAAGTATTTATCCAAAGATATGTTTTATGCAAGTTCAGCAGTTCCGCCCTACTTAGGAATCCAGTAAAATCTAAAGTTTAGCTGGCAGAGTAATTATTACTTTTGTTCCCTTACCCTCTTTTGATTCAACTTCTATGTTTCCGCCGTTGTGTTCAGCAATTAGTTTATCAGTGTATAGATCTAGTCCAATACCTTCATAGTCATAATTTAAGACTCCCGTACCTCTTCCGAACGGAGTGAATAAATTATCTAATTTATCCTTATTAATACCAACACCATCGTCACTGACTATTATCTTAGTTTTATCTCCCAATACATTACTTATTGATAAGTCTATTTTTCCACCTTCGTTGGTAAATTTAATGGAGTTATTCAACAAAGAGCTTACAAGCTGCCTATAGCCTTGCTCATCAACCCTAATATGTACATTCTTGTCTATAGTTTTAGTGAAGGTTAATTTTTTGATTTTCATAATTTCACCGTAATTGTTTGCTAATTGGTCGGTTATGGAATTAATTGTTGTAGGGTCCAAAAGTTTAGTTCCAGCAAACTTTGTTATATCACTTATATAAGCTAAACGATGAGACATTTCGTCAATCGACTTTAAGCCTTTACTGAAAATATCACCTTTTGGCATGTTAATTATTTCTTTAGAAGAATATTTAAGTTCAAGTGCGTCATTTTCCAGGGTAGCACTAGCATTCCTGATAAAAGTTTCTTGAGATTTAATTAGTGCAATTTCATAATTCAATTCTTTGTCAGCTGCAAATGTAGCAAACTTTTGATTCTTATAATTTGTATATGCGAAAACTAAGGCAACAGAACTAAGTCCATAAAATACCAACTGCATCAAGAAGTTAGAAGCAGACGGATCATACTTATCTCCTGCTACAAACAATGCATTTGCGAATAATGAAAATGCAAATACTAAGGATATTGGAACTATTACCCAGAATCTGAAAGTCTTATTTGAACTAGACGAACCAAACATCGATTTACTCTGGTTCTCTAATTCAGTGTTCAGTTTACTCTCATCAATCAAACTAGAGACATGTAATGTTAATTTGTTGATGGCACTTTTAATTTTATCTAAAGTGGTATCTGATGCAGCATGCTCGTTCTGCATTAACTCTAATGTTGATTTCATTAATGATATAGGAGTATTCAGATAATGTGATATTAGTTTCAAATAATCACTTCTCAATCCTTCTGTTTGATTGTATTTAGCGAATACTTTCTTTATTTTACTTCTCAAGTTTATTTCCCTGTATGCTTCATAAGCGAAGACGAATGAAAGAATAACTAGAATTGCAATAAAAATATATGGTAATGGCTTAGCCACTTGCACAGGTATTGGCTGAACTACAACCTTTGAAACGTTGGTTATTCCTGTGGCAATTCTTGCTACAACTGACGATGGCTGTTGTGTTTGGTCATAGTTAGGTCCATTATCTGTGTTTATGGGTCCAGTTACTGGCTGAGTGGGTTGTTCTTCAGTTGTATTTTGAGCCGGTTCTTCTGTAGTGGTATTTTCTGCAGGTGGATTATTGTTTGTTCCGCCGCCTGTGTCAGTTCCACCGCCAGTATCTCCGCCGCCGCCTGTGTCAACAGGTGTAGTGTCGACAGAAACACTACTTAAAACAACTGAATTGTCTGTCTGGTAGACATCACCACCGTAAATAACTTCTGCAGTAAAATCGATAGATTGACTAGCTTGTGCTAGTCGAGTACTTCCTACGGCACTTGCAAAGAGCTGATAAGTATTAATTTTAGCTGTTGACCCGCCGTTCACTTTTAAAGTAAGTGTTTTTGGCTTTGACTGCCTTGGAGCAAAAGACTCATTACCCCATCTAATTTTTCCGCCAACTATAGTACCTCCACCCGAATCGTAAAGTGTAGTTCCGCTTGGAATAGTTGCCTCAATGTCAGCTCCCGAAATAGCACCTCTAGAACCTGGATCAATATTTGCTTTGTTTTCCACAGTTAACGTGTACGTAACCAGTTCACCGGGTTTCACGATTGACTTGTCAGCTGTAACATTTATCTTTAGATCCTTAAAACATTGAGTTTCTTCGGGCTGAATTACAGGAATACTGCTTATGTTGGTATCTTCAAGTATGTCGTATTCCAGCTCTGAAGTAACGTTGGTGGTAGTAAAGGCTGAAGAAATATCACATTCGTTAACAATAGATGTTTGGTAGCAATACTGTGCCGGATCTCCACTCATTTCGACTGTTAAGTAAGGTACATTAGCGTCAAATGCTACAGTATCTGGATCATCCCCCCATGGCGCAGTATTAGCCAGTTCAGCTTCAATATCTACTATGAGTTCATCAGTATTGCCAGATAACGCAATCGAAGAAATATCTAAGTGTCCCTCGGGTTCTGTCTTTAGGTCAACATTGTTAAAAGTACCGACAACATTTCCACTTTTGTCTTTGACAGTAACTCTGAAATATCTATAGTCGTAAAGACTAGATTTATCTAATTTTAATTTACCCCAACCTGAAGTTCTTGATTGACCATCACAATATGCATTATCTAAGTCAGTCTGAGGTGTTATTGTAACGGTCTTCTGAACATGCCTACATGGAGATTCACCTGTATTTGCGTCAAATGACCAAGCAAAGTCATAACCACTAACGCCAATCATACACTTACCATCAGGTACATAGCTTGAATCAAGCGCATTGCTCTCTCTTACCTCATACCAATAATGAGGAAAACGGAATCCAGAACACGGGGCCTGAGTTGTCCAGTCGTAACATAATACTGCAGACTTAGAATTAGCGGGTAATAGTGCATTATTGGCTGGTAAATAGTATGACTGATAGAATTTGTTATTTCCCGATTCGCTGGTTGTGGTGATAGCAGGTCCTGGCTCCCAAGGAACACTTAACCACTGTGACGGTAGCATACCTGGAGGTCGAACGTTTGTGCCATCATCAAAATTAGTTCCATCATTAAAATTCAAACAATTTATGCCTGGGTCTACCGTACCTAAAAATGAGCCCGTTATCACACATAAAGACTTGTCAGTTCCATCTGTTCCCTTCCAAACAAATAAACTTCTTGGGTAGTCATAATCAGGTATAAGAGGAGCAGGCGGGAAACCCCAAACTATTTCAGTTAACTTTCTACCATACACCATTTCGTTGTAAACGACCGTATTGAAACATAAAAATCCACAGCTAACAAACTCATCAGCTCTATATTTAACATTTCCTGACGCCCAACCAGCACACGGTAACTTAGTTACTAAATCGAAGCATATTACCCTGTTTCCAAAAAAAGTTTGAGTATCAACTCCAATATTATTAACCGTAAGATTAGCTTCATCGTAGTTCATCATAAAATAGTAGTTATTGCCAACAATTAAGTTCTGACCAGTAGTGAAAAAATGGTCTTGATGTTCGGCCATGTCCAGTGCAGGAATCTGGGTGACCAAAGTAGATGAATAGTCAGAACATTTACTTACGGTCTGCATATCTATACAGAATAACTCTAAGTGACGAGTGTTGTAGACTCCTCCATTATTTGGGTTTGCGTGACCGTAAAGTTTACTACCGTCCTGAGCAAAACCACTTATCAATGTTGGATTTTCGCCACTAGGCTGAGACGGAGCTGTACTCGAACCGACTGTGATAAAACCGCAATTTTCCATTAATTTTAAATTCAAACAATTGACTCCATAATTATTGCCCTGTTGGGCAGGTATATACAAGTAACCTTCGTGGCCGTAGGTGCCATCATCAAACGCAAGCCGGGCTACTTTTGGTGTAGATATATCCTTAGGAGGACTACCGAATTTTGTTCCAGCTGAACTTGACATATAGGAAGGAAAAGTAACCCCAAATTCACTTCCATCACATATTTGATACGTTTTTAAGTCTAAGCAATTTATGGTCATGTCTTGAGCATCATTAACGCCATCTGAAACATCAACTGCTTTGTAAATAATAAATAACTTATCATTGTATTCTTGAGTAGTAAGTGTTCTTGGGTTAGTCATGCCAGGAGGGGAAATTATCTCTTCTTGATCTAACGGTTTAGTAAGTACAGTCTGCGAAACGGGTTTGTGTGTTGTTATTGTACTGTAAGTTAATTTTATTGACTTAACAGTCGAGGCAGGGACCGGTTCGTTTGTCGTAAAATCATTTTCTGATGGATTATCGACAACCGCATAACTTGCCGACCAACCTGGAGGTAAATCCAATGTACCCGATTGATATTCTTGATTATCGGGTATTTCTTCTATTATTTCAGTCTTAGACTCAGTATCTGGATTTGTGAAATCTATGTTTTTTTGCCATTTAAGTACATCTAGGTTTTGAGCACTGTTTGGAGCGGGTGGCGAAGGGTTTGTATTTTCAATTTCAGAATTTGCCGTTACAGATAATACTCCAGGGCCGTTGTCTTTTGGCTTATTGTCTAGATAATTAAAAAACATTAAGGTACTAAATAACAATAAAACTGAAAAAATTGATGCCCAGGCGGAGCTACTATTATAAATTCTAATTAATCGAGCTTTAGATGCATTATAAATACTATTAATTTTTGTCTTAAGTCTTAAGACATGGATCTTTTTAATTCTAAATCTGCGCTTAGACACCCGTTAATCCGCTTCCAAGTTGATTATTTTTATTGTCCATATAGTCTGGGAATCCATCGCAATCTGTATCGTCATCGCCTAAGTTACCGTTATTTTGGGTGTAATTAAGAGTCTGAATAGCCCCGTTAATTGAATAAGGACAAGTCTGGTTGGTTTCAGGATTAGTACCTCTGCCTAAGTCTTCTTGAGTATTTACTACTCCATCACAGTCATAATCATCAACTTTTAGATTTAAAGAACTTGGAGATACACACTGATCTGCACCTGTATGGTAAAAGGGCTGCTTATACATTTTTGCCATTCTCTCGCCCGTCTTAAGCTGAGCCGTTGCATTCAAGTGAATATGATCATTATAAAATGGTTGATCGTCATCAGTTTCTAACATATCAACCCAGTCATATTTATCTGAAATCCTCTGCATTCCATCCCTAACTGTTC
>JBGSIS010000003.1:0-56737 GCA_041742395.1 Saccharimonadales bacterium (SeqCode)
AGGTTGAATGTGGCAATATTTCCAGGCGTGACGTTAGTAGATAAGTTTTTTCCACTAGCATTCCAGACTTCTGGTCCTGTTCTGAATTCTGCTAGAGCTATTCCAAAAGCACCAGCAAATGTAGACGATCCAACGTTTTTAATTCTAACTTTTGCAGTGAATACTTCTCCCGGCCTAACTGATGTTTTACTGGGCGTATTTTCTATGCAGGCTGCTCGATGGATAGGGTCGGTTACATATGGAGCGGCTGCTTTGGTGCTTAATAACAAGAAAATTCCACCAATTATTCCAAAAATTAAAAAGAAAATTAAAAAATGTATTTTTTTAGATTTTTTAACTTTGACTTTTGATTTGCTTTTAGCTCTTGATGTTTTTGGCATTTTTTCTTTTTTTATTTATCTCGGTTAATTATATAACAAAAGCGAACAGATAACCAAATTAAATCCTAATACATAAGTGTATTGACAAAAAAGCAAAAATAATGTAAGATGCATGTCTAACTCTAGATACGCTTGTTATTAAATTAACAGCCTTGTTTACGAGAGGAAAGGTATTATAACTATGTCTGAAAAACCAGACTTACATATTGCTGATGAATATGATCGGATTGTTGAAGAAGTAACAAGAGCAGTTAATCTCCGCGTTACGGAAATTGAGAACGCGCCATTTATTCCAGAACAACCTCGTTGGAAAGACTCTGGAGAACCAAGATTAGTTTTACCTTTTGTACAAATACCCAAAAATGGAGATATTAAAGGACACTTTAGTCCTGCCTCGAAAAGAAGTGCATATGAAATTCTTAAAGAAGATTTAAGTGAAACTAGAGAGCGACTAAGACTAGCTGCTAGAGAGACTTTTATGGTACCAGATGGTGAAAGTGGTATACAGCAAATGCTTGCGACTCCATACGGAGTAGCTGAAGAGTTACAGAATGGAATAAATGCAACTAAATATGTATTTAGTAGTATTGTTGAGCAAACTGGTGAAGTTCCTAGAAAAGTGCTTGTTGCTAGTGTTGCTGTGGCTACTTTATTTTCAAGTCTAAATATTATTACAGACAGTAACAATAGGTCCGAACAAGCAATGGGGCCAGACGGTGTTATAGGTACTGAACTTATTGTCGATAGAAGTGATAAAAATGCCAAAGTTACCTTTAGCCCTGAAAACCAAGATATAAAACTATCCGAGATAGCTGCAGAACAACTTTTAGGTGTACCAGAAACTGAAGTTGTTATTGATGGTAATAAAATAAAATATATAGGACAGGCTATGAAATCTTCTGACGAAGAACTAATAGCCGCAACAATGGAAGCACAAAGACCCGATTTATCAAAAGTTGAAGTTGTCATTGAACCAAAAGTGGAAAAGCCAAAGTTTCCGACAACTCCTGAAGAAAAATTTTCTGCGGAAATTATCGCTATTGAAGACACTTTAAAACATGCAATCAAAACAGGTGGAGATTTAGGTCCACTAACCCACATGATCGCAAATTCACCAATATTCCAACCAAGGTATGACCTGCCCGGTGATCTAGAGAATGGAACGATTCGTGTAATGCCACCAGCAAACTTATTAAATATCGATGGGCTAAAATACGAATTTTCACAAGGTGCGCCAGATAAAGAGAGAATGGCTACTAGCAATACTGTTGCCTTAACCCTCGCTACTGCTTATGCATATAATCAATCTATTACTGCGAATGAAGAGTATTCAGAAAAGTATGGAGATTCTTGTATAAGAGTTGGTGATTTGTCAGCCGATAAAGATCATGTTTCTCATTTTGGTTCTCAGGTCGACATAACTTCAGTTTTAGAATGTGAGTTGATTGAAGGACATGAGATAGCTAATGGCCCAGTTTTTTGGATCAATCATACAGTAGGCGGAATGGATCAAGAAATATCTAATCCCGTTCACGATGAAGGTCTTGATAATTTGATGCTACATTTTATCGCTAGTTCTCACATAGAGGGAAAGTCTATTACAGGAAAGATTTTATATAGTAAGCCAGACACTCCTGATAGGGTAGTCCCTCATGATAATCACAGTAATCACATTCATATAAATGTTGCTCCACCACTAAAAGATTTAGATCTTAAGGATTTTGCTGAAGGCGGCGATAGACCGGAGAGAAACCTAGATCAACTACGTGGCCAAATTTCAGCAGACTATAACGCAGGCTTAGGTGTAGAGGGTATATCAATAATACCAAAATCAAAAGAAGAAATTGTTAATTCAAATGAAAATCTTACTTTAGAACTTAGTCCTGATGCAGTAAAAGTATTAGATGGATTTATGCCAAAGATTGAAGAGCTGAAGTCAGTGTATCAAGAAATAGAGAAACAGACTGGGGTTCCATGGCAATTAATGGCCGCACTTCATAATCGAGAAGGAGGAAATAGGTCTGATGCTTCTATGTTTGCTGGCGAAAAAATCGGTAGTATTAATCCAGATCATGACACACCTATTGGTTCAAGTTTGCTAGAAAACGGAATAAATGCAGCTGAACACTTCAAGTTAATGTCTAATAGTATTTACGGTGTCGAGGTTTCTTCGAATATGACAAATGAACAGCTTCAGTATGCGTTTCTAGCTTACAACAGAGGCAACATGTATAAAAATGCCAAAGATTATATTGGCAGAGAAATGACCCCTCAAGAATCACCTTATGTTATGAATGGTCTAGTTGGTTACGAAAATATGCTTTGGCCAAACAAAGGGAATTACAGTAAGTCAAACTCAAGAGACAGTTGGGGTGAACCAAACTCCGTACAAGGAAAGCCCAATAAGCAACTTGGAGCTATTAGCGTTGCAATTGGTCTTGGGTTTGGATCACAACGTAGCCAACCTTCACAGAACAGAATTTTGGTTTTAACTGGTGATTCTTTAACTGTTGGGCTTGATGAAAATCATGCAAACATTCAAGAAATGGATATTGATTTCGGCGTCAATGTAATTGCACTTAATGCCAGGGGGGGTAGACCCTTATCTCGAGGACAGGATAGCGGAATGGATTCAATTGAAGGGTTGATTACCGCAGGAAAAATCCAGGATGCAGATGTTGTTTATTTAGCTTATGGAACAAACTTTGAAGAAAAGATACAGTTTGAGCAAAATCTACGAAAAGCTATTGCAAGAATACATGAAGTTTCTGACGCAAAAGTCGTGATGCCATTAATTTTCTCACAAGTTAAATATAGACATTCCAGAAATGAAATTATTATGAACGTAGCTAAAGAAACAGGGTCTGAAGTTATTAATCCGGGAGATGGATTATCACTTAGCGATGGTCTTCACCCTAGTCCAGATGGCTATCGAGAAATGGCTAAAAGAATTCTAGATGAAGTTTCAAAGATGGATTTTACTCCTGAACCAATAAATACTGCACCTTTAGCGCAACCGGCTGTGCCAGTAGAACCGTCCAGCGATAAACCTGTAGAAACTATAGATACACCAGAAGAACAAGATTCTGCAGATAATAAGCCTATTACTGAATTTGAAAAAAATGAATCAAATGAAACTCCAGAAGAGACAGAAAATAAACAGGAAGAAATTTGGTTTAGTGAACAAAGTGCTAGAAAGGTATATGAAGTCTGGTTTACTGAAAAGGAAGAAACCGAAAGTGGAGAAATAATTTTTAAGGTAAATGAACAATCTCTTGATAATTGGATGACAAGTAATGTTAAGTCTGAAGAACGTGAAGGAAAAACAGTTTATCAGATTGATTTTAATAATGTTCCAACTGAAACTGAGCGAGGAGAATAAATATGGCACATAGACCTTATGATCAAGATGAAATAACACCTGAAGGAATGGGAAGGTATGTTATTGATCAACCGCAGTCAAAATTTCAAGAGCTGCCATCAGAACATAGAGATAGTGATGTAAGACAACCAGAAGTAGTTACAGTGTTGCATGAGCATCGTAATAAACTTGGTGCAATGCAAAAAATTAAAAGAATTGGTCTGGCCGTTCTTGTCGCGGTCGGTAGTTATGCAGGATATCGGGCGGTTAATTTTACAGCTGAAGTTGCTCCTAAACCTCAAGAATCGTTTGATATTGATGGTTTTAGGCAAGCAGTCAGCACAAAAGATACTGTAGCTACTGGTCAAGTTCTATCGTCTGCAGATGTTCGATCAGAATATAATTTTTGGTGGGGAAACGCAGAGTGTGAAGGAGATATTAAAGGATATCAAAACTTTTTCATGATTTCACAAGAAGATGGAACAAACATTAGTTTAGAAGGCAAAAGGATAATTGTAGAGCTTGAGGAAAACGATATAGTTGTTGATGAACAGACTATATCTTTGCCTGATGCCAAAAAGGTTTGTGAAGCTAATATAGTCGGTCGACAAGGTATTTTTAAAGATGAAACTAAAGCTTTTGGTGTTATCACTGATAAAGGACCTTCTGAATTCAGGGAACAAACAGAAGTACAAAATCCAAGCGAACTTTTAGCCCTAAACGACGGTGAACTTGGCATTCAGTTGGCGCAATCAGCAGCTTCTACTTACCAGAATATTGGTGGCAAAATACTTGAAATAGCCGACTCTGATCTAACCTTAGAGTTTACTTATAACGGCGAAATTATAAAGCCTTCGAATGAAAACACATTATCAGTAGATGTTCAGGCAGATAGATTAGACTTAAGGGAATAGACTGTTATAATCTATAACCTTGTAGTTAAAAATAAAGGAGAATAATTGGAAATACCACATAAACTAGGACGACCTTCAGCAAATCCTGAAGAATCATACATACCGTACTTGCCCGCTATTGAGTCTGGTCTAATCGAACTAGAAAGTGTCAAAGTAAATAAACCACAAGATGCTGCTCTTTCTATTATTAACGGAAAAATGCCCCAAAAAGGTGGAGTTGTTAAACTTTCAGACGATTCTCATGGAGCGTTTGACTTGGTGGCTTTGAAGCATGGATCAGATAAAGAACTTGTACTTTTTCCTACTTCAAAGGATGCAGTGTGTGATGATAACGATGAAATTAGAAATACAGGTCTAGTAATTTTTAGTACAGACGAAGGACTAATTAAACCATTTGCTTTTGTAGATAGGGCTAGTAGAGCAATTTGGCGGCCAGAAGAATATAGAAATTTCGGCTCGGTATCACTAAGGTTTCTAGGCCTTTCAAGTAGCTATGAAGCTGTAGAGGTTGAGAGTAGTGGGGTTATTGTTGCTAGAAAACCAATGCGTTATTTTTGATTAATAGATTACAGATAAAATATTTCTGCTAAAATATAATCTGTCTAGCAAATATTTATGGCGCCGTGGCCGAGGGGTTAGGCAGGGCTCTGCAAAAGCTCGTACAGCGGTTCAAATCCGCTCGGTGCCTCCAGTTAGATTTTTATACCATCCAAATTCTCGAGATGTTTTTCTTTTATGGCAGTTTGCACACATAACTTGACACTTATCAATTTCTGCCAAAACTCTATCCCACCTATATCCTAGTTTTACTGACTGCGAAATCGAGAAAGACTTGGTATTTAGATCTATATGGTCAAACTCGAGTACTACAGGGTCAGATATTTTACAGATCACGCATGACTTATCACTCAAAAAGTCTAACAGGTTATTTCTGTATTCGGTTTTTAGTTTTGTGCGTCGCTCTTTAGCTCTTTTCCTGTATTCATCTCTGTATTTTTCATAGTGCTCTGAGTAATAATGCTGTCTTTGGACTTTATAGCAGTTTTTACACTGAGTGTGTAATTTACCACGAGTCTTGTCTTTGACAAAAAAGTCTGAAACTGTTTTTGCTTGTTTGCACTTAGTACAAATCTTCATAGTATTATTATACTATACTTGTAGTTTGCAGACATATTGTATAATCTATAATCGATGTGGGCGAGTGGCGGAACTGGTATACGCGACGGACTTAAAATCCGTTGGCTGAATAAGCCTTGAGGGTTCGAGTCCCTCCTCGCCCACCAAATATAAGGATTGGTTAAAAAACTAGCAAAAAGCTAGTTTTTTTGTTTGTAATTGACCTGATTAAGAGGTTATACTTAGAATATAAATATAAGAGGGAGTATTAATTCATGAGCATTGCCTTAATCGCTGTTTTAGCAGTAGCCGGACTATTTATAATCTGGTTGATTGCGATATATAACGGCTTAGTAAAACTTAACGTAAGAGTAGATGAAGCTTGGAGCGATATAACTGTACAGCTAAAACGACGTGCGGACTTAATACCTAATCTTGTAAATACTGTTAAAGGTTACGCTAAACACGAAAGCAAAGTGTTTGAAGACGTAACAAAGGCTCGATCTGCTGTAATGGAAGCAAGCGACAAAGGACCTGCAGAAACCGGCAAAGCCGAGAATATGTTCCAGTCAGCAATGAAAAGCTTATTTGCTGTTGCAGAAGCCTATCCTGACTTGAAGGCAAGTGAAAATTTTAAGCACCTACAAGAGGAATTAGTTGATACAGAAGATAAAATTCAAGCAGCTAGAAGATTTTATAATGGTTCATCTAGAGACCTAAATATTAAGGTTAAGACTTTTCCAAATAATATATTTGCAGGAATGTTTGGGTTTAAAGAGCGAGAATTCTTCGATGTCGATGAAGCTGAAGCAGCAAATATAAGTAAACCATCAGAAGTTAGCTTTTAACTTAAGTTAACTTAGCTCACTCACTAAGATTGTAAGTTATGTACTCTGAAATATCAGCCAACAAGAGAAAAACCGTCTTTATGATGTTCTTGTTTGTCATATTGGTTGGTGCTCTTGGTTGGCTTTTTGGACTTTATATAGGTGATCAATTCGTTACGGTTTACGTTTTGATCGGTGCAGTAGTATATGCGTTTTTCAGTTTTATGATGTCTTCAAGAACTGCGTTGGCAATCAATGGGGCGCATCAAATTGAAAAGAAAGATAATCCACGACTTTGGAGAATAGTCGAAAACTTAGCCATAACAGAAGGTTTACCTATGCCTAAAGTTTATATTATGGAAGATCCAGCTCCCAATGCATTTGCCACTGGCATAAATCCCAATAAAGCTTCTGTGGCAGTAACTACTGGTCTATTAGATATTATGAGTGATGCTGAGTTGCAAGGTGTAATGGCTCACGAGCTTGGTCATGTAAAAAACTATGATATTCGTGTATCGATGATAGCTTTTGCTTTGGTTGCGGTTATTGGAATAATTGCAGACATTATGCTCAGAATGGCATGGTTTAGAGATGATGACGATACTAACCAAATAGGTTTCATAGTGGGAATAATTGGTGCAATTTTAGCACCCTTTGCAGCCATGCTTATACAAATGTCAATATCTCGAAAAAGGGAGTACTTAGCCGATGCAACAGGTGCGTTGATTACGAGGTATCCAGAAGGTCTCGCTAGTGCCCTAGAAAAAATAGCAAAGTCGGGAAGCGCAATGAAGAAGCAGAATTCTTCAACTGCTCACCTTTTTTTCGCTAACCCATTGAAAGGGAAAAAGATAGCTAGTATGTTTAGTACTCATCCGCCAATTGAAGATAGAGTTAAAAAGCTTAGACAATTGGAAAATCTTAGCTAGATGACTAATAAAAATAATAAAAAAATAGATATTAGCCGTAAGCTTAAAGTATCTAAATTCAAAAAACGTAAAGTTAAAAAACAAATAAAAGTTTCACGAAAACCAATTGGGAGTGCTTTTAGTATTATGAAAGGAAACTTAAAACACCTCTATAATCACAAAAAACTTTTCCTAAGTATTTCTCTTATATATTTTGGAGTTAGTGTTATTTTAGTAACTGGTTCAATAGGAACGGCAGATTATTCTGTATTAAAAGAATCATTCCAAGAGGTTTTTAATGGTGCTGGAGGGCAACTCGGTGTGGGTATTAGTTTATTTGGTGTTTTATTAACTGGAGGTGCATCAGGCTCGGTAAGTGAAGCGGGAAGTGTCTATCAGTCCCTACTAGTTGTAATAATAAGTCTTGTTTCTATATGGGCACTTAGAAAAACCTACGCAAAATCAAAGATTACACTCAAGGATTCATTCTATAAATCCATGACGCCTTTCGTGCCTTTTATTTTAGTAATTTTAGTAATTGGCTTACAACTACTTCCATTATTACTCGGAACTTCAATTTATAGTGCAGCAATATCCCAAGGCCTGGCTGCATCTTTCTCAGAAAGAGTTATTTGGATGTTTTTCGTATTCTTGCTTTTTGTTCTAACGATCTACCTGTTAAGTTCTTCAGTTTTTGCTCTATATATTGTTACATTACCAGATATTACTCCTCTTCAAGCACTTCGATCAGCAAAAGAACTTATTAGATTTAGAAGATTTATGGTTATAAGAAAATTTATTTTCTTACCGTTTAGTTTTCTAATTATGGGTGCCGTCATAATGATCCCTATTCTTTTATATCTAACAGCCGTAGCCCAATGGATATTTATTTTTTTGACAATGGCTGGTTTAGTAATCGCACACGGATATATGTATAGATTATATAGGGAGCTTATATGAGTAGTCAGGATGCCGCTAAAAGAGTTGAAAGCCTCATAGGATTACTTAACCAGTATTCCTATGAATATCATGTCCTAGATAATCCAACTGTTTCAGATGCAGTGTATGACGGTTTAATTCAAGAGTTGAAGACTATAGAAAATGATTTCCCTGATCTTGTGAGGCAAACATCTCCTACTCAAAGAGTTGGGGGTGAGCTTTTAGGTCAATTTAAAAAAGTTAGTCATTCATCAAGGATGCTTAGTTTAAATGATGTTTTTAGCAAAGATGATATTGAATCCTGGATAAAAAGAGTCGATAAACTTTTACCTGGCAATACTCACGAGTTCTTTACTGACATTAAAATGGACGGATTAGGGTGTGCTCTAATTTACCAAGATGGAGAGTTTATTCAAGCAGTAACAAGGGGTGATAGTTATGTTGGCGAAGATGTTACTCAAAATGTTAGAACGATTCAGAATGTTCCTTTGCGACTTAGAAAAGCTAAGGGTTTTGAAAAATTACTTACAGGTAAGTGTGAAATTCGTGGCGAGATTTTAATCTATAAGACAGATTTTGAAAAATTAAATCACGAAAGGGAAGCAAAAGGACTTCCAATATTTGCAAATCCTAGAAACTTGGCTGCAGGCACAATTAGACAGCTAGATCCAAAATTAGTTGCCGAAAGACCCCTCAAATTTAGGGCATATGATCTAGTTAGCGAAAATTTTGAGCTTTTGCCTTCTCATATTAGCGTTTACGAGGCTATTAGTAGTTTGGGCGTTGCTGTAAATCAGCAGGCAAGTGTATTTACTAGCTTGGAAAAAGTTATGAACTTTGTCGAACTGTGGGAAACTAAAAGACACGACTTGCCGTTTAACACCGATGGTCTTGTTATAAAAGTTAACGATAGAAGTATCTATAAAGAATTAGGTATTGTAGGTAAAAACCCCAGAGGAGCTGTAGCATATAAGTATCCAGCTGAACAAACTACGACAATACTTAAGGATATTGTAATTAGCATTGGTAGAACAGGTGCAGCTACTCCTGTAGCTGTTTTTGATCCAGTAATTCTAGCGGGTACAACTGTCAAGCATGCAAGTTTGCATAACGCTGACGAGATTGCCCGAAAAGACATTCGTATTGGTGATACAGTTATCGTGTATAAGGCTGGTGATATTATTCCTCAAGTAGAAAATATTATTGAGTCATTAAGACCAAAACATTCTAGTCCGTTTAGTATGGAAAAAGAACTCTCTAGGCAATATCCTGAGTTGGAGTTTGTAAGGCCTGAGGGTGAAGTGGTTTATCGTGTCAAGGGAGTTACTGGACCGATCCTACTTAAGAAAGCTTTGATTCATTTTGCAAGCAAGGGTGCTCTGGATATTGATACACTTGGAGAAAAAAATATTGAAGCACTAGTTGATGCTAGTTTAGTTAAAGATTTGGCCGATATTTTTATTCTAAGTAAAGAAGATGTTTTGAAGCTAGATAGATTTGCCGAACTATCTGCAGAAAACTTAATAAATGCTATTAATGAAAAAAGAAACGTCGGCTTAGCTAGGTTTTTATATGGATTGGGAATTAGACATGTGGGTGCACAGACTGCAGTAGATTTGTCCAATAAGTTTAAAAGACTAGATACATTGGGAACGGTCACTTATGATGATCTTAGGTCTGTTGAGGGAGTTGGCGAGATTGTTGCAGAATCAATTTTAGCCTGGTTCGCTGATACAGATAACGAAGAGTTATTGGCTAAATTCAAAAGAATTGGTGTTTGGCCTGAAGAAGTCAAAAATACTACAGGAAAGCTTTTAGGGTTTAAATTTGTAGTATCGGGTACACTAGAATCTATGGGAAGAGATTTAGCAGCGGAAAAGATTAGATCTCTTGGTGGTACTTTTCAGAATAGTGTAGGTAAGGATACAAATTACTTGGTTACTGGTGAAAAAGTAGGAGCTAGTAAAATAAAAAAAGCGGAGCAATTTGGAACGAAAATAGTAAACGAAAAAGATTTTTTAAAAATTATTAATAATTGACAAAAATATAATTTGTTATAAGCTTAAGCTATATCGTGCGCACAGCGGCGACTGTTTGAAACAAAAATAAAAAAAACAAACTCCCGCCGCAGGGTGGGCGCGCACGAGATAGAGATCTGTCGACAGATCTCTATTTTTTGTGTAAAATATTTTGGTAAATAACGGGGATATAGCTCAGTTGATTAGAGCGCTACGCTGGCAGCGTAGAGGTCCGGGGTTTGAGTCCCCGTATCTCCACCAAATATACAGCTGGACATATAGTCCAGTTTTTCATTTAAAATACTTGACGATGATAAATATTAAATGTTGTGACAAATACCGTTTTGGTGTTATCTGGTAGTGAATACTGATACAATTAACTCTATGATTGGGAAAATTAATAAATCTAATAAATCATTTTCGAAGTTTAACTACGCTTTGCTTGTAAAAGCCATAATTGTTATATCAATTGTAATATTTGCATTTTCTTCTGTTTTTTGGTGGCGAGAAGTTAGAAATAACCCCGAGAACCTGTTCAATTCAATGCTTAATAATAACTTGAAAACAGCAAGCGTAACTCGGACCGTCACTCAAGATAACGGTTCCCAAAAGCTTGAGCAAATTATGAGAATACAGAATAGGACTCAACACATTACTAATGGCAAGACAACAATTACACAGGATAATGGCTCGACGGTTATTGTGACTGAAAGCATTGGTCAGCCTAATGTTGAATTTATTAAATACACAAAAATTGACACTAATCAAAAGGGTGCAAAAGGCAATAAACTAGATTTTGGAGAAGTTCTTAATACTTGGGGTGAAAATAAATCAGAATCTAATGATCAGCTAACTGAATTGTATCAAGATGTAACAATCGGTAATTTATTTATGTTTGCTGATTTGGGTAAGCAAGATAGACAAACTATGTTGAATCAAATAAAAGATAACAATGTCTATGAAGTTGATTATAATGACGTTAAAAGAACTTCTCTTGATGGCCGAAAAAAAGTTAGCTATAAGGTAAAGCTAAACCCTAAACAATATATATCAATGGTAAAAGAGTACGGTAAAATGGTTGGATTGACGCAGTTTGAAAGTTTGAACCCTGATGATTATTCAGATTCAAAACCAATTACATTTGCAGTTACTATAGATGTACTTTCTCAAAGGGTAGAAGCAACCAGATCAGCAGATGGTGCTAATGTTCAAACTTTTAATGGCTATGGAGTAATTGAAAACATTGAATTACCAAAAGATTATATTCCGGCTACTGAACTACAAAAGAGATTGACAGAAAAAGCTAGCGCTTAGAATATATCTAACATATAATTGATCTATAAATTAAATATAGGTGAGTTTAATGTTACCAACTGAAGAAGATAATGATATGGCAAGTAATGATAAAAGTTCTGATGAATTTCATAGCACTACCAGTCAAAATATCGATAATAACAAGAGCATTAGCAACATGGCATTTAGTGAGCACAAGGTCATTAAGCCGATATCTAATGCAGAAAATGTGTCAACTAAAACAGCTACTTCAAATAGCACACTAATAACTGCACCGAATAACATCATTGAAGAAGCAGAACTAATGCCAGACCAGCAACCAGTTGGTGATGGAATTGTGAGCGGTGGTGTTGATCCACTAGAGTTGGATAATGTGAAGACTAAGACTAGTCAAAAAAAGCCATTTTTTAAAAAGTTAACAGCTTTACCTATAGCAATAATTGCTGCTTTGTTAATTATTGGTGGAGGCTCAGCTGCTACATATTATGCTGTTATTGTTCCAAATAATCCTGAAATGCTTTGGAAGACTTCACTTTCTAACAGTGCGAAAGGATTAGAAAAAATTGCTGAGTACCAGAATAAACAATCGGAATCAAAAGGACAATCTTTTAACGGCTCATTTAAAGGTAAGGTGAGTGATGTGGTTTTTGACGGTAACATAAACGGTAAGACTTACGAGTCAAATTCGGAGACTAACTTAGATGTGGGTGCTGCAGGAACTCGGTACACCCTGGATCTCAAAACCATAGTTCCAGAAAATGCAAATAATCCAGATATTTATTTTAAAGTTACTGGCGTTAAAGGCTTGGTGGATATATTGGGTGCTGCAGATCCAACAATTCAATCTCAATTTGGCTCGATAGACAGTCAGTGGTTTTTTATTGACCACACGCTTTTAGATCAGTTATCCGAGGGTTCAGAAAATAAAATATCAACTCAAATTAGTCCGGAAGATTTGAATCGTATCGTACAAACAGTTGTTTCTAAGACTAATGAATATATTCTATCTAGTGATGAGCAAAAAGCAGTGATTCTCGTCGCTGAGAATGTTGGTGCAGAGAAACTGGATGACCGAGATGTGTATCATTATAAGGTGCAGATTAATAAAGATAACTTCAAATCATACGTAAAGTCATTATCTGACAGTATAAATCAATTAAATATTGAATCTATTAAAGTTGACGATAAGACCGTAGAAGAAATTAACAAGTCAATTGATTTAATTAAAGATACTACAACTGCAGATATGTGGCTCGATAAATCAACTAAGCTGATCAGAAAACTAAAATTTACTGATCCAGAAAGTGCGGAAAACAGTTTAGAAATATCCTTAAACTATAATGGTGGTGATGTCTTACCTCTGTTGATAAAATTTACCAGCTCAGAAAAAGACAATAAATCTCTACTATCTTTTGGTTTTGATTTGAATACTAAAGAAAATTCAACAAAAGTTACAGCAAATTTTTCCAACGAAGGGGAAAATGATGACTCTAATTTTAATCTAACTGTTGATACTAAGCCAAATAACGAACAAGTTGATACGAATGCACCTGAAGGTGCAAAATCTGTAATTGAACTAATTGATGGTTTTTCTAAAATACAACCAGCGGGATTTGAAGATTCTTCGGCAATCACTAGGACTCTTGGAATTTTTGATGATCGTGAAATGTAACTACTGTATAATTTTTAGTAATGATAGATAAAAAAGTAGTAGTCGACGGTCTATTAGTAAATTATAGGATTTACGGTGAACAGGGTGAAACTATACTTATGCTACACGGCTGGGGAGATAATCTAGCAACCTTTAAGGGAATCTCTGAAGAATTATCAAAAGCATTTTATGTAGTTTGTATTGATTTACCTGGTTTTGGTCAATCAGATAGCCCTAAAAATACATGGGGACTGGATGAATACGCAGCATTTGTTAATGATTTTTGTAATAAAATAAATCTTAATGTAGGCTATTTAGTTGGTCATTCTAACGGCGGTGCTATATCCATAAAATTGGTGGCCGAGGGCCTTTTTAAACCTAAAAAATTAATATTACTTGCTAGTTCAGGTGTTCGAACAAATTATAAGGGACGTAATAAAGTGCTTAGAATTGCTACAAAAACAGGTAAAATATTTACTAAACCCTTGCCCGCTACTATGAAAACTAAAATTAGAAGAAAGGTTTATGACTCTGTCGGTTCAGACATGTTAGTTGCGGAGCATCTTCAGGAAACTTTTAAAAAAGTTATAAGAGAAGATATTACTGAAACATCGTCTAAAATATCTATACCTACACTTTTAATTTACGGATCAGATGATAAAGCTACGCCTCTTGAATATGGAGATATTTTTTCAAAAAAAATAAAAAATAGTAAATTAGTAGAAATAAATGATGCAGGTCATTTTATTCATCTTGAAAAACAAGAAGAAGTTATAGATTTGATAGAGGAATTTATTCGATGAAGTGGTTTAGATTTTTATACCCGAATGCAGTCTATAAACAGGTTTATATGCTTCAACAATTTGAGTATGATCCATATAAACTAGCTAAATGGATATTCACCGTACCGGATCTAAAAAATGTGGTCAACAGAGGAAAATTAGTTTTTACAGCTAAGTCTATAATCCTATTTGCTGTAGGTTATTCTATGTTTTTTGGCGCAATACTGTCAGGAATTTATTTAACATACCAAGGGTTATATATTCTGGCTTTTATTCTTATTTTCTTTTCTTTTGATTTCAGCTGGATAAGTCTATTTATATTAAGTTTAGTTGGCAAAGTCTTGATCGAGACTAAAAGAAGACCATTAATGGAAAATGCAAAAGAATTATTTGAGAATTTTGAAGGTCAAAAAATTGCTGTTTTAGGAAGTTTCGGTAAAACCTCCATGAAAGAACTTCTTAATAGTGTGTTGTCAAAAAAGTTTAAAGTTTCATATACTCCAGGAAACAAAAATGTACCAATTAGTCATGCTAGGTGGGTAACAAAAGATGTTTCAATGGACGAAGATTTTTTAATAATTGAGTATGGTGAAGGCGAACCAGGTGATATTAATAAGCTAGCTAAATTAAGCCGGCCTAACATTTCAATATTTACCGGACTTGCACCTAACCACTTAGATCATTACAAAACCCTAGATAACTTAATTTCTGATTTTCTCGAAATTGAGGATTTCACTAGCTCACAAAAGCTATATGTAAACAGTACTGCAAAAGATTTGATTAATAAGCTTAAGAACAATGCAATACTTTATTCAGATATTGAGGTTGATGGGTGGAAAATTGAAAATATAAAAGTTTTTGTTGGAAAGACAGAATTCTTAATGAAAAAAGGTAGCGACACATTAAAGTTAAAATCAGGGTTAATTGGAAGACATAACGTTGGACCGATAGCCTTGGTTAGTTCAATTGCCTTTAAGAACGGTATGACTAAGCAAGAAATTGAGTCGGCAATTTCAGAGACAGTTCCGTTTGAACATCGCATGCAGCCTAGAAACATAAACGGAGCTTGGATTGTTGACGATACTTATAATGGAAACTTTGAGGGCTTTAAGGCTGGTATCGAGTTTCTGAATGAGATTAATGGTCAAAGAAAGATTTATGTAACTCCAGGTTTAGTTGATCAGGGCGAAGAAAACGAAAGAGTTCACACGGAGATTGCTCATCTGCTGTTTAAGGCAAACTTTAGCCAAGTTGTTTTCATGGATAACCAAAACACAAGAACAATGCACCAAGTACTTAAAAGCTTAGGATATAAGGGTGAAGTTAAGATCGAAAATAATCCCTTAGCTTATTATCAGAATATTGACCAGTTCATTGCTTCGGGAGACATAATACTGATGCAAAACGATTTACCCGACGCTTACAGCTAGTTAATTGTATTCACAAATTGTATACTTAAATTGTAATTGGAGATTGTAAAATGAAGACAGTTGCAGTAATTTTTGGAGGCAAATCAACCGAACATGACGTTTCGATAATGACGGCCATATCTAGTGTCATTCGACCCCTCGAGTTGACAGGAGAGTATCATGTTGAACCAATTTATATTTCTAAAGATGGAAAGTGGTTTTGGGATTTAAAGTTAAAAAACATAAGAATGTTTCAAAGTGGTGAAATAGATGAATTTATACAAAAGGCTCCGAATGTTCACCTCTCCTTCGAAGGTGGTTTAGTATTGGTTAAATCAAGTCAGTTTGCTGGAAGAAAAAAATATAAAAAAATTGATATAGTATTCCCAGCTATGCATGGGACACATGGTGAAGATGGCGAATTAATGGGGCTTCTAGAAATGGCTAATGTACCTTATGTTGGTTGCGACCCTGCTTCTAGCGCCGTTTCAATGGATAAGGTATTAGCAAAGCAAGTCACTCAGTATGAGGGCATTGAATCAACTCCGTGGGTTTGGTTTTACTCCAAAGACTTAGCTAGAAAACACTCCGAAATAATTAAAATGATTGAAACTCTGACATATCCATTATTCGTTAAACCAGCACACTTGGGTTCTAGTATAGGTATATCTAGAGTTGAAAGTAATGATCATTTAATGAATGCCCTTGAAGTGGCGGCTCATTATGACGACAAAGTAATCGTAGAACAGGCAGTTAACAATCTTATCGAAGTTACTCTTCCGATTATTGGTAATGATGAGTTGACACCTGCTTTAGTAGAACAGCCATTAGTTTCTGCAGAAGATTTCTTTGATTTTGATACTAAATACATGAAGGGCGGCAAAGGTAAGAAGTCTGGAGCCAAAAAAGGCGTCCATGGCTACAGCAATTTACCTGCAAAGATATCTGATGAACTTTACATTAAATCCGAGGAAATGGCTTTAAAAGTTTATAGAGTGGTTGGATGTAGTGGTATAGCCAGAATAGATATGCTAATAGATAGTAAAACCAATAAGGTATATTTTAATGAAATTAACCCACTACCAGGAGATTTGTACGCTCATAATTGGCGGGCTTCCGGAATGCCGCAAGTTAATTTGGTGCAGAAATTAGTTGCATTAGCAGAGGAAAGATGGAAAGAGAAAAACCAAAGAACTACAACTTTTACTACTAATTATTTAAAGCAGTTTTAATGTTAGTTGAAGTGTCAAAGATGGTTCCAAGTTTAATTATTGATTTAAGATACAAGTCAAAAAATAATATCGCTGGTACTGAGTTATATGACGAAGGATTTACAGCAAAACTAGATATAGAAGCTGTTCAAGCAATAAAGACTGCTGAGAGTGATTTTAATAAACTAGGCTTCAAACTAGTTATTTGGGATGCATATAGACCAGAAGAAGTGCAAAAAAAGCTCAGAGAAATTTGTAATGATGATAGGTATGTTGCTAAGGTATCGAATCATACTAAAGGCTTAGCGGTAGATGTTACGTTAGCAGATTATGAAAATAGTGAGTTAGTAGATATGGGGGGTGATCATGATGAATTCAGTATGGAAACCACAACAGATAGACAGGCAAATAATAGGAACTTGTTATCCGAAATAATGCAAAAGAATGGTTTTAATGTAAATGAGTTTGAATGGTGGCATTTTGACTTTGGAGTGATTAATGAGAGTTAGAATTACTCATCCTGGAGCAGGTGAGCTAAAATATGAGATTAGAAGTATAGTTGAGTTTGCTAATAAGCTAGAAAAGACTGGAATAGATATTATATGGGAGAATATTGGCGATCCTATTGCTAAAGGTGAAGAGGTACCAAAATGGATTCGACAAAAAGTAGCCGACGAAACACTAAATAATAATGATTCATTCGGTTATTCGCCAACAAAAGGCCTGGACTATTCTCGTCAGTACTTAGCACGCACAAGGACTGACGAAACAGGAAATCAACTAAATGCGGAAGATATTATATTTTTTAACGGACTGGGAGATGCAATACACGAGGTATACACTTGGCTTAGCCCATTTGCGCGAGTTTTAGGCCCTAGCCCGGCATATCCGACGCATTCTTCAATAGAGGGTGCTCATGCGAGGAGTAGGCATCAGACATACAATCTAGACCCTCAAAATTCATGGTTGCCGGATATGAATGACCTAAGAGATAAAGTGCATTTCGATGCTGAAATTGCTGGACTATTGATTATAAACCCTGATAATCCAACTGGAATGATTTACACTAAAGAAATTCTGAAACAGTTTGTTGAGTTAGCTAAAAAATATAACTTGTTTTTGGTTGCAGATGAAATATATGCAAACTTAGCATTTGATGATAGCTTTGTTTCACTTGCTGAAGTTTCGCAGGATGTCCCGACTATGATAATGCGGGGACTCTCAAAGGAAGTGCCGTGGCCAGGGAGCCGTTGTGGTTGGGTTGAATTTTATAATACCGACAAAGACGAAGACTTTGCTAGATACGCAAAATCAATAGAAGAAGCTAAAATGAACGAAGTGTGTTCGACCACTCTTCCTCAGTCAGTTCTACCTAAGATTTTGAACGATAAGAGATATTCCCCACATTTAGAATCTAGGCGAAATAAATATATTAAAAGAGCAAAAACAGCTTCTGATTTGTTTGGTAAAAGCAAGTTTTTTGATGTAGTTGAACCAAAAGGAGCATTTTATCTAAGTGTAACTTTTAGTGATTTATTTTATAAGAATCCCCCAAAACCAAGACCAGTAAACGAAAAAGCTAAATTATTGCTTGAACGTGAGCTCAAAAAGGATTCAGAAATGCCGATTGATAAAAAATTTTGCTTGCAGTTATTAGGTGCTACCGGAATTTGCACTGTTCCGCTATCTAGTGGATTCAATAGTCATATCCAAGGCTTTAGGATGACATTACTTGAAGAGGATGAAGAAAAATTTGAACAAACAATTAATAAGATTTTAGAAATAACAGATTAAGTAATATAATACTTCTTGAATTATGAGACGATATAACCCAAAAGAGATAGAGCCAAAATGGCAAGATAGATGGTCTCAGGATAAGATTTATTCTGCTACAGACTTTGATGAAAATAATCCAAAATATGTAATGCTCACAGAGTTTCCTTATCCTTCAGGTGATGGTCTTCATCTTGGACATGTTCGCGAATATGCTCTTGGTGATATTATGGCCCGCTATAAACGAATGACTGGTCATAATGTTTTGTACCCAATGGGTTACGATGCATTTGGATTACCTACTGAAAATTTTGCTATAAAGAATAAAATAGCTCCTCAGGTAGCAACAGAGCGAAATATAGGTAATTTTAGAAAACAGTTTAATTCACTAGGTTTTAGTTTTGATTGGGATAGGTCATTTAGTACTACAGATCCGAGCTATTATAAATGGACACAATGGTTATTTTTGAAGTTTTATGATGCGGGACTTGCCTATCAAGATGAAACAACTATAAATTGGTGCCCTAAGTGCAAGACTGGGTTAGCAAATGAAGAGGTCGTCAATGGAAGACATGAAAGATGCGATACCTTAGTAGAGAAGAAGACTCTTAAGCAGTGGCTACTTAAGATCACAGAATATGCCGATAGACTTATTGATGGTCTTGAAGATATTGATTATCCAAGCAGAGTCGCTGATCAACAAATAAATTGGATTGGTCGTAGTAAGGGTGCAGAAGTTATTTTTATGCTGGAAAATGGGGAGAGTGTCACAGTATTCACGACTCGTCCCGACACATTATTTGGTGCCACCTTTATAGTATTAGCTCCGGAGCATCCACTGATTGAATCAATTACTACTTCAGATCATAAGGCCTCTGTAAATTCATATATAAAGTCAGCACAGTCAAAATCTGAAATTGAGCGTCAAGATACAAGCCGTGAAAAAACAGGTGTATTTACTGGTGCTTACGCAATTAATCCAGTTAATGGAGAAAAAACACCAGTATGGATTGCAGATTATGTACTCTATGGCTACGGAACAGGAGCAATTATGGCTGTACCGGCTCATGATGAGCGTGACTTCGAGTTTGCTAACAAATTCAACCTACCCGTGAAACAAGTAGTTGCTTGGGCGGAGTCAGATACTCATAATCCTCCACTTCCAGGTATGCAAGAGGTTGAGCGTGATACGGTAATCGTTCATTTGCAAGATAAATCGACAGGCATGTTTGCAATCTTAAATTGGCATGAAAGCTTAGAGGGAATTACTACTGCCATTATGGGTGGAATTGAAGATGGTCAGACACCAGAAGATGCCGTACGATCAGAAATAAGCGAGGAAGCAGCCTTAGATAATATAAAAATAAAAAATACCGCACAGTGGATAACCATATCACGCTACTGCGCTTCACATAAAAATCAAAATCGAAAAGCAATAACTCGTGCCTTTTTAGCTGAGATTGACAATCTTGAATTACAAAGAGAAATTTCACAATCTGAACAGAAAATTCATACTCTAAATTGGGTGGAAAAAAGTGAAGTAATTAACTCACTGACGCCAACTCATCAAAAGTATGTATGGGAACAATTGTGGAGCGAAAAGCCTTTTACTGGCGAAGGTGAGATGATTAACTCAGGCGAATATAACGGAATGTCATCTAGCGATGCTCGTGAAAAAATCGTTAAAGATCTAGAGGCAAAGGGCTTAGGTAAAGAAAAAACTACTTACAAGTTGCGAGATTGGATATTTAGCCGTCAACATTATTGGGGAGAGCCAATTCCCATAATTCATTGCCAAAATTGTGGCGTTGTGCCAGTACCGGACAGTCAACTTCCTGTAGAGCTTCCTCCGGTTGACCACTATGAACCGACTGAAACTGGCGAAAGTCCTCTATCATTGATTGAAGAGTGGGTAAATGTAAAATGTCCAAAATGTGATAGTCCAGCGAAACGTGAAACAGATACTATGCCAAACTGGGCAGGGAGTAGCTGGTATTATTTACGTTATTTTGATGCACATAATGAAAATGAATTTGCCAATAAAGAAAAGCTAGAATACTGGGGAATGGTAGATATGTACCTGGGTGGCATGGAGCATACAACTCTGCATTTGCTTTATTCAAGATTTTGGCATCAATTTTTCTACGACCAAGGTTTAGTTCCTACTCCAGAACCATACAATTCTCGTCGAGGTCAGGGTATTATCTTAGCAGCAGATGGTTCAAAAATGAGCAAAAGCAAAGGCAATGTAATTAACCCTAACGAAGTTATTAATGCTGGATACGGAGCTGATGCTCTACGTGTTTCCATAGCTTTTATTGCTCCTTATGACCAAACCACTCCATGGAATCCAGAGGGTGTGGCGGGTACTTATAGATTTGTGTCTAGACTTTGGAATTTGACATATGAATACATTGAATCAAAAAATGAGGGAACTAAGTCAAGTCCAGAATTGCTTTCCTTGATGCATAGAACAATTGCTAAAGTGTCTAGAGATTTGCATGAAATGGGATTCAATACGGCTGTTTCAACTCTAATGGAGTACGTAAACGCTTTGTATAAATTAAAAGTCGAAGATAAGTTTGAGCCCAAAGAATGGAAAGAAGCAATAAAAGTACTATTACAGCTATCTGCACCATTTGTTCCGCACGTTACAGAAGAGCTTTGGGAGGTTATTGGTCAGGAAGATTCTATTCACCTAAGTGTCTGGCCTATACATAACGAAGATTACTTAATTAGTGACACTGTGAAAATTATAGTTCAGGTTAATGGAAAAGTTCGAGCTAACATAGAAGCTCCTAAAGGAATATCAGAAAAAGAAGTCATTGATTTGGCTGAAAACAATGAAAAAGTAGCCACTTATATTAGTAATCAAGAAATAAAAAAGATAGTTTATGTTACTAATAAATTAATTAATTTTGTAATTTAATCAGATATATCACTGAAAATAACGCTCTTAGATTTCAATAGCAGAGATATCGTTAATGAAGCTGTCGCTATATAATTTTGAGGATGTTTCTGTTGTTAAGGGTAAATCAGCAACAGGGCTACTGGCTTCAATATCTGTAATTTCTTGGTCACTTATGCTTTCCCAGTAGAAGGCACCCCCAATTAATGTCCCAATAGCTACTATGACTGCAATTGCAGTTTTTCCAGCTCTTCTATTTACTTCTCTGTTATTGGTTGGTCTGGGGTAATTATTTTGGTCTGGATCCAATACCTCAACAATACCCCTGAACTTTTTACCGAGTAATTCAATAGAATGATTAACCTTTTCATTGCGGTGTAACTTATCTCTTTTTTTCATTTTCTCATCTAAGCTAGGATGTCTGTACTCTCGTTTTGGTGACACTCTGCTCATGCTTTTTACAACTTTCATAATAATATTATACCAATTAGTAAGAAAATAGTCAAAATCGTGCAAACCACTAAGCAAATTTTAAGGTTTATTAGAGATATTGAAATAGCCGCTAAAATGCGCTATAATTATACGCAAGTTTATTAGGTAACGGCCAAAGGAGCGCTGATTTAATATGGGAAAACCCAAGAAACGAACAACGCCTAGAAGAACTGGTGCAAGAAGAAGTCATCTAATAGTGAAGTTGGCTCGTGCAGTTAATGCTAAATCACCGGTTAAAGCGTATACAACCAGACGTGAATCTGGCAAAAAAGCCTGATAAAATTTGCTTATTAACGTATACTAAGTAGTAAGCATAGGGGATTAACAATATGGCATCAAACCGTCATCTCGGTCGTATCATCGCACTACAAACTCTGTATGAACAGGACTTTAGATTAGATTGTAATGATATTGATTTGGATCTTGATGAAGTACTTTCACGTAACGTAAAACGTTATAAAGAAATGGTTGATGATAGAAAATTCATTGAAGACATTGTTAACGGGGTTGTACTAAAACAAGAAGAGTTAGACACAGTCTTACAGCCAATTGCACCAGAGTGGCCAATCGCTAACATTGCTAGAATGGATAGAATTGTCCTGAGAATGGGAACATATGAGTTAATTTTCAGACAAGATGTTCCACCTAAGGTGGTTATTAATGAAGCCGTAGAGCTTGCAAAAGCTTTTGGCGGTGAAAATTCAAGTAAGTTTATCAATGGTGTACTTGGAACAGTTTTAAGACAGCAAGAAGGCACAGATAAGCCAAAAGAATCCAATACTAAGAAAGAGACCTAATAATGAAAAGACCTAAACCAATTCAGGGTTTTAAGAAATTTGTGAATAAGCGCAAGCCAGCTATAAGCGAGGTTGTTCGTGAACCAACCGCTGGGGGTGTTATTTTTAGACGCAATGACAAAAATAAATTAGAAATATTATTAATTCAGGATGCAAAGAATAGATGGACTATACCAAAAGGCCACATTGAAGAAGGTGAAACTGCCAGAGAGACCGCAGAACGAGAAATTCAAGAAGAGACTGGGCTGCAAGAGATGAAAGTGCTTGGCTGGCTAGGCAAGATTAACTTTCGATATCGCAGGGTTTCTAGTTTGGTTCTTATGACAACTGATATATTTTTAGTTCAAGCACTCGGAGATACTGATAAGCTTAAGCCCGAAGAATGGATGAATGGAATAAAATGGTTTTCTACATCAGATGCGTTAGATAAAATAGAATATGAAGATATCGGAAAAATAATTCTGATTGGAATGAAAAAAATTAGAGATGCAGGACTATAGTAATTATAAAAATTTCACCAAAGATAAGTTAAAAATTGATTTTAATGACGTTCAATTATTAGTTACTGCTTTTACACACAGATCTTATGTAAATGAGCATAAAAAAACCGTAAAAGAGCATAATGAAAGGTTAGAGTTCCTAGGTGACGCAGTACTAGAATTAGTTGTTACCGAGTATTTGTATGATAATTATTCTGAACCAGAAGGTGTTTTAACTAATTGGAGAAGCTCTTTAGTAAGGACAGAAAGCATCGGAGCGGCTGCAGAAAGGCTGGAGTTTGAGCCATTACTGAGACTTAGTCGTGGTGAAAAACGAGGTACACCTAGAGCAAGAGCGCAAATACTTGCCAATTCGTTTGAGGCAGTTATAGGAGCGGTCTACTTGGACCAAGGATATGAAGTTGCAAAGAGATTCATTAGCGATACCCTATTGGTAACCTTTGCTGAAATATTAGAAACTGGCTCTTGGCAAGATCCTAAATCAAGCTTACAAGAAGCAGTTCAAAGTAAAGTAGGGTTTACTCCTCAATACAAAGTTTTAGCTGAGGTAGGCCCAGACCATGAGAAGACATTTACTGTCGGAGTGTTTGTCGATGGGAAGTTAAAAGGTCAGGGCCAAGGGCCGAGCAAGCAAGCTGCACAAGTGTCTGCCGCCGCCGCCGCCCTTGAACAATATAAGTAATTGACATTTTTAACGAACAACAGTAAAATATGTCAGTTATATTAAGTAAAGAAGGGAATTCATAGGATGTTAGTTATCCGTATGCAGCGAACTGGTCGAAAAGGCCATGCTCAATTCCGCGTTGTAGTCCAAGACTCACGCCGGACCCCTAGTAGTGGACGCGTAGTAGCGAATCTAGGTAGTTATGATCCACATACAAAACAAACAACTCTTAACAAAGAAAAAGCTGAATATTATCTAAGTAATGGCGCTCAGCCATCGGAGAGAGTAATTAGATTGCTTAAGTCTGAGAAAATCAAGCTTCCTGAATGGGTTAAAGATCCTGCAGATAGAAAAAGAGGAGTAAGAAACCCAGAAAAATTAAGACGTAATCAGGCAACTGAAGAATCTGTAAAAGAAGAAACACCAGAAGCTATTGAAGAACCAGTAGTTGAAGAAACAAAGGAAGTCGTAGAAGACAAAGAGACTCCACAAGAAAGTGAAACAAAAGAGGACGAAGAAAAGTCAGAATAGTCACTCTTGAAGTTGTAATTTAATACTGCACAACTATGTGCAGTATTTTTTTGTTATAATAAGTTCTGTAAACAGTAAAAAGGGAGTTTCAGTAATGAGCAGTACTATCGACCAACAGTTTGTTGAGTTTATCGTAAAATCACTTGTCAGTAATCCAGACGGAGTAAGTGTAAGTAGGAGCGTAGATGAAAAGGGTGTTTTATTAGAACTGACAGTAGATCAAGAGGATTTAGGTAGAGTAATTGGTAAGCGTGGTGCTACTGCGCAAAGCCTAAGAACGCTACTTAGAGCTTTAGGTACTAAAAACGACGCAAGATATAATCTTAAGATTGTAGACGTCGGCGACGGTTCTTATAGTCGACCAGAAAAAACAGACCATAGTGAATCTGTTGTAGAAGAATCCACAGAAGTCGAAAATGATGTTGTTAGCAAAACTAGAAAAGAACTTGACGACTTAGACGACTTAGATATATAGTAATTGTTATGCTAATCGGCTGAGTCCTTAGCAGCGTAAAGACAAACAAGCTCTTGCGAGCCATTTGCTGATAAAGTAAATGGGAGCTTTATGTGAATAAAACAACCCCAACTATAGGGGTTGTTTTATTTGTGATATAATATATTGAATGAAAATACAAATAATAAGTTTATTTCCTGAAATGTTTGACGGAGTGTTTAATAGTAGCATGCTTTTAAAAGCTCAAAAGATTAATGCGGTTAAGTACCAGGTTATTAACTTACGTGATTATGGAATTGGACCAAGAAAACAAGTTGACGATATTCCTTACGGAGGTGGTGATGGCATGGTATTAAAGCCAGAACCGATCATCAAAGCCATTGCTGCCGCCCGTAAAAATTCTCCCAATTCGATAGTAATTCTCCCAACTCCTAGAGGAGAACTATTCAAGCAGTCGATTGCAAATAAAATAGCGTTGGATAACAAAGACTTGATAATTGTGTGTCCAAGATACGAAGGTTACGACGAAAGAATTATTGATTTTGTTGATATGCAAGTATGTATTGGTAACTATGTTTTAACTGGCGGAGAAATTCCAGCAATGGTTATTACCGATAGCGTAACTAGACTGCTGCCTGGTGTTTTAGGTGGTGAGACTAGTGTAGAAAAAGAATCTTTTCAGGGTGACGATAGTACTATAGAACATCCTCATTACACCAGACCGGAAGAATATTTAGGAATGAAAGTTCCAGAAGTATTACTTAGTGGTCATCACGCAGAGATAAATAAGTGGCGCGAGGATACAAGTAGCTGATCCTGCAATTTAAAAATAGACAAATAGTAATAAAACTTATATAATATTAAGATGAATGATTTTGAAAAAGGCGGTGAAGTAATACTTTTTCCAGGCGCTGCCGAAGCTCAAGTTTCGGCACGCTATAGCAATGAATACGCATCTGACATGGCTCCATACTTAGTGCAGTTTTTAACTAAACATGGATTAAGCCCAATACTTTGTAGTGTAGTTAAAACGCATATTGAAGATCTGAGTCTAATAGTAAATAACGACTCGTATGAAACAGATTCAACTAAGCGGCTAATTCATAACAACACTTCTAGATTAACACTAGAGAAAGTAGAAACTTTAGAAGATCCTACAGAATCCGAATGGAGAAGAGTACTTATTGTCGACAGGTCAGATTACGATGATCGAATAAAAATTATCGAAGATCAATTTAAAACATTTCCATACAATAGACACTATTTTAATAATGATGAACTTGAAGCTTGTGTATATGATTGGATTTTAGGGGAAGAAGCTATTACTGTCGTAGCTAATTCCGTACATATGTTTAGGACATTCGGTAAATATATACCAGACTTTAATGGTCAGAATCCTCACAGTAAATCCGAATTAACAATTAATGCAGATTATATAATTGGTAGTCAAGTAAATTTAGATGAAACGAATGATTTATTTGATATAACTTGTGACTATTTAAATTTAAAACGCGGATTTGGACTAATTGTGCTTCATGATAGCTTGCTTGCTCGTGGAGTTCTTAACTCTTCACGTGTTGCTGACGGAATTTTAGCCAAAATTAGGTCAGTGGATAAGTCTGCTTTTAGATTCGAGGAAATTGGCAAAAGATTAAAATCGATTCGACTGAATCAAGTTATGCTACGGAAAATATCTGAGTATGCATTATCTCTAAGATATGATGAATGATACGCAGGAAGAAAATAGCTAATAACTAAAATCTCGGCTATACTTTTACTTATAAAATAGGAGAGATTATGTTTAAAATAAAGCAAGTATATGCTCACTGCGATTTACCATGTGGTATTTACGATCCCGCACAGGCAAGAATTGAGGCTGAATCGGTTAAGGCTATAATGGATAAATACACGTCCGATCTTCATGAAGAGGATAAAATTAGAGCTATTCTTATAAAAGAACAAAGATGCGAGTTAGTAAAAAATCATTTATGGGTTTTATGGACAGACTATTTCAAGCCAGAACACTTAGAAAAATATCCTGAACTTCATGATAAATTCTGGAAAGCAACAAAACAGGCAGGACAGTGTAAGAAAACTACTGATTCTACTGAAGCTCAAAAACTATTAGATATGATTGAAGAAATCTCAACGATTTTTTGGGAAACAAAAAAAGCATAATTATGTGGCCGCTAGTTATTAGAAGGGTTAGCGGTAATAGTATGGAGCCTAATCTCAAAAAGGGCCGTTTAGTTTGGGGACTCAAGTGGTTCAATACCTTAAAAGTAGGTAATGTTGTAATTTTTGAACATCAAAGCCGAGAAAAAATAAAAAGACTCAATAAAATAAAAGCAGATAAGCTTTACTTGCTAGGTGACAACAAGACCAGCTCAACCGATAGTCGTGACTTTGGCTATATAGACATAACTGCAGTAAAAGCAAAAGTTATATGGCCAAGAACTTAATCTAATCAGGAGCACATCTTGGGCAGGAGTTCTCTTCATTGTCCTCTATACTCCATAATTGAGCAGCAACCTGCCAGGGCAAGTAGTCATTGTAGGCCATAAAATCTGCCGCACGTCTCAATAGGTAGCCTAAATATCCATAAATTCTAATTCTTCCCCAAAGTACTGCTGCATATTTTGGTCCAGCCGGAACTACATATATTGGTTTTTTGGCCCTGTATGCTTCGGGCTGCTCATTAGCTACAAGGCGCTTTAGGTTTTTTGCTATATATTTACCATCATATAGGGCAGTTTGAGCCATGCCGCTATAAGGAGTATCAGCATTATCGCCGATTACATAAACTCCGGGTTCAGCTTGTAAGAACTGATCCACTCTTACCTTACTATTCTGGGCAAGTTGGAAATCATTTTCGTTAAAAAATGGATGATTCGTTACACCAGCGGTCCATATTACTGTATGGCTTCTTATGGGTTTTTTGTTAACAGTTAATTCCGTAGCAGTTTGTCCTTGTACTGAGGATTTTAAATATACTCTAACCCCTATTTTTCTTAAGTGTTTCTTAACAGATCTAGAGACGTCTTTAGGCATTTTAGGTAACAAACGAGGAGATGCTTCGATTAAATCAATATGAATATTTCGTGATCGAACAGCGTGGTTATCAGTTATTTGTTTTATATAAGTCGGAAGAGCTCCAGCAAGTTCTATACCTGTCGGACCGCCTCCAATTACAACATAGTTACTATCTAAGTGATTCTCTTCGATTAACTGTCTATGAAGGTGATCTTTAAGTTTTTCGGCGTCTTCGATAGACTTTATACCATAGGAATATTTTTCTAATCCTTCTATATTAAAATAGTTCGTTTTAACACCAAGAGATAAAACAAGAGCATCGTATTTTACCGATTTTCCATTAGTTGTTTCAACTAGCCGTTTATCCTTATTTATAGAAATTACAGAATCATGAACTAAATTAATCTTTTTCCCTGCGAAAATATTTTTTAGCGATACTTCAGATATATTTCTTTTGCCACCAGTTGCAGTTCTATACAACGCAGGGTAATACTTGAAATTTAAATTATCGCTTATTAGGGTCACGTCGAATCTTTTATCATCAACTAAATCCAGAGCTGTTTTAACTCCGCCGAAACCACCACCAATAATTGTTACTTTATATTTAATCACTTCAAAATTTTATAAACATTAAACTTTTATACTTATGTTAATCTTAACATGCAGAGAAGTGCTTGAAAAGTAAGGTTGATTCGTCGTAAGCTTAATCAGTATGGAAAAATTTATTGATAAACTTAAAAACTCTGGATTTCAAGGTGAAATTCTCACCGACCAAGAATCTAAGGATTTTTATAGTCACGATGCCAGTATGTTTGAGCTAATGCCAGAAATTATTGTCAGGCCAATTAATAGCGATGATGTAAAAAAAGTAGTTGAAGTCGTAAGTGAATCTAAAGATAAGTCAATAACTATGAGGTCTGGTGGAACTTGTATGAGTGGTGGATCTATAAGTGAATCTATAGTAATGGATATGGCCTCTAACTTTAATAAAATATTTAGCGTTAATTCAACCGAAGCTGTAACTCAACCAGGCGTTTATTATCGGGACTTTGAAAAAGAAACACTTAAAAACGATGCTTTGATGCCTAGTTTTCCTGCTAGTAGAGATTTATGTACTGTTGGGGGTATGGTCGCCAATAACTCTGGAGGGGAGAAATCTTTAGAGCACGGTAAAACAGAAAGATTTGTAAAAAAGTTAAAAGCAGTTTTTGCCGACGGTAACGAATACGAAGTAGTTCCTTTAAACAAACAAGAACTAGACGATAAGATTAAGCAAAATGACTACGAAGGTAACATTTATAAACAGATTTTTAATCTTATCGAAGATAACTACGACTTAATAAAAGAAGCAAAACCAAAAGTAAGTAAAGATTCTACAGGTTATCATCTATGGAATGTTTGGGATAGAGAGACTCAAATATTTGATCTTAATCAGCTTCTAGTTGGTTCGCAAGGAACTCTAGCTCTTATAACTGAGATCACCTTTAAACTTGTTCCCGCACCTAAGCATTCTGGAACTTTAGTTATTTTTCTTAGAAAAATTGATGAACTCGGAGAAATAATAAATAGAGTATTAGAGCAAAAACCTGCCACTTTTGAAGGATTTGATAACTACACTTTAATGCTTAGTTTTAAATTATTTTTCTATTTTCATAAAACTTTAGGTTGGTGGGGAATGATTAAGCTGGCAGTACAATTAATTCCTGATGCATTTATGCTATTTAGGGGTATCCCAAAAATGGTACTTCTTGTTGAATTTAATGGTGATACTCCAGACGAGGTTGCTAAAAAAGTTCATAATATGCGTCAGTCTTTAGGGAAATATGCTAAATATGCTTTGTTTGAAGAAGATGAGACTGAGGCAAAAGCTAAAAAGTTTTGGATTATGCGAAGGGAAAGTTTCAATTTACTTAGACAAAAGGTGAAAGATAAACATACAGCACCCTATATAGACGACTTAGTAGTTCCTCCTGAGCATTTACCAAAATTTCTACCGGAGCTAAGACGGATTCTATCAAAATATAAATTACTGGCTACTATTGCAGGACATATGGGTGATGGTAACTTTCATGTAATACCATTGATGAAGATTGAAGATCCACAGGAAGTTGCTAAAATTGAGCCTTCAATGAAAGAAGTAAATGAACTGGTTCTTAGCTATGGAGGAAGTTTGAGTGGTGAACATAATGACGGAATGAGTAGGGGTCCATGGTTAAGACAGATGTATTCAGAAGAAGTGTTTAAAATATTCAAAGAAACAAAGCTAATTTTTGATCAAGACAACATTTTTAACCCAAAGAAAAAGACAGACGCTGACTGGGACTACAGTATGTCCCATCTTAGGGATCACTTCTAGATATTATCTAATAATTTGTTGTACTGCTGCACGCTATAGTCGTATTTATTTTTAATACTAGTACATTCATTAAATTGTGCTTGAATTTGACGAACCATATAAATATCGTCGATTTCATATTTCTGTTCTTTCTCTTTCAATTCACTAATGCAGTTTCGGTATTCCTGTTCTAAGCTGTTTATTGTATTTTTTTGAACAATAGCTTCTTCAGGAAGACCTTTGGGCTTTTGAGCATACAAAAAAGCAACAAGAACAAAACTTGCGCATAAGCAAGCAAACACTAAGATGTATTTAGTCATATTTTTTTGTTGTCTGATATGTTCATTAATAATAAAACTCTCATTTTTCTCTTTTGAGCGTCCTGTATGCTTAAATTCCAGGTACGGTCTGTTACTTTTTAATGTGTGTTCTATAATTATGTCGGTATCAAATTGGTTTCGTTTGATATAGTCATTGAATCTTCTAGAGAATTCTTTTTTACTAATGCTCTTCAAGATTTCTAGTCTTTTATTTTTGTTTGTAAAAATATTACTAATTATTTTGTCAGACTGAAAAGAGTTAATAACTAACAGTCCTAATCCGAAATCTATTAATGCTCTCTCAACATTTTCTTCAATCACACTTACTTTTTTTCTGATCAGGTAATATTCCATACATTGTTTAGTAATTAGGGCGACATTTATGAACACTGATTCATCAGGACGAGTAAATATTATGAATATGTTCTTAGATTTAAGATCACTATTAAAATAATTATTAGAATACGTTACATCAACGGGTTTAATGCCTAGCCATACAAAAATCATTTTGGCAATAATTTCAGTACCTTGAATTGTATGATCAAATCCATATATATTTGAATCAGGCAGAAATAATCCGTCTCGATTATGGAAATCTGTTAATAGTTGACTATATTTACTCATATTAATTAAAGGTATATTACTATACTACTTAAGAACATTGGTTATACACAATAAAATTATAAAATAACTTGCTATTGCTTATTAGAAATTATAAAATTCAGTAAAGTAAACGAGTATATAAATATGAGAGTGTACAAAAAAATATCAAAGACAACTACAGTAACTTTATTAATTATCACTTTAGTTTTTGCATTTATTAGTGACACCGCAAGAGTTAGTGCTCAAACAGCATGTGCAGCACTTCCAACTGATAAGGGACAAGCAGTTTCTGATATATCGGCAACTTCAGCAGGAACATACTATGTATGGGTAAGAATGATGGCACCTGATACTGTAAGTAACTCAGTCTATCTTCAAGTTAATAACTCGCTTTGTAACGTTAACTTTGGTGACAGCAGTATACCTCCCAATACTTGGACTTGGGTAAATTATAGAGATGGCACTTCGGCTAGTAAAGTTAGTACTAACTTAGTTTCGGGTGCTAATAAGCTATATATTGCGGGACGTGAAAATGGCGTTAAGGTTGATAAGGTTATCTTTACCGCGAATTCGACATGTATTCCAAGTGGGTTTGGTGAAAATTGCACAACCAACCAGCCAGACACAACTCCACCGTCAACTCCAACTAGTCTTACTTCTTCTAGCGTAAGTCAAACAGGGCTCAGATTATCCTGGAACGCTAGTACTGACGATAAGGCAGTAACAGGTTATGAAATATTTAGAAATGGTACTAGAATAGCAACTTCAACAACTAATAGCTATACGGTATCAGGATTAACAGCCAGTACTACATATTCATTCTATGTTAAAGCTTATGACGCAGTTCCGAATATATCACCATCATCAAACACTATTCAGGTTACTACGCTCGCTTCAACTCCAGTTACCAGACAAGGTGACATTAATAATGATAATAAAGTCGATCTAGTCGATCTTAACTATCTTATTAGTAACTGGGATCCAAGCGGCATTAAACCAGGATCTTTAGCTGACTTTAATAAAGACAATAAAGTCGATCTAGTTGATCTTAACTATCTTATTAGCGGTTGGACTGGATAATTTAAAGCTTGAAAAAATAATTAACCCAGAGTAAAGTAAAAGCATAAACATTTAAAAACAGAGATCTTTAAACAAACAAAAAATTAACCGAAGCAGCGAAAATTGCTAGATTTTAAAAATTTAAAATGAAAAAATATAAGTTAAATAAAAAAAGAAAATACTACACAGTTGATTATGTTAAGTACTATTCTATTGGAGTAATGCTAGTTGCGGTATATTTATTTATTAACGTAATTTCTCCGATAGTAATTCCAGGTAAGGGCACAGCCTACGCTTCGACAAGCGAGATAAAATCATCACTCAAGGATAATAATAGAATTATAGTGCCAAAGCTTAACTTGGACGTCGAATACTTTACTGGAACACAACAGGTTCTAAATAAAGGAGCTTGGCACAGATTTCCTGAAAGAGGAAATCCCAAAGAAGGCGGTAATTTTATTCTTGCAGCTCATAGGTTTAAATTAGACTGGACACCATGGAGTACTAATCATAGTTCTCCTTTCTATAATATAAATAAACTAAATGAAAGCGACCAGATAATTATTCAGTATGAAGGTGAAATATTTGAGTATAAAATAAGTAAAATATATGAAGTTAAGTCAAATGATACAAAAATTGAGGCAACAACAACTGAAAATAGACTAACACTTTACACATGTACTTTAAATGGTAGCGATGATGGTAGGATTGTTATTGAAGCCTCAATTGTAAACTAGTTATGCTATAAGCTATAAATTAGGTTAAAAGATATTATTTTCGTGTTAACTAATCTAGTACTTTAGTTAAAATAATATTTATTCAAAAAATGCATGCAAATCAACTTAATAATAAATATCATCTACACACCTATTTCAATTGTTTCGCCGCCAAGTTTTCTAGAAAATATACTATCGTGAGATATATAAATTACTGCACCACGATAGTCTACTAATGCATTTTCTAGTTCTTCGATACTTGGAAGATCAAGGTGATTGGTAGGTTCATCAAGTATTAGAATATTGGGGTCACCAGCTAACATTGCAATAAGTTGTAAACGAGCTTTTTGCCCACCACTTAATCGGGTAACAGGCATATCTATATCTGCCATTGGGTTAAATAGATAATTACTAAGTAGTTGCTTTACATGTTGTGGATTAATAGGAAGGTTCTTATCGCGGAGTATTTGTTCGACGGCTTGCCCTAAATTCATTTTCAAGTAATCAGAGTCTATTTCTTGTTCGTATAATCCAATTGATATTTCTTTTTCTAATATTATGTTGCCAGAGAATTGCTGACTAGTTAGTTTCTCATCGTTTAGTTTAGATATTATTGCTCGAACAAGCGTAGTTTTTCCGGCTCCATTTCTGCCATTAAGACGTAATCGTTCACCTTCATTAATAATAAAATTGATATTGTCAAATAATGGCTCGTCATCGTAACCTAAACTAAGTTTAGTTACTTGAAGTAACTTTCTTTTAGTTTTTTCAGATGAATGTTTTTTAGTATCGATCTTTATATTAGTAGCTTTGTATTTATCATAAGCAGCTGTTAGTTTAGTACTCATGTTTTCAGTAGATTCTTGATCAATCCAGAATGATGGCTTTTCCTTTTGTAGTAGACTTTTAAGTTCAGCCTCTGCCTTAGATTCTTGAGATTTAAATCTTCGAATTGTACCCGGCGTTCGAGATTTTTCCTTAAGTCGTCTAAATCTTACAATATCTTGTCTCAAGTTACTAATCCGACGTTGCGATATATCATATTCATTAACCTTAGATGTCACTTGGCTAGTGTTAGTCCTAAGATATGCATCATAATTTCCACGAAAGTTATATGCTCGGCCATCTCTGACTTCAATGATGCGGTCTACGTTACTAAGCACGTCACGATCATGTGTCACGACTAACACAGCTTCTTTAGTTTCTTTAAGCCATTTAATAAATGATTTCTTAGCTACATAATCCATGTGGTTGGTCGGTTCATCTATTAGTGCTAAATTACCTCGGCTTCGTTGCACTTTAATCAGCTCAATCATTCTTTTCTGCCCACCACTTAAAGTACCTATTTTTCGGTGTAAGTGAGAAGTATCTATTTGGTAAGTGTCAAAAGCTTGTCCAAGCTCATCTTCGAGTTGGTAATAGCCGAGATGCTCAAAGCGTTCTATGGCATCCGAGAATTTTTGAATCATATGAGGCTTACTTCCCATTGTTTCCGGGTAAGTATCAATAATATGTGTCAAGTCTTGATATTCAGGCAGATCCCCTTGAATATACTCCAGGACAGTCTTATCTTCATGACCATGATGCTCTTGTCTACTAGAAATAACTACTGTTCCAGTTTTGGACAATATTTCACCTTCAAAATCTTTGTCGTCGTTAATAATTATATTAAGAAGTGTTGACTTGCCAGTTCCGTTCCTTCCAACTAACCCAATCTTTTCACCTTCTTGAATATCAAAATTTAGATCCTTGTATAGAACCTTGTCGCCAAAAGATTTTTCAGATATATTTACGGAAAGTAGCATAAGTGTTATAGTATACTCTATTTTTTGATAAACTACTACAGCTTTACTAAAAAATTAGTTCAAATAATATATTTAAACTATTATAAAATCTAAAGTATCCAACTTATTTTTATAGAATCATGGGCATACACTCTTGTTTAAATTAAAATTTATAATGATTTGAATATAAGTGAATATAGGGAAGTGACTAAATAATTTGTCTTATAAATATACTTTGATTATCAATTATTTGTCTATAGAATGACATACAATCAAAAGCTCTCTTAAAATTAGCACAATGCAATTATTGAAAGTATTAAAATATTATTTATTCTAAGCTACACCAAAGTAAGAAACAGTTTGCTTTGGCTGAGGTTGTTGCAGCATCTGACGTATTTCCTGCAGCATCTTGAGCTTCGATTCTATAGTTATACAGTGTTCCACTTTTCAAGCTGGAGTCTTTATAATTTGTACTAGTTGTTTTACTAATAACTGTGCCGTTGCGACTTACGACATATTGATCTACTCCAATATTGTCACTTGATGCATTCCATTTTATTTGTAAATCATATCTCAATCTAGCTGCATTTAATATAAGACTTCGACTAATATTGGTTGGACTAGTTGGTTTTTGGATGTCTAAAGTTGGTTGAGGAATTGGAGTAGGAGCGGGAGTAGGCGTCGGAGCAGGAGCTGGAATCGGTGTCGGGGCAGGAACAGGAGTAGGATTTACACTGTTAGCTGAACTAATAGTGGCATCATCTAGATAGAATACTTCTCCGTACTCTGCACCTTCAATGAAAAGTCGTAGTCCAACATTAGTTGTATTAGCTGGAGCAATTGCGCTGCAGGTTCGGGTTGTCCAACCAGTTGTAGTAGTTGTTGATGTACCTGACACTGTAGATAGGATCTTACCTCCATTGTAGAACCGAATTTCACAACGAGCATTCCTTTGATTCGAAGCAGATTTTACAGCTAGTGAAGCAGTAATGTTTTGTCCGGCTGTAGTAGTTAGACCTTGAGTATATTGAGGTGTGCCAATTCTGATAGTTTTAGAGTTATCTGGGAATTGACCACTAGCGTCAGCTTTGACAACTAGAGCTCCAGCTTTCTTTTGACCTTGAGCTGTAGTGTGAGTAAATGATGCATTACCTTGACCTACCCAGTCAGTAGTGCTTACATCGAAGCTGTATGTGGCCGGTAGTGTTGCTTGTATACTCTCAGGTTCAGCTGGATCGTTTGGACTTGGTGCAGGTATCGGTTCTGGTGTAGGAGGGACAGGCGCAGGAGTAGTTGTAGTAGTAGTTGATCCCGGTACTGGAGGTGGGATTGGATCGCCATCGTAGACTGCTCCAATAAAGTCGTTTATTTTACCTACTTTTCCGGCATAGTTAGAAGTTACTCCGGTTGTTTCATCCAATATTCTATCGCCATAGTTGTTCTGGGTGATAACATAGTCAGCCCTTTGATTTCCGAAACCGATTGACCATGTACGTATAGATAGTCCTGGATAATATCTGAGGTTAGGCCCAATTTCATTATTTCGTACCATTTGTGGGTTACTGGGATTGGTACCCATTATAGATATGCCAGTATTGAAGCCATTAATATAATTGTCTTCTACTAATACACCTTCAGCCCCTGAAGGGCCTGCTGAGCCGGTGGCTGTATTCGGAACCCATATTCCGATGTTACCACCGTTTTCTGGTCCATCTTGAGCACCAGCTGCAAGGGCACTTTCACTTGGATGAACTCCGGTAATAATGGTGTTATGTCGAGCAATCCAGTTAAATTTGAAATATTCACCTTGAATTCCATCAACATGACCAGGTGAATTTTCAGTACCTTGTCCGGAAATATTCAGATAGTTGTGTTCAAATAACGAGTTAGTACCAGACTTAATCCCGTCACCCGATCCTTTAACTAAACTATAGCGAACTGTTCCCGGATAATAAGCATCAATTCCAGAGATAGACCAGCCAGTTGGACCTTGATCTATAATACAGTGATCGATAAGGTAAGGACTACCACTTGTTTTCTTGATTGCAACAGTTCCTGTACCTACAGTTTTTGTTGTATAGGTTACTTTACAGTCAATAAGAGCAACTTTAGGTGCCTGTATATACAATGGTCCTTCAAATTCGTAACCCTGTAATCGCATCCAACCATCAGCTCCGCGTGTTCCTGAGCTTTCAGTTATCGTAGTTCCACCAGTCCACTTTTTTAGTGGACCATAAGGTTTATGACCATAAGTTGATGCTTGAGGACCAACATCAGCTTGTGTAATAAACTTATTTGTCGTCGCTGCATTAGACATAAATACTAGAGCAGAACCAATAACTGCAAATATTAATGCGAATACAATAAACATACTTCGTTTAGAATAATTAGTTAAGAATCCATAACGAGAAGTTTTTGTTGTTTTTTTACGGTTAGTAGTTTTACGAGTTGTAGGTTTGTTTTTATTGGCTTGCTTTGCCATTATACATCCTTTTTATTTTTTAATGCTTATGGCTTTATTTATATCATATTTAGTAATTTGATGTAAACGAATAAAAGGAAGCTAATAATTTGTAAGATTTCTATTTTTGGTCAATCTGACAACCATTTGTTGTCTCTCCATAGCAAATGCTGAACACATATGGGTCAATTGTTCTCGTTTTAAAAATCAAACAAGGTGTCTATGTCAAAAAAATGTACTTATATATAAATGGACGCAATTAATTCTGGAATAAATATTGAAATTAATCCCTTTGGTCCTGACCAACTAACCTCGCTCGCATTTCAGTGAATCGTTGTTGGTCTTTTAGGGCAAGTTCTCCGGGCTTCGTTCCTTTATTGGCATGTTTTGTTTTAACGTCAACTTTTCCGCCAATGATATTAATTACCGTTATTACAATCGGACTACGTCCAGTATTTTCATACATAAAGTGAGTTATAAAATCTCGTATTTCCGCCTTCAAACGATCCAGATTAACACGTTTATATCTCTGCGTTAAAGATCGTTGAAGCTCTTTTCTGAATAGACTCATAATTTCTTCGTTATCTTTCATTTCTATGAACCCCCGACTAATAATGTCAGGACTTGTTAATAACTGACCAGATTTTTTGTCTAGGGTTAGGATCACGGCCATTATACCTTCTTCACCTAACATCAAACGGTCTTTGACTACTAAGCCACTCACAATACTACCATTTTGATCAACCAATAAGCTGCCATGAGGTTCCTGTCCGCCGTGTTCGATAGTGTCGGGAGTCAAGTAAAGACAGTCTCCGTTTTCAAGAATCATTATATTCTTACGCGGAATACTTTCCTCGACTCCGAGTTCAGCATGGTAGATGCGACGAAGTGTACCGGCGTGAACAGGAATGAAAAACTTAGGACGAACTAGTTTTAGCATTTCTCGGAGTTCACCTCTACGGGCATGTCCGGATACGTGCAGAGGGCCACAGCCGTCAACCTCGTGTGTTGGGTGCCTAAAAAGGTGTACACCTTTTTGCTTAAGACGGTTACTGAGCTGGTCATAAGAGACTTCATTTCCGGGAATCGGAGATGAGCTAATGACAACCGTATCACCATCGCTAAGATTAACATGCCTATGTTCACCTTCACTCATACGTTGAAGTGCGGCATTAGGTTCACCTTGTCCACCGGTACACATTACAAGTAATTTATGTGGAGCAATATTGCTGGCCTGCTGGATTGGGATAACTGTGCCTTTAGGAATTTTTAGAATACCTTGTTTTACGGCAATTTCGGCATAACTGAGCATACCGCGACTGTCGAGGGCTACATTACGTCCAGCCGCCACTGCAGCATTAATGATCATTTGGGTGCGGTTCATGTTACTGGAAAAAGCGGCCACAAAGATTCGTCCAGTCGCTTTACCAATAATGTCATAGAAACTCTGCTGCAATGTGCTTTCCGTTGGCACACGACCCTCTACATCGGCATAGCTACTATCACTCAGCAGCAGTAAAACTCCTTTATCACCAAGCTCTTTAAGGCGTTTTGTATCACTGGGCATTTTATCTAGAGGTTCAGGATCTAACCTAAAATCTCCGGTGGCAATAATGCGTCCCACAGGCGTGTCAATGCAAAGTGCTGCTGCATCAGGCAGGGCATGTGTTACTCGCACGAATTCTACAGAGAAGCTAGCAATATTAAACTTCTCATGCGTATCTAGTTGAGCGGTAACTACCTGAGGTTTAAATTCCTGTCCAGTATCGACAAATAGATCCTCAAAAGCCTTTTCTACTAACCCAATTGTGTAGCGTGAGCCGTATATTGGCGCAGGATACAGTGGTACTGTATGTCGAAGCCCACCAATGTGATCTAAGTGGCCGTGGGTGATAATATATGCTTTAATCTTATGTTTAATGGTTTTAAGGTATGAGATATCATTAACTGTATAGTTAACACCAGGCAAATCTATACCCAATGAGTTGCCACAGTCTAGTATTATGGCCTCATTTTTATATTCGATGATGGCCATATTTTTTTCTCCGACATCTTCAAGTCCACCTAGGAAGGTTATTTTTAGTTTATCAAAGTAATCTGCTATGATATTTGCACGCTTAAGAGATCTCTGTGATGCATCTGCATACTTTTTAATGACGAGGTTAGCGTCGTCTTGATTACGCTTTTGTGCCCGAATTGCTGCACCGCGAGTTTTTGCAGAAATACTACGTAGTTCTTGTTTATTATTATTGTTCATATTTTTCCTTTATTTAAGGTTGTTATTTTTTAATATTTAATGATTTTTACTGTATATAACAGCTGATTATAAGTAGATTATTGGAGTTCAATAGTGTAGTTGTAAAAAAGAGATTTATAATGGATTTCAGAAAAGATAGCTGTTGAATATCTTAAGAAGATACTCTAGTTACGTACAATAATAGCATATGCATTACAATAAGTCAAGGATTTTATCAAGTTTATGTATTTGGCTAGCAGGATGAGAATCAACTCATTTCTGTTCAAAAGTTCTTTACAAAAAGAAAAAGACCGTTTATAGCAAAACGGTCTATCTTTATAATCACTTCGTGGCTGGGGATGAGGGATTTGAACCCCCGATCCTGGGACCAGAACCCAGAGCCTTACCACTTGGCCAATCCCCAATGATAACGGGGAAATTGTAGCAAAAATATGTGTTTATATCTAGTTTAGTTTTTCTAATGGTCCAACTAGATAATCTTCTAATTGTAACTGTGCTTGTGAGCTATGCGGTGTACCTGATCCAATAGAATCTCCTTCAGAAGTTTTTCTTTTTTCAAAGAGGGCTGTACCGTCATTTCCGCAAGATTGAACAATTACATTACCTCCAGGATGTTGAGATATATAATCAGAAATGTCATAGACATTACCAGATACGATAGTCCAGCAATCTTCCTTAGAATTGTGCTTGGCTACTTCTTCATTTGTAAGTCTTGCTGAGCCTTGTATATCATCTGATTTAATAGAGTCAGACGGTGAACTTAACGGCGCAGAAGTTAACTGTTCTGTAGTAACTTGACCTTTTTGTTCACGAGTCAATCTGAAAATTGTAAATCCGAATACTCCAATTAATATAATTCCTAGAAATAAAACAAGTTTTTGAACTTTATTCACGTTTTGTGCCTCAATTAAATTGATATAATTATCTCAGATTTTAAAACATAAAAAAATATTTTAGTTCTAATGCTTTTATGTTAAAGTTTATTTATATAAGAGGTCCTTTCATAAATGAAATATTATTCAAAACTAAAAAATGGTTTCTATGTTTATTCTGCTAAAAAAACAGCATTAATAGCCATATTAATAATGGCTATTTTGTTAATTCCAGTATCAAATTACATTAACTACACATTTGCTTCATCAACGACTAAGGTTTTCTTGACACCTTCAACAAACTCGGTATCTCAGGGATCAAACGTTAATATAGGTGTAAATTTGAACACTGGTGGTGAGAATATAACAAGCGCTAAAGTGGTAATTAACTACGATGTATCCAAATTAGAATTCGTTTCATTTGACTATTCATCAAGTTCTTTTTCAATACATTCTGATACGTTTAACAAGGTAGAATCAGGTAAATTATCGTATAATACTTCTGCTTTTACTGGAGTAAACTCGGCTAATGCAAATATTTTTAGTATTAGGTTTAAATCAATTGGAAGTGGAAGCAGTTCGGTTACTGTCAGTCAGCCGGAGTCTGTACTCCTAGGTCCATCATCAGAGCTTAACCCTCCAAATCTTCTAAGTGTTGTTGAAGGTGCCAGTGTTGACATTTCTAGCCCAACACCTGATCCAGAGCCAAACCCTCCTACAACCAATCCAACTCCAAATCCAACACCTGATCCAGAGCCAAACCCTCCTACACCCAATCCAACTCCAATTAGTGAACCAAGCCCTACTTCTAATAGCTCAAATCCAAAAACTAGCAATTGGTCACAGCCGTCCGTTAATTTAAAGAAAGATCAAACCCAAGCACCCCAAAGTAGTAGTGCTACCGCTCCTCAAATTGCAAATGTAGAGATAAACAACCTTGGTTATAGATCTGCGGATATTAGTTGGTCTACCGACAAGCCATCTAATTCAATATTAAATTTAGGAGCAGATAAGGACTCACTTGCAATTAATGTTAAATCAGACGGTATAAAAAACGCTCATTCTGTTAGGCTTGATGAAAACTATCTTACACCTGGCACAACTTTCTATTTCAAAATAACCAGTTCTGATGAAGCTGGTGAAAAAACAGTGAGCGAAACATATAGTTTCGTAACAAAAGGGTATGATGTAGTAGCTCAGGTTGTAGACAAGCAGGCTAATCCAGTTTCTGAAGTTATAGTGACATTAAACTCAGACACTCGTATATCCGAAACTGATGAAAATGGAAATGCTTCTTTCTATAATGTAGCTCCTGGTCAACACACCGTTTCTTTTGAATACGGAGGAGAAGTCTACAGTCAATCAATTAATGTTGAAGATAAATTGAACGTTTTAACATCTGCAGTACAGTATTCTGAAGCAACAGGACAAGCCCAGGTATTTACTGTGTCACTTGATCAGTCAGTTAATAGATTTATTAATAACCTTATATGGATAATTATCATCCCTATTGTACTAATTGTTTCCTATTTCATAATTAGAAAAGGAATTCCAGTATTACACAGAAAGAATAATGGAGCGTCTTTCAACAACTCTACAAGTATTAATGTCGGAAATACACCTGATGATATTAATTCTTCAGTATCACAAAAATCACCTATTGAACTAGTAGACGGAGTACCTATAGAAAAACCAGGTTCAACTATAACTCCAAAAAACAACGACTCTGATACTTATAACTAACCGTACCTTATAACACAATTAGATTTTAGGTTTTCAGGTATATCTCAAATAACTATAAAAAAATAAAACTAATTTCATATAAGTTAAGACTAGTTAGTAAAAAGATACTATTTTATAAGTTATTTAAAACGCAAACACCAAAACTACTGTAGGCTGGCTGTCTGAATAGTTCGGAAGCATGGAAGCCACTTGAGTCTCCAGGATATGATTCTGCAACATTATCGCAATCTATAGTATCTGGAAACTGATCTTTAATAGCATTCCCGATTTCATCTAATTGATTATTTTGTCCAGTCCACGTGGGCTCAACAGCGTAAACCACATTAGTGTCGACATCTGTAAGTTGACTATCGAAATCAGTAATCGCCTGAACAATCTCTGCTTTACTGTAGCCGTTTGAAAGATCATTAATGCCCCCAACAACTACTATGTTTTCTGGGTTTGCCCCAGTCACGCTAAGAGAATATTGTGTGTTTTCTAAAATAGTTCTTCCGAAAGTAGGGTCAGTTTGTAAGAATCCTGAACCACCTACTGCTACGTTGAATGTATTAGGAGTATAAGTTCCAGTCCAAACACCATTTGAGTCACCAGCAATCCACGTAGAAGTGTTTGGATCATCTATATCGTTAGGATATGTATTTCCAGTACCTCCACCTCCAGGAGCAGGTACTGCACACCCAGCTGCAAATGTTGCACCTAATAAAGCGAGCGCACCAGCTTTTATTCTTAGCCTGTTAAATAGGCTCGGAGTTGATTGATTTTCTATTCTAGTTTCTAATTCTGGATTGATTGACATACTTTCCTTTTCTAAATATTATTAACTAATAATATACTAACACAAATACATTAAAAAATCAAATATCATTAATGCTTATAGTATTCTACTAACGCTTACTGATATAATATGTCAAATGGGTAAAAAAATTACAATACTGTTAACAGTTTTGTCGATTATTGTTCTTATTGGACTAGGTTATATTTATCTAAAAGACCAAAATATAATGCTAATCAACACAAAAGGCATTATCGCTGAAAAGCAAAGAAATCTAATTTTTATTGCTACTGGACTGATGCTAATAATTGTAATACCCGTATATTTTATGGCGGCTTGGTTTCCATACAGGTATAGAGAATCTAGAAAGTCAAATGATTATCGACCAGATTACGACAGCAACAATACACTTGAAACTATTTGGTGGGGTATTCCCATAGCAATAATAGGCGTAATTGCTGTTATTACATGGATAAGTACTCATGAATTAGATCCTTATAAACCTCTTGCTAAAAAAAACCAACAAAAAACAATACAAGTAATATCTATGCAGTGGAAATGGTTGTTTATTTATCCTGAAGAAAAAATAGTTTCAGTAAATAAAATATTAATTCCTGAAGACAAACCAATAAGTTTTCAGATAACTTCAGACGCCCCTATGAACTCTTTTTGGATTCCTCAGCTTGCTGGGCAGATTTACTCAATGAACGGAATGTCTACAATGCTCCATATTGAAGGTAATGAGCTGGGTAGCTATGAAGGAATGTCATCTAATATTAGTGGTGAAGGTTTCTCTGATATGAGATTTAAAGTAGATGTGGTTAATCAAAAAGAATACGATAGTTGGGTCGATAAAATTAAACAAAGTAACGAAGTTTTCGGTATGAGTCAGTATAAGCAATTAAGTACTCCCAGTATCAGAAATGTTCAACAGCAATTTGTCTTGACAGACGAAGACATTTACCAACAAGTAATGGCGAAATATATGGCTAAAGAAGGTATGACTAAAGATAATCACCAATCACATGCAGGGGGAGGAAGTTAAATGTTAACTATGTTTACAGTCTTTGGTTCAACCGAAGGAACTGATCCGTTTTTGATGGGTGCCAAAGTGATGCTTGTTGGGGGTGTGATATTCCTTGCATTGATTGTCACGCTTCTAAAAAGATGGAAATGGATATGGAAGGAGTGGCTCACTTCTCTTGATCCAAAGAAAATAGGTGTAATGTATTTAATAGTTGCATTCGTGATGTTGCTTAGAGCAGCAGTTGATGCTGGAATGATGAGAGCTCAGCAAGCTATTGCTTCTGGTGGGTCTGATGGCTTTCTGAGTGCAGATCATTTTCAACAAGTTTTTACGGCTCACGGTACTTTGATGATCTTGTTTGTAGCAATGGGTCTGATGTTTGGACTGATAAATCTTATTGTTCCTTTGCAAATTGGTGCAAGAGATGTTGCTTTTCCATTTTTGAACTCACTAAGTTTCTGGCTTTATGTGGCGGGAGTGGTTCTAATAAACGCTTCTCTAGTAATAGGAGGAGAGTTTTCTATAGCAGGTTGGCTCGCATATCCGCCGCTATCTGGAATTGAATATAGTCCTGGACCGGGAGTAGACTATTGGATATGGAGCGTTCAGATCGCTGGTATTGGCAGTTTACTCTCTGGTATTAATTTCTTTACTACAATAATCAGAATGCGTAGACAGGGAATGACTTTGATGAAAATGCCTATTTTTACATGGTCAGTATTAGGAAGTATGTTGCTGGTTCTTGCTACATTCCCAATTTTAGCGGTGACCCTTGCTTTACTTTCTTTAGATAGAACGTTTGGTATGCATTTTTTTACATCGAGTTTTGGTGGAAATCCAATGATGTACATTAATTTGATATGGGCCTGGGGCCATCCGGAGGTTTATATATTAATACTCCCAGCTTTTGGAATTTTCTCAGAAGTGGTTTCTACATTTTCAAAGAAGAGACTATTTGGATATAAATCAATGGTTGGAGCCATAATAGCAATAACTTTTCTATCACTAGTAGTATGGCTTCATCACTTCTTTACTATGGGGGCTGGGGCAGATGTTAATGCGTTCTTTGGAATTATGACTATGATAATTGCAATACCTACTGGTGTGAAAGTATTTAACTGGCTGTTCACGATGTATAAGGGCAGGGTAAAAATTAGTCAATCAATGGTTTGGTTTATTGGATTTTTGTTTACTTTTACATTAGGTGGGATGACGGGAGTAATATTATCTATACCAGCAGCTGACTTCCAATTACACAATAGTTTATTTTTAGTGGCTCACTTCCATAACATGGTAATTGGTGGAGTTGTTTTTGGCTATATGGCTGGAATAACTTATTGGTTCCCTAAAATATTCGGATTTAAGCTTGACGAGAAACTAGGTAAAATATCTGCTTGGTGTTGGATAATTGGATTCCTGGTAGCTTTTGTCCCAATATATATTTTGGGATTGATGGGGGCAACAAGAAGGTTTGAGAAGTTTGATGAGTCGCTTGGATATCAACCGTTATTTATTGTTGCAGGCGTCGGAGTTGCTATTATTGGCATTGGCGTGGCATTTATGCTCATTCAGCTAGCCTACAGTATTTACAATCGAAAGAAGTTGGCAGATAAAACAGGTGATCCTTGGGACGGTAGAACACTAGAATGGTCTACTCCGTCTCCGGTGCCTTTTTACAATTTTGCCTTAGAGCAACCAGTAACTGAAAGAGATGAATTTTGGGCACAAAAACAGAAAGGTATTACATTTAGGTCAGACTACTCTGACATTGTTCTTCCAAAGAATTCACCTATAGGACTATATTTGGGATCAATTGCAGCTATTTTTGGAATGGCAGCCATCTGGAAAATATCTTGGTTAGCTATATTATCTCTTATTACCGCAATAGTATTTGTGATTATTAGAGCTAGTGATGACGAAACAGAGTATGTACTAACGTCTAGAGAAATCAAGAAATTAGAATCTAAAATATCTTCAGGAGGCGTTAAGTAGTGAGTCACATAAAACACACCGAACAATCGGAGCAAAAAACCTTATTTGGATTTTGGGTATACCTTATGACAGATGCAATGCTTTTTGCGACTCTTTTTGCAACATACGCCGTGCTAAGAAATAACACTTTTGGTGGCCCAAGTGGGGGAGAGTTATTTAACTTAAATTTCGTATTAATTGAGACGCTGATCTTATTGATGAGTAGCTTTACTTTTGGCATGGCATTAATTGGTCTACAAAACAAGCGTAAAACACTTTTAGTTAGATGGTTAATGGTGACATTCATACTTGGAATTACATTCTTAGTTATGGAAATATATGAGTTTAGGCAATTAGTTAACGAAGGATATAGTTGGACTTCAAATGCATTTTTATCAAGTTATTTTACATTAGTCGGCACACATGGCATACACATTCTGTTTGGTTTAATTTGGATAAGCGTAATGTTTTATCAAATTTTCATGAAAGGTCTTAAACCTCAAGTAAGTAAAAGAATTAAAATGCTGGGAATGTATTGGCATTTTCTTGACGTTATTTGGATATTCATATTTACGTTTGTTTATCTTTTAGGAGCAATTAAATTATGAAACCTACACAAGAAAACGTTCATTATCTTACGACAAAAAACTATATTATTGGATTCGTTGGTTCATTGTTGCTAACTATTGGCTCATTTTTATTAGTCACTAATGATGTATTTAGCTCGAGAGTTACTTTTATTATTATTGTTAGCTTTGCCCTAGAACAATTTTTACTACAGGTATTTTTATTTCTTCATTTAGGCCAAGAAAAGAAACCAAGATTTAATAGCGCAATTTTCTTATATATGGTAATGACCGTGGTAGTTATTGTTATAGGTACGATGTGGATAATGTATAATTTGGATTATAATCATGCCGGTCATAGCATGTCAGCAGAACAAACAGAAGTTCATTTACTCGATGAAGAAAATATACACAAGCATTGATGATTAAAGACTTCATTGATTTAACCAAGCCAGGAATCGTAAGAGGTAATTCATTAACTGCATTTGCGGGTTTTATGTTAGCCTCAAATGGCAGTATTGACATAAGAAGTCTGTTTGGATCAATTGGTGGATTATCTTTAGTGGTCGCATCAGCATGTGTCTTTAATAACGTTATCGATCAAGATATTGATAGTAGAATGGAGAGAACAAAAAACAGAGCTATAGTTAGAGATAGAGTTTCAAGGTTAAGCGCATTGATTTACGGCTACATACTACTTATTTTTGGCATAGTTGCTTTGCATATATTTACCAATATTTTAACCCTTACTTTAGCTCTTATTGGTTTTTTGTCATATGTAGTATTGTATGGATATTTCAAAAGAAGATCGATGTACTCAACTGAAATTGGTAGTATATCTGGTGCAATTCCACCGGTTGTTGGATATGTTTCAGTTTCAAATAGATTAGATTTTGCAGCACTATTTTTGTTTGCTTTTTTAGTTCTATGGCAGATGCCACATTTTTATGCAATAGGTATAAAAAGAGTTATAGATTATAAGAATGCTGAATTACCTATAGTTTCAGTAAAGAAGGGAATAAAACATACTAAACTAAGGGCGCTTGTATACTTGATACTTCTTTTAGCTATAACTCCTCTCTTAACAATTGCTGGGTACACTGGCTGGACTTATTTAGTAATAATGACATTATCTGTAACGATCTGGCTGTCTGGTTCCATAGTTGATTTAAATAAGTTAAAAGACAAGCAATGGGCAGGTAGAATGTTCAGGGTGTCATTAATTATACTAACTCTATTTAGTGTACTTTTAGTATTTAACGCATGGTTGCCTTAGTAGTGTATAATATTGCTTATGATAATAACTACACACATATTTATAGCAATACTAAGTATAATAATAGCAACTTACGTTTTATTTAAACCTTCATATAAAGGATTATTTTACTCCTATATATTAGTAGGTTCAGCTCTTATTAGTGGAACTTATCTTGTTGTATCCACTAAATCTTCAATATTAAGCGCCTGTATAACCGGTTTAATATACACAGCCTTAGTTACAGCTACACTAATAATTGCTGAGAAACGATTACATAAAGAAAAAATTAATAAATAAACCTTTTTGCAAAATAAAAAAGACCGGAATAAAAGCCGGTCTTTTTTAAACTTAATTACTACTTATGAAGGCAGTAATACTCCGCTAATTATATGAACAACTCCGTTGTCAGCATTAACATCAGCTTTTTCAACTTTTGCTTTGTTACCTTTAGCGTCTACAAAGTAAACCATATCTCCTTCAATTGCTACCGTTAGATCTCCGCCTTGGACTGTTTTTACAACTTGTCCGTCCTTAAGATCTTGGGCTAATACCTTTCCACTTATTACGTGGTACTTTAGTATTGAAGCTAGTTGGTCTTTGTTTTCTGCTTTAAGTAAGCTCTCTAGGGTACCTTCAGGTAAAGCTGCGAATGCACTGTTAGTAGGCGCTAGAACTGTGAATGGACCTTCGCTCTGTAGTGTTTCTACTAGATCAGCTGCTTTGACTGCTGTTACAAGTGTTGAAAGATCACTTGTGTCTGAAGCTAGTGATACTATAGTTACTTTTTGTGCCTCTGCTGGTTGCTGTTCTTCAGCCGGCTGTGATTGGCTAGTTGTATTTGAAGTGTCTTCATTGTTGTTGTTGACAAACCATAGTGCTCCACCAGCAATAACAATTACTGCAATTACTCCTGCGATTATAGCGGGTGTTTTATTATTTTCCATTAATTTCTCCTTACGTTATTTACATTATTACTATACACCTATCGGTGTATAGTTTTCGTTAAGTTAGAAATTTATACTAATTGTTGTCCCTTTGCCGACGATACTATTTATATTTAATTGTGCATTATATATTTTTGTAAATTTTGCTACTATTGCCATACCTAACCCGGTACCCTCTATTTTAGAAGTATTTCCAGCCCGGTAAAATCTTTGAGTAATATTCTCGATATCCTCTTTTGGAATTCCGATTCCTCTGTCTTTTACTTTCAATTCCCATCCGCTTTTGGTAGATCTTAGGTTGATTTCAATTGTGTCGTTCTTTCCGCTGAACTTAATTGCATTTTCAATTAAGTTTTTTAGAATGTATATAAAATGTTGGGAATCTATTGCTGCACTAAAATTATCTGGGATATTCATTTTTATTTTTATATTTTTTTCAAGTGCTAGGTGATGGAGCTCCTCAATAATATCAGTAGTTAAATCTTGAAGATTGATTGTTTCTAGGCCAGGATATTCTCTTCTTTCAAGCAATAGAAGATCATTAGTAATTGCAGATAAGTGATTGGCCTGTCTATCCAAAGAACTTAAAAGTTTAGTTTGGTTATTCTTTTCCGGAGGATTATTAATAGCTTGCTGAATTTGCGATTGCATCGCTGCCAAAGGATTTCTGAGTTCATGTGCTGCATCTTGCATGAATCTTCTTTGCGAAAGAAATGAATCCCTAACAGGATTTAGCAGCAGCCGTGATAGAAACCATGCAATAAGGCCACTAAAAATAAAAGTTAAGATTAGAATAAACGGCAGCATTCTATTTATGTTTTGCCTATCTTGATTTTGTATTATTCCAGCTATGGCATCAAAATGAGCGTGGTTTTCTTCTTGAGATTGAATGTATTGGGATAGTTCAGGATTATTTTGTGCAAGAGTCCCAATTTTAGATGCATTAATATTTGTACTTAAGGCTTTGTCGGATACATAGTACATACCTAATGTGCTTATAGAAGCACAAGCAATAGCAATTAAAACGGTTGCAATTGTTATTTTTTTTCTAGCGGTAAGTAAGGCTTTGTCCATAAGTTAATCGTTTAGCATGTATCCCATGCCAGGTATTGTATTGATAATTTGTAATTTGTTATCCCCAATTTTATTTCTAAGATTAGAAATATGGATTCTTATTGGGGGATTGTTTAGTGAAGAGTCTTCACCCCAAGCATATTCAATTAAGTCATTGGAGTTAACAGTAGAGTGATTAAACTGCATTAGTTTTAACATAATTCTAAATTCTACTGAAGTTAGCTTCTTCTCTTGTTCTTTAATGAAGAATTTGTGTCTCTTTGGTTCTATTCTATAATTACTAGTCTTTACTGACTGTAAATCGTTGTATGAACCGATTATCCTTAGCTGAGCCTTAATCCTAGCTTCAAGCTCCCTTAAATCGAATGGTTTTATTATATAGTCATTCATACCTGATTCTAAGCCAATAATTTTGTCATCTACTGTATCTCTAGCTGTTAAACCAATTATTGGTCCGTCATATCCATTTGATCTCATATACTGAGTTAACTCAAGACCAGTCATCTTTGGAAGGGCAATATCTAGTATTGCTAAATCGCAGGTATTTGTGTAATTTTCTGAAATAGCTGATTCAGCACTTGCAGAGGATAAGACTTGATATCCACAATCTAGCAAATACTGTTTTACAGCATCTCTCATGTCGTTATTGTCTTCTACTAGAAGTACTTTAATTTTTCCCATAGTATAATTTTAACACTCAAAAGTTAAGTAGTCGTATAGCTTATATTATACAAAACATATAAAATAGTCACTATAGGGGGAAACATGAAACGAAAATACATATTAGTGTCCATAATAATATTAGTTTTATTTGGCCTACTAAGTTTTTTGTGATTAGTCTAAAAAGTAAATCAGACGGTAACTCTAATAATAATGAGCAAAATACAGAAATTGTTGATTCAAACGATAAGAACTTTGATGCAGTTTCAAATAATAATATTTCATATTTGGCAACTATTACTAATAAAGATGCGGACAAGGTATATGTTAGTACTGTTGAGTTTGATAGCAATTCTAAAATATCAAAATATAATGCTGAGATTGGCGGCAACAAAGCTACAATTTACTTTACTGAAAACGACTATGTGTTCTGTCAAACCGAAGATAATTGCATAAAGTACTCAAGTAACAATATAAATGGGTCATCTTTTGATCCTAACACTATTTCTTTTGGTGAAAAACAAATTGAAGAATTGAAGACTACGTCATCATATAAGGGAACAGCTAATTGTGCTTACGGGGAGTGCGATATCTGGAAAATAAATCGTGAAGGACTTGAATCTATTTTTTATATTGATACTGAGACTAAAAGGATTGCAAAATTTGAAACACAAACACCAACTGGATCTGCCGAAGTACAATATGATTTCAAGGAAATAAGTTTAAGCCTGCCAGAAAATGCTCGAACAATTCCAGGTCAATAAAGTGATAAATATTTTTCGTAACTTTAATCGACCTTTTAAAATTTTATTCTTTGTTTTATTTATTGTTCTGTTGTATATATTTTCAACCAATATTGTGACTGCTCAGTCAGTCGATGATTTTTTTATTGAATCATTTACAGCTAAATACTACTTATCAAATAATGACAAGAACATAGCAACTTTGGATGTTGAAGAGAATTTAATACCTAATTTCATTAACAAAGATATTAACCATGGGATAATTAGGGCTATTCCGGAAGAATACTCAGGAGAAAGCTTGGGTCTAAAAATACAAAGTGTAACAGATGCTAACAATCAACCAATAAAATATTCAACTTCTAGAAAAAATAATAATTTAGTGCTAAAAATTGGTGATCCAAACGTATATATTAACGGAGAATATGAATATAAGATAAAATATCAAATGACTAACGTAGTGAGGTTCTATGATAATCATGATGAGTTTTTCTGGAATGTTAATGGTACTGAATGGCGTCAACCAATAAATAGAATATCTGTAAGTCTTAAAATAGATCCCCAGATAAATCTACAAAGAAAGTCAGAAATTAGGTGCTATACGGGATCTCTTGGAAGTAAAGATAGTAATTGTGAGATAGTTGGCATAAACCAAGACTATAGCGAGATTAATGTAAATTCGTCGAATTTGGAGAGTGGAGAAAATTTAAGTATTGTAACGGGATTTAATAAAGGCACTTTTAGTCCTGATGTAAATTCGAGATCTATTAAAAAAATTGTCAATATATTGTCTTTGATAATATTAATATCTGCTCCAATATTAACTCTAATATCTATGGTTATTGTATGGCGAAATAATGGCAGAGACGAAACAGAACTAGGTACAATAATCCCGCAATATGAACCCCCATCGGGTTTTAGCCCTGTAGCTGCAGATTCTTTACTAAAAGACAAATTCGACAAGAAGTCATTGACAGCTAATATAATTGAATTGGCTGTAAATCGTTACATAAATATTAATGCTTTGCAGTCGGACAACGTTAAAGACACCGAGTTTGAACTAGAAATATTATCGTTAGCAAATTCTTCAATAAAACTAGACAGTCTAAACGATGAATTATTGAAAGCATTATTTAGTAATAATTTACAGCCAGGACACAAAATAAATTTAAAATCGCTTAATAATAAATTATATAAATCCATACCGTTATTTAATAAAAGCATCTTTAGTGATTTAACTAACCAAGGCTATTACAGGATTAATCCTGAAGAATATAGAAAAAGGTATATTTTATTTGGTGTATTGCTCATTATCTTTGCGACTCCTCTCATTTTCTTATTGAGCATCAGTAATACATTTAAACCTTTAATAGGCTCTTTATTTGCAGCATCTATAATAAGTGGAATTATAATTATAATATTTTCTAGGTACATGCCAGCCAAGACAAAAAAGGGTCAAGACATGAAAGCTTACATATTAGGCCTGAAAGAATATATTAAAATGGCTGAAGTTGATCGAATTAAATTTCATCAGAACCCTGAAGCAGCTATAAAATACGGTGAATATAAAGATAAAAAAGTTAAGGTAAAACTTTATGAGCAACTTTTGCCGTATGCGATAATTTTTGGTCTTGAAAATGAATGGTCTGAGTATTTTACAGATATTTACGATTCGCCTCCAGAATGGTATGGGAATAATAGCTCTTCATTTAATTCCATTTATCTAGCTAACTCCATATCAAATTTTTCTAATCAAAGCGATACAAGCTTTAGTGCTCCGGCTAGTTCTTCTTCTAGTGGATTTTCTGGCGGAGGAAGCGGCGGTGGTGGCGGTGGTGGCGGTGGTGGCGGTTGGTAGTTAATGTGTATTATTATTTTTTCTTGATAACAAAAATAAGCCAACACTTCCAGATATAATCGATGCAACAAATATACCTGCAGTTGCTGCATTTTTCAGGCTTGGATTACCTTCATATGCCAAACTTGAAATTAGCAGTGATATTGTAAAACCAATTCCTGCTATGAACCCTACCCCGTAAATTTGTCTCCAGTTGAGGGATGTTGGCTTTTTTGCAATTTTTAGAATCGTTGATATCTTAGCGGCAGCAATTATTCCAATTGATTTACCAATTACCAGTCCTAAAACTATTCCTAAGAAAACATTAAATGACGCTTTATCGTCAATTTCAATCGAAGAAAATTTTACACCAGAATTAGCAAAAACAAACAGTGGGACAATGATATAAGAGGTAAGTGGGAGTAATATATCTTCGGCAACTTCTGACATTTGCAGTTTTTTTGATCCTTTTCGCCTCGTATTTAGAGGTGCTAAAAATGCAATTAGAACTCCTGCTAGAGTACCAGGTACTCCTGATATGATTAGTAAGTACCATGCAATAAATCCAAGAATACCAAACCACATAATCCAATACTCGTTTTTTCTTATTACGGCAATTATTAAGAAAAATAAAATTGCTAGCAAAAAAGCAAACATGTTATCTGGTCTGCTATAGAATAAACCTATTACTAGTATTGAACCTATGTCATCGACAATCGCAAGTGTCAGTAAGAAAAGTCTAAGAGACTTATTTATACGATTTCCTAATAACCCTAAAATTCCAATAGCGATTGCTATATCTGTAGCCATCGGAATTGCCCATCCGCTATTTTCTGGAGGATTTGGATTAATCAACGAGAAAATTAATGCTGGTAAAATCATACCTCCTAGTGCGGCAAAAAATGGAAATGATGCTTTTTTCCAACCCTTCAATTCGCCATCAATCATTTCCCGCTTTATTTCAAGACTCACTACTAAGAAAAAAACAGCCATTAGTCCTTCATTAATCCAGTGTTGGACGTCCATTGTTATGAGCCCAATAGTGATATCGTAGTTCAAGAAATTGAAGTATTGATTTGAGAAACTTGAATTTGCTAAGACTATACCAATAATTCCAGCCAAGATTAGAAGTGCACTGCTTTTCGATTCTTCTTTTATAAAAAAACTGAAAACATTTTTAGGATTTAGTACTTTCATTTTATTAACAGTTTAGCATAAGCAAGGTAGAAGAATAATTAGTATATCGATAGAGTATAATAAATATTAGGAGAAAATAATGAGAGATCAACATGAGCAGAATATAAGAGATCAACTTATTGAAGCTGGGATTACAAGGTATTCACTTAGAAAAAACGAAGTAAAATATTTACCGAATGTAATACATGAAGACGAAGTTATCGGCGCTGCAGTTAACGGCAAGTCCGATTTAGGTTCTGTGATGTTAGTGGCAACTGATAAAAGAGTTATATTTCTTGATTGTAAATCTTTTTATACCACAGTGGATGAACTTACTTATGATGTAGTTTCTGGTGTGGCCCTTCGTGTTCAGGGTCTCTTCGCTAATGTGACTCTGCACACAAGAGTGGGTGAGTATAACTTAAGGATAGTAAATCTAAAACAAGCTAATAGATTCACTGAATATATTGAAAAAAAGAAACTAGAGAATCCAGAGAAGCCCGTAAGTTCAATTTTAGGCAGTGAGGAGACAAGACCGGAACAAAATACATTAAGCAAACATAAAATCATCAATTTGAAGACAGCGGAAAGTAATTTTTTAAATACTCATTATTTGGGAGTTTTATCTAGCGTAGGACGAACCGGTATTATATCAGGTTCAGCTGTCTACTACTTAACAAAAGATAGCAAGATATACTTTATTACTAAATCTGAAACCGAAAAAGCAAGAAACATTATTAGCAATCCACAAATTGCATTTACAGTTTTTGAAGAGTTGACTTATGAGACTCTTCAAATAAGTGGTATAGCATTAGTTGTGACCGATATAGAAACTAGAAATCAAGTGTTTCAAAATATTTTGAAAATAAGAAATATGCAAGATAATGTAACGACACCACCTGTCACAAAATTGAATCAAGGAAGTTACGTGGTGTTTGAAATCGGAATAACTGAAGCTAAATATCATAAATATAAGTAATAGCTTACAAATAAAAACTTTTTTGTGACATAATTATGGTTATGTCTGAAATTTATTATGGTTCTGCTAGTTCAGCGGAAATTAAGAAAATTGATAACCCCACTAAAGGTTGTTGGATTCACGTTGTTAATCCAAGTGATGAAGAACTAGTTGAGCTATCTGAAAGTTTTAATCTAGAGCTCGACTTGCTACAAGATGCTAAAGATCTTTATGAATCTCCCAGATTAGAGGTAGAGAATGATCAAGTATATATTTTTGCTAGATACTTTGATCAGAATGCTGATGTTATTAATGCAACTGAGCCGGTGCTTATAATCTATCATCCTGATTATGTTATATCTATTTTAAGGACAAAATCCTCAATATTTAAAAGGCTTTATTCTGATGATAGCAAAGTAACTACAACTCAAAAAACTAAGCTAATTTTGCAAATGATGATTTTAATTAATAATTCTTATCAGGGATACATGAACCGAGTAACTCGGTATATCCTAAAAGTACGCTCAGAGCTTAAGAAAACAAACATTAAGAATGAAGCGTTACTGGGTCTAATTGAAATTGAAGATGATCTTAATGAAATTCTTTCTGCACTAATACCGTACTCTTCGGTTCTAAGAAATATATTAAATGGTAAAAAAATTAAACTGTATGAAGATGATAAAGATCTGATAGAAGATTTATCTTTAAGTACTGACGAGCTGATAGAACAAGTTAAATCAAGGTCTAAAACTCTAGTAAATATCAGACAAGCATACGAAGCATTAGCTACTAATGATCTAAATAGAACATTTAAAAGTTTAACAAGCATAAGCATATTCTTGATGGTACCTGCAATCATGGCAGGAGTTTACGGAATGAATATAATTTTACCCTTCCAATCTGATAAAAATGCATTCTGGTTGGTCAGTATTATTACAATTTCACTTACTGTGTTTTTGCTTTGGGTGTTTAATAGAAAGCGTTGGCTATGATAAAAATTAGCAATGAAGAGTTTGAGGAAATCATAGGAAAAGCAATTGATGATCTCCCGGAGCTTTATGCAAAAAAGATGAACAATGTAGCAGTAGTCTGGGAAGACCAACCTACAGAAAATCAGAGAGAAAAACTACGCTTACGAGGTAATCAGACGTTATTTGGACTATATGAGGGAATACCACTTACGAGTAGGGGATCCAACTACAATCTTGTTTTACCAGATAAAATTACTATTTTTAAAGATCCAATATGTGACTACGCTCAATCATTAGAACAACTAGAAAATCAAGTTGGTCATACTTTATGGCATGAAGTGGCACATCATTTCGGCCTTAATCATGATAGGATTGATGAACTAGATCAAAGAAATAAAACAAAGAAAAATCAATATTGATAACCTTAGTTAATAGGCATAAGATTCATATAGGAAGTTAGAGACTTCCGTGAGATCCCAGGCAATAGTCTGGGATCATTTTTTATATTGTTGCAAATAAGCATTATAATGCAACAAAATTGCATTTAGTATAGTTTAAATTTAAAGTATTGATTATGAATGATTTTATAATTATGGTAATTTTCTCACTTATAGGTGGAGTAGTTTCTTTAGTTGGTGGATTTATTTTGTTGAGAAGTAAAAAATCTGCAGA
>JBGSIS010000004.1:0-7861 GCA_041742395.1 Saccharimonadales bacterium (SeqCode)
TGGAGATATTACTTGAGGCTCTGTATTGTAAGGACTTGTAGTAAAACTCGGTCGAACAATATTACTTAGTCTGACCTCATCTATTAATCCATTAAACCTTGCCCTTGGTCTACCCTGTTCTCTTCCTCCATACCCAGCCCCAATATACAAATCAGATGTACTTGAATTAACCGAAACAGACTTAGACTGAGTACCAACTAGGGAGCCATTGATATACAAGCTTATAGAAGAACCATTATAGGTAGCCGATACATGTCTCCAGTCTGTATTAAAAGAATTAGTTGAAGACTCAACAAATGCATTATCTCCATAAGTCCAGATTGTAGAATCTAAGTTTGCCGAATTCCCCAATCCTGCATACAGCTTGCCCTTGTATGGGCTGAATGCGGTCACTTCTTCTATAGAGTTGTCCCAGCCACCGTTAAGATTATTTCCACCAATTTTAGTCCAGCTACCTGAAAAATATGACCAGACTTCTCCTTCTCCAGTACTATTTCCTAATCCAGCTAGGAGTCTACCATTATATACACTAAGTGTTCTTATTCTTTCGTAAGTACCAGATGTCCAGCTATTATTTAAATCATCTCCACCAATTTGAGTCCAACTAGAACCATTCCATGACCAAACCTCAGCATTCCCTGCACTAGTACCAAGTCCAACTATAAGTTCGTCTTTGTATGTTACTAAACTGTCTACTTGCTCATAATTAGCAGTCCAGCCACTATTAATGCTATCACCTCCAATTTTAGTCCAGTTAGAACCATTCCATGACCAAACCTCAGCATCGTTAGCACTATTACCTAAACCTGCGTATAGGGTATCGTTATAAGTTGCCAACGAATTTACTTCTTCATAATTGGCAGTCCAGCCACTATTAATGCTATCGCCTCCAATTTTAGTCCAGTTAGAGCCGTTTAGTTCCCACACTTCAGCATCATTAGCTCCTGAACCAAGACCAACATAGAGCTTTCCATTCAAACTAGTCATACTGGTAACTTTTTCATAAGTATCGAAGGCCCAACTACCATTAACTCCTTGTCCGCCTACTAAAGTCCAATTTGTGCCATCAAATTTCCAGACCAGTGCATTACCTGCGGTACTAACTCCAGTACCGGCGTATAGGTTATCTCCGGCAACCCTAAGAACCTCTACACTTCTCATTCCACGAAAACCCCAACTGAAATTCACATAATCACCACCAATTCTTGTCCATGAACTTCCATTGTAACTCCAGGCTTGAGCTGAGAGTGTTCCACTTGAACTATTAATACCAGCATATAACTGACTATTTCCATAAGCTAAAGCATTAACAGTTATGTGCGTGTTATTAAAACCAGAATTAATTCCGTCACCTCCAATTTTAGTCCAGGTTGTACCATTCCATCGCCAAACTTCATTATCACCAGCAGTATTACCAAGCCCTGCGTAAATGTTTGTACCATCATTCGTTATACTGTAAACCCCTTCATATCCTGCGCCCCAGCTACTGTTTAATGAGTCCCCTCCAATTTGAGTCCAAGAAGTACCGTTCCATCGCCAGATTTCAGCTTCACCGGCAGTTGTGCCAAGACCTGCGTATAAGTTTCCACTCATATAACTCATACTTAATACATATTCATAAGTTGTATTTGCCCAACTACTGTTAATGGCATCCCCTCCAATCCTCGTCCAGGTAGTACCGTTCCATCGCCATACTTCAGCATCACCTGCCGAAGCTCCTAATCCTGCATATACATTAGTCCCATCGTTTGTTAGTGATCCTACGATTTCATAGTTAGTGGTCCAGCCGCTATTAATGCTGTCTCCACCAATTTTAGTCCAAGATGAACCGTTCCAACGCCACACTTCAGCGTCATTGGCGCTACTTCCTAGACCTGTGTAAAGATTACCGCCCATGTAAGTGAGACTATATACATATTCAAATGCACTAACTTGCCAACTGCTATTTATGGCATCCCCTCCTAATTTAGTCCAAGTCGAACCGTTCCATTGCCATACTTCAGCGTCGCCTGCGCCGCTTCCTAGTCCAACAAACAAATTAGTTCCATCATTTGCCATAGAAGTCACATTTTCATAAGTTCCAACTGGCCAGCAATCATTGAGACCATCACCTCCAATTTGAGACCAAGAAGTACCGTTCCATCGCCATACTTCAGCGTCACCAGTACCATTACCAAGCCCAACGTAGTAGTTAGACCCAATTATTGCCGAGGACTCTACTGTTAAATTTCCATCTCTATCCCAGCTTCCGTTTAGGTCATCCCCGGCCACTTGACTCCAAGTGGTAGCATTAGAATTTACCACTTCGTAAGTTAATTTACCGGTTTCGTTATCAAAATATAATTGATAATCACCTTTATCGATAATTGAATTAATTTCATCATGACTACCGGGATTAAATGCGTCACTAAATTTTGTCCAAGCCTCTAAAGTCTGCTGATTACCTAGATTAAGACTTGGACTATCAGGTAAAGAGATAGAACTGTCTGTACCGTTTAAAGACACAGCATTATTTAAGTTACCGCTCGAAAAACTACCACCAGTAATTGTTCCGTTGTTTGAATTAGCAGAACTATCAGAAGCGATACTGCCTCCTGATTCGTCAAAATGTAATAGCGTACTAGTGTTTGCGTCACTTGTATAGTTTTGTGCTTTGTGTCTTGCAGCTCCGGAAACTACTTCAATACCTGAATCGTAAGTATAATCAGAAGAATTACTAAAATCCCAATCGTCATTTAAGTCTGGTGCTGCAAGAATTGATGATTGAAATATAGAACCAATAAAAAACAGCGCGAGAATTGCAGCAAATGAATTTCTAAACTGTCTGCGAAATTGCCAGTTATCCCATTTATTAATAACAGGATATTTTTCTGTGATTTCACTTCTGTAAGGTTGTATTTTTGATGATATGTTTTGAATAAGTACGTAGAACTTTGCAGTAACAATTAATGCTATTGGTAGAACATATATATTAAATGTTATTTTTGATTTATTAATAAGTATTAAAGCGCTATTTTTAACAAATAAAAATAATCTATAAAACGATCTGAAAGCTAAAACAATAACACCCCTTGTTTTTTTCATAAACTTAATATCAATTTTATCATATTTTTGGTTATGTTTAAAATCTTAGAAATGAACAAATTATTAGTTGTTGATATTTATGCTAGTAGTTATTTATTATGTAAATAAAAGGATTAATTCAATAATAACCATACTTTTATAATAGAATTGTTTTTGTTGCCCAATCTTTCTTGGACTTCATGAATTGGCTTAGCATACAGGTCTAGGGCATTACTGATAGTCGTAAATAATTTAATTTATTTGGCTTGATATTGACCGGGCCTATTTTTAGTTCTGGGTGAGTGCGATGTACCGATATCAAAAAAAGATATTCCCAAGCCAAGTAATAGCGAGCAGAATATCAAAACGGCAGCAACTGTACTGACCCTGTATTTATATATGCGATGGTATCGATGCGCCAAAAAAATCGATATACATAGTAGAATAACAGCAACAAGAAACGCCCAGCTAGGAAACGAATCTAATGAGTTTGCTAATTTTATGCGAGCACCATAGGCCATAGTATCTGCCGTCTGGATTCTTAACCAGAAAAACATAATACTGAAAAGGTAGGCTGATGTTATGCTTGTTACTAATATAGCACTGACTGAAACTAGTCCAATTAATGTGTAATGTAGTTGTGGCTTCATTTGAACTTCACCATTTTTTATCTTGTTCATTACTGACGAGCTTATTGAATCGGGTGCTTGATTTTTCATTGTTCTACTCCCTGATTAGTGCAGATTTTCTTAAGATTAGACTTCGCCCTGGATATTCGTACTCCAACAGTTGATGTCGGAATTCTAAGCACATCACTAATTTCGTCATATTTCATATTCTCTAAGTAGGCAAGCTGTACAACATCTCGATACTTTGGGCTCAGTTTATTAAGACATTCGTGAACATTGATTTTCAGAATTTTTTTGTCAATCAATTCCTCCAAATTTTGATCATAGCTAAGATCAGGCAATGTTTCGATGTCTTTATAAATTAATCGTTGATTCTTTTTTACTGAATTCATAGCTTCATTATGTGCAATACGGTAAATCCACGACGAAAACTTATATTCTGGACTGAAACTTCGAAGATATTTAAATGCTTTTATAAATGTCTCTTGTACTACGTCTGCGGCTACCTCGTTGTTATGAATAAGGAAGATGACATATCGATTTAATTTATCTTGATAGCGCATAATTATTTTTGAGTACGCATCTAAGTTGCCATTTATTATATCGTTGACAACTGATTCATCAGTTTCAGCAGAAGGATTGTTTTTCATATGGACATTATCGCAGATTATCCACTTATCTGACGACTAAATGCTCGTAAATGATTTTCTGAGGCATGTATTAAATTCTCTGTAAGTGCCTTAATATCCGTGTCTTTTGGGTCTAGGCTAGCGAGAGTTTTATTGAGGTCAGTTATATCGGTCTCTTCAATAATCACACCAACCTTGAACGCCTCCTGAACGCTTTGATTACCCTGAGCTATAAGTTTATCGTATAGATTCTGCAAGTCTTGATTCACGAATTTTCCAATTTCATCCTTACGTGGATCTGCTAAGTCTCTACTGACCATTACCGCAAGAACCATATCGCCGTGTTTTGTTTCGCTTTCTTTTATATTACCAAAAACACGTGAACCCCATTTGTCGTACATTGCTTGATATACATCGTGCGCCAGTTTTTCTTCCTCTATTAGATAGGCAAGTTCACTAGTCGTTGACTGACTATTGCTTGCGTCTGTAGTAGTAAGCGGTACGATTCCATGTTCTTCAAGGTGCTGAGCTGTATCTTCTTGTTTGTTATTTTGGGTAGTATTAGCACTTATATTGTCATCACTTTGATTTGCATTGTACGACCATATAATTGATGATATTAGTCCTATAGAGAGTACCGCTATAAGTATGTACTGCCAGTTATTCTTTAATGATTTAGTTCTCATAATATTGCTCCTTTAGTTATTTCTATATGTAATACAACTCAAAATCATTTTTTATTTCATTTTTGTATAGTTTTTTCTGGAAATATATAAATAAGCGTAAACTAAATGTATAATAAATTTAGTTTAATTAATTTATTCAACTCTAAACATAAAAGCTATTTAATAGGAATATCCTAACTTACAAGTATGAAGAAATCTCTACAGACTAGACTTACAAAAAAGTTAAGTTCAAAACGTTACTTGTTTATTCTATCGATCGCAGTCCTAGGAGCTATCTTCCTAGCAGTATCACAGGCAGCCTCACAGTATATAGTGATTGAACCAGAGGCTGGAACAAGGACTGGTAGTGTAGTTCCTGTAAATGGTGATCCTACAGCATCAAACGGTAGCTACATAAAATTTGGAACTACTACTCCATCAACCAGTACAGGTATCCCGGCCAGTGACCCAATAACTCCCAGGAGAACCGACAGACAAAAGTATTTAGATATGACGGGGCCACGCGTACCGTTAACTAAATACCCCAGCATCCAAGCGATAAGCATAAATTCTCAGGCCGATGCCGATAAATTAGCTGGAAAGATTGTTCCGGTGAATGTTCGCATCAAGGCAAATAATATAACACTTCGGGATGTAAAGATTGTTACAAATGCAGCTTTTTCCCTCGAAGTTATGAATGGAATTACTGGTTTTACATTGGAATACTCGGAGGTAGATTGCACTCAAATCGGGGGAACAAATGCTGCGGTATACGGTGGAACGTATAATACAATCCGTTACAACTACATTCATGGTCAATGCGATGGTGTCAAAATAGCTAGTAATACGGTATATGAATATAACCTTATTGAAATACAGAGAGTAGGTGATAAGCACTTTGATGCTATGCAACTCAATGGCAATAGCCCTGGAGAAAATATCACTATTAGATATAACTATGTATCTGGACCAAACCAACCTACCGGCGGCGGTGCTAACTCAGCGGTATTTTTTGATACGAGATACGGTGGCTATTACTATTCAATAGTAGAAAATAATTATTTGGAAGGTGGCACCTATACAGCTTCGACTGTCGGATCGGATGCAAGCAAACCAGGTCTACTCAGAAACAATCGATTTGGACCAAGAGAACTTGCACAATACGGATGGTATCGTTCAGCAGATGCACCAAATAACATAGTCGAAGTTTATGGTAATGTACTAGACAGCAACGGAACACCACTTACTGGAGTGACATACCCTAAATAGTCCAAGCGATATTTGAGCGAATATTAAGATTTTAAAATACTAAATCGGGCACTTCCCTAATCACTTTTTTTATACTGCGCCGCCATAGCCACCATCAACTACCACTACTGAACCTGTCATGAATTTTGCATCTTCACTTACTAGAAATGAAACTACACTTGCGATTTCTTCAGGCTTTCCGAATCTACCCATGGCAATCTTCTCAGATTCCTTTTGAACATAGTCTTTAGGTAAATCAGCATTAATATCGGTATCAAACCAACCAGGTGCAACACAGTTTATTCTAATATTTGGCGCTAGGTCACGTGCCATAGCTTTAGTAAACATTATGACACCAGCTTTGCTAACATCGTAATCAATTGAGTCAGGATGGAAAGTGTCAATGCCATTTGTAGAAGAGATATTGATGACACTCCCCCCATTGTTGATGTGGGGCATAAAATGCTTGGTACAATAATATACTCCATTTAAGTTAACATCCAATGTTCGTTGCCATTTTTCTGAAGACTTTTTAGTGAATGGTAGATCATAAACTATACCCGCATTATTTACCAGAACATCTATAGAGCCAAATTCTTTAATAATTTGATTCACCGCATTTTTAACAGATTCTTCATTGCCAATATCAGCTTTTATGATTATGACTTTTGAATTAGTCTGAGATTCTATTTCTCTCACAACATCTTTTGCAGATTCTCTATTTGTGCTGTAAATAATTGCAATATTATATCCATCACTAGCAAGACGTTTAGCGGTTGCCGCACCTAATCCCCTACTACCACCTGTAATTACTGCTGTTTTCATATAATAATTATATCAAAAACAAAAACACTTACGAAGTAGTCTTTAACTATAAATAATCTGATAAGAAATAGTGGACGTACATTTAAATTATTAAAACCAGGAACTTAAATAAAAAATTATTTAGCTAAATTAGTTAGTATGGCTCGAGTAATTTTACTGACAAGTTCTGGATCATAGTCAAAAGGATTTGATGATTCTGGGTCTTCTTCATGCTCTGAGAATAATTCTACCTGATCACCCTCAAAACTCAGGCTTAGCCAAGGTTTTTCGCCTTCAGTAGTATCAAAGTCTATAGTATCTTCTGTCAATGTCACCCCCTCAGGAGCGTAATCTGGAATTCTAATTAATTGTGAGCGAACTACCTGAGAGATCCTACAACCTACTTCTTCAATTCTACGTACTTTTTCTGGATCTGGTTTTTCTCCTATTCTGATCATCCAAGGCAACCATGCCTCGGTCAGATAAATTAGGCCTTCATCATTCATTTTTGAAATCATAAGTTCAGTAACTTTATCCCATCGCTCCTTGTAGTCAAGTGCGTCAAAATCTACTAATGATGAAGTATACGGATCAAGTAATCTAAAATTACCCATTCCGTGATCTGAGTCGCAGTCGCGAGAAGGTATAAAACACGAGTAACCAGAATCACTGCCTAAATGTAATGTTGTCATCCCAATAGGATTTTCTTTACGGTATTTATATTTCCTATCAGTTAGATTTTCTTCAAACCATTTACCAGATATAACATCTTGCCAATCATCTGGCGCTTCTACAAAGAAAGGATCTACAGATTTATCTTTAT
>JBGSIS010000005.1:0-101807 GCA_041742395.1 Saccharimonadales bacterium (SeqCode)
GGTGCATTGTTATCTGCTGTATTTTTGGATCTACTTAAGGAAGGTATTGAAGAAGATGGTGCCGATAATGTTTTATTGGCTACTCTTATAGGTATTGTGGTGTTCTTTTTTGCCGAAGGATTCCTGCACTGGTTTCATCATCACCATGAACACAAGGATGGCTCTGATCCAAAAAAGGCGTTAATTATATTAGGTGATACTGTCCATAATACCCTCGATGGCGTGGCTATTGCTGCTGCATTTTTAATAAGCGTACCAACTGGTATTGTAACTACTATTGCTGTAGCAGCCCATGAAATCCCTCAGGAAATCGGAGACTTTGGTTTGTTGCTTTCAAAAGGAATGAGTAGACGAAAGGTATTATTAGTGAACGCATTCAGCGCACTAGCAACTACTGTAGCAGCGATAGCTACGTATTTAATTGGTGATGCAGGGATCCTTCCACTGGGATTCATACTAGGTATAAGTGCAGGTTTCTTGTTATATATTGCTATAAGCGACGTAATACCTTCAATCCATGCTGATAGGAACAAAAAGAAAGTTTTCGATATAAAGGCATTATTATTCCTATTAGGAGTCTTGACAGTAGGCCTAATAACAAACTTTGCTCATTCATATATAGATAATGATCATTCACATCAAGAGGAATCGTCTCTCCATATCCATGAAGAGAATGACGTCCACAGCAACTCTGAATAGTTAGCATAAAAAACCATAAACAGATAAAATATAACTATGGAAATAATTGTGGGAATTCTGGTTGCAGTAAATGTAGCTTTGGTGTATTTCTTAATAAAGAAAAAAGAAGTAAAAGAAGACACTTCTAGTTTACTCATAAAACAAGATATGATTAAACTTCAAGATAGTATTGGTGAACTTAACAGCGGACTTAAGGATCACTTAACTGATAGGCTGGATAAAAGTAATGATCAGATGGTCAAACAATACGAAGCTAGTGCAAAAATAATAAAAGACGTCACTGAAAAACTAACTGAACTAGATCGTACAAATAAACAGGTTGGGGATATAGCTGTAGAACTTAAAACCCTTCAAAATATTCTTCAGAATCCCAAGCAGCGTGGGGGAGTTGGAGAGTATTACTTACAGACTGTGTTAGAGAATGTACTTCCCCCGGGTGTTTTTGAGCTCCAGTATAGCTTCAAAGATGGCGAAAAAGTTGACGCAATTATCAATTTGGATAAAAAAATATTGCCTATTGATTCAAAATTTTCACTTGAAAATTATAATCGATTGATTGAAGAAAATAATCCAAAAATAAAAGAGACATTACAGATGAAGTTTAAGGCAGATATAAAAAATCGAATAGATGAAACAGCTAAATATATAAGACCGGGCGAGAACACTACTGACTTTGCTTTTATGTTCATACCAAGCGAGGCTATTTATTATGATCTTATAATAAATAAAATTGGAACTGCTAATACGTCATCAAGAGATTTGATAGAATATGCTTTTAGGGACAAAAAAGTAATTATAGTTTCTCCAACTACTTTTTTGGCATATCTTCAGACGGTGCTTCAGGGTTTAAGATCTTTAACTATTGAGCAACAAGCAAAAGATATTCAAAAAAGGGTAGGTGATCTTGGCCGACATATAAAGTCATATGATGTTTATATGCAAAAGCTTGGAAACAGCCTGTCGACAACTGTTGGACATTACAATACTGCTCATAAGGAGTTAGCTAAAGTAGATAAAGATGTGGTTAAGATTGCCGATGGCACTACAAGTGTTGAACCTATGCAATTGGATAAACCAAACACGGAAGACTAATTTATTTATTAAGTAAATCTATTGTGAGTGCAGCTGTCCAGGAAAAATTTGCAATTCCTGCTGGCGAGCCGTCAATAGGACTGAAGTATTCATAGAAACCAGATTTTTCAACAAGTTCTAAAGTTGTCTCACGAAGGGTTTTTGCATGATTATGGTATCCATATCTCTCTAATCCATCAATTATTAACCAATTAGTGTTAATCCATACCGGACCTTGCCAATAGCGGTGCGCTTGAAACCATTCTGAATTTAAGGGAACTGAAGGAACTGGATAATTTGTCCCAAATTGATGCTCGTCTTCTAGCAACTTTACTAGTTTAGAAGCACGTTCTTTAGTAATACTTCCAGAATATAATGGCATCAAGGTTGCTATGCTAGGTATTTTGAGTAATTTATGGGTAATGAACTCTCTGGAATAGTATTGGCTAGAATAAGGATCCCATAATTGTTCGAATGCGTTCTTTGAATTATCGATTTTTATAAGTAAATCTTTCGGCAATTCTTTTCTAATAACTTTAGAAATATCTATGAGGTGTTGGTTTGCCCGAATGAATATGGAATTAAAAGTTGCATCTTCTATTGCAAAAAGAGAGTGAGTTAAAATTCGTTCGGTATCATAATTTTTTCTTCGCAGTCTTCTTTGTACACTAAACAATGCTAAAGCTTCAACAGTAGAAAGCCGTTCACTTGGATGAACAAACTTTGTATCACTTCTAATTTTATTAATTATAGGTTCTAGGCGTAGTGCCGAAACTATTCTAATCCAAAAAGGAAGTTGGTGATCAATTAATTGACTCATCCAGGGCGGTGTATTGTCTAGGCCTGTCTCCCAAGGGTGAATTTGAAGGACGAGACCTTCATTATGAGGATCTCTTTCTTTATAGAGCCACTGATGATAGGCAAGTAGTACCGGGTACATTATTCTGTACCAATTTATTCTTTCTGATTTTGAAAGTTTTTCGCCAATTTTCACTACAGCCTCAGCTATCATCGGCGGTTGAGTTATCCCACTTGTTGCTACTCCATCAGGCGCGTTAGGATTTAGCCAGCTTCTCCATATGCTCCCATGACGTACGTGTCTGCCCGTGCTACTCAGAATCATATTTGGTAGCATTCCGTTAGCCCATTGACCACGTTTAAGGCTGAGTATTTCCTGTTTAGCTCTATCAATGTCGTAGTGACGTTGTCCAATTGCAATAAAACAACTATCCCATAACCATTGGTGAGGATACATCCCCGTGGCTGGTATTGTGGAGTTTCCCTGATAGTTTGTTTCTAGTACTTTTTTTGCTTCTTCTAAAAGGCTTGGCTCAATATCGGGGGGCATAGTTACAGTATATACTAGTTAGCTTTAGCGGTAATTAGTAAAGTTTATTGGAAAATCAAGTTCCTGGCTATTCATTAATTGCATTACTAATTGAAGGTCATTCTTACTGCTACTAAAAACTCTAACTGTATCTCCTTGTATTTGAGTTTTAATTTTCGGAAAATTATCTTTAATTAATTTACTTAATTTCTTTGCTTTTTCTTGATCTAGTCCTTGATTGAAAGGAACTTCTTTTGTGGTTTTTAAGTTAGATACAGACACATCTTTCGTTGTATCTAGAATTTTTTGACTTTGATTTCTGCTAGCTAGTTTTTTTCGTAATATATCTAATATCGCATCGATTTGCATATCACTATCGCCAGTTAACTTAAGGCCTGTTTTATCTGAATTTAACCAGTCAATTTCAGCAGATGTCCCCTTGAAATCATACCTACTTCCAATCTCTCTTAGAGTTTGATCATAGACGTTATTGATCTCTGCTTTATCGTATTCAGATACTATATCAAATGAAAAATTTGCCATAAGTCTATTGTAACAGAGAAGTAATTGATATAATAAGTTGTAATGACTTATAAATATAATAGAATTGCTGAGATTGCTGAGATTTTATTTAAAAAAATAAACTCAATGGAAGATAAAAAACAAATTTTGCGTGCACCAGAATTAAGGGGTTTGTATGCCGAGATACCACAACTAGATGATTCCGAAAAAGCTGAATTTGGAAAAGAAATTAACATTCTAAGAAGTCAACTGGAAGAATTGGTTGCACGGCAAGAAAAGGAATTTGTTAATATTGACTCAGTTGATGTCACGGCTCCATTTGATACAAACGTAGAAGTAAACAGAAGACCTAGACTTTTAACGTCAGAAATGGGCTCCATGCATCCTCTTATGACTGAGCTAAGAGGTATTAATAGTATTTTTTATAAGATGGGTTTTAATGTCGAAGAATCAAGGCAAATTGACGACGATTATCACATGTTTGAATCTCTAAATTTCCCTCATGATCATCCCGCCAAAGATGACTACGATACATTTATGACTGAAGAGGGGTTAATTGCTCCAGCGCATACTAGCACGATGCAAAATAGGGTATTACGAAAATACAAAGAAAATCTTTCAAATAACGAGCCAATAGCTGTCGTGGTGCCAGATAGAGTTTTTAGAAACGAGGACCTGGACTCTACCCATGAGCATACCTTCTATCAGATAGAAGGGGTTTATGTGGATAAAGGAATTAATGTAGGTAATTTGATTGCTGTTTTAAAAGCATATTTAAGTGAGTATTTTGAGCAACAACTAGAAGTTAAAATTCAACCATTTTACTTTCCTTTTACCGAACCAAGTTTTGAATTTGCGGTTCAGCGACCTGAAGTATTGAGAAAAGATAATTCTGAGGCTGAGCAGTGGCTTGAACTAGGAGGCTGTGGAATGATTCATCCTAATGTCTTGAAAATGGCCGATATTGACCCAGAAATATTTACGGGTTTTGCTTGGGGCTTTGGTATAGAGAGAATGGTGATGCTTAAAAACGAAATCGAAGATATTAGACATTTCGAATCTGGTAAACTAGTTTTTTTGAGGCAGTTTAAATGAACGTAACAATACTTCATGGAACTGGATGTAAACCAGAAGACTTTTGGTATACTTGGCTTAAGAAAAGACTAGAAAGCTCTGGATACATTGTAAGATTGCCCTACATGCCAAATATTAATAAAATCTCGATAGATGAATTTTTGCCTCAAGTTATCAATGACTTTGAATTTGACGAAAATTCTATATTAATTGGTCACTCAGCAGGAGTGCCATTGATATTAAGTTTACTAGAGAATATTGCTATGCCCGTTTCTCAGGCTATTCTTGTAGGAGGATTTTCTGAACCTCTAGATAATGACAATGATCCTATTTTGCAACCAAACTATAATTGGGAAAAAATAAAGAACAACTGTAAAGACTTTATTATATTTAATTCACCGAACGATCCGTGGGGTTGTGACGACAGACAAGGAAGAATATTATTTGATAGATTAGGGGGAACTTTAATAATTCGAAATGATGGTCACTTTGGTTCAAGTAAAGACCCAGGATACAAAGAATTTCCAATATTAGAAAAAGTTATAATGGATAGCGCATCATGAATTTAAGTTTGAAATTAGCTCAGCAGTACAGCAATGTTGATATTATTTCTGTTGGAGTGGACGAGATACTTCGTGTAATCGGTTCGCAGCTTGGTGCGATAGAAAACGTTGATTTATATGGAAAATTGTATGATGGAATTATTGTAGCTAAGGTTATTTCTTGTCAGAAGCATTCTAATGCAGACAAGTTAAGTGTTTGCCTAATTGATGACGGCGGTGTAGTTGAGAAAGTTGAACGAAATGACCAAGGACTTGTTCAGGTAGTTTGCGGTGCACCAAATGTGAGAGAAGGTTTAATTGTCGCCTGGTTGCCTCCAGGAGTTGTTGTACCCAGTACTGTTGATAAGGATCCGTTCATCCTAGAATCGAGAGATATTAGAGGCGTGTTGAGTTTCGGAATGCTAGGAAGTCCTTCGGAATTATCGATTAGCGATGATCACGAAGGTATTTTAGAAATCAATAAAGACGAGGCTAATGATGATCTTATTTTACCGGGCACAGAATTCAAAAAGCTTTATAATTTAGATGATATCGTAATTGATTTAGAAAATAAGATGTTTACACATCGCCCAGACTGTTTCGGTATTTTAGGAATAGCAAGAGAACTCGCCGGTATACAAGGAAAAGCATTTGAGAGCCCGGAATGGTATACGAAAGAACTAGTTTTAGATATACCAGCACAGTCACTTGATTTGAATGTTATTGTTGAAAACCCAGAATTAGTTCCTAGGTTTATGGCTATCGTACTTGATGAGGTAAATGTAGCAGCAAGTCCCATTTGGCTGCAAGTGGCATTAACTAAGCTGGGGGTTAAACCAATAAATAACGTTGTTGATGTAACTAATTATTACTCACATATTACTGGGCAGCCAATGCATGCTTATGACTACGATAAGGTTGGTGATCTTAGTCATGATATTCCCAAAATAATTGCTCGCAAAGCTCGAGAAGGAGATGCAGTAGTACTGCTTAACGGGAAAAAAATTGAAATAAACGACCCTTCTGTGGTTATTTCTACCGATAAAGCTGTCTTGGGTGTCGGAGGAGTTATGGGCGGTAAAGATGGCGAAGTAAACTTTAATACTAAAAGAGTGATACTAGAATGTGCTAATTTTGATATGTATAGCATCAGAAGAACTAGCATGAAATACGGTCTATTTACTGACGCTGTTACTAGATACACCAAAGGTCAGAGCATTCACCAATGTGACCCTGTAATTAAAAAAGCTGTCGAAGATATTAAGTCATTAAGTGGAGCTAAAGTCGCCTCTAGACTTTATGATACAAAGCAAGAAGTTGACCAAACTAAAAACATTATTGTTGATATAGAATTTATAAACTCCAGGTTGGGTACCAATTTGTCTGTGATGGAAGCTAAAAAACTACTCACTAACGTTGAGTTTAAGGTAATAACAGAAGAATCTTTACTTACTATTGAATATCCATTCTGGCGAAATGATATTAGAATTCCTGAAGATATCGTTGAAGAAGTGGGTAGATTACACGGCTATTTCAATATAATTAATAGATTACCTAAGAAAACGATTAATCCTGCGAAAGCTAACAAGATAATCGAAAAAAAATACGACATCAGAAGTATTTTATCTTCAGCTGGTGCTAATGAGATACTGACGTATACATTTGTTCACGGAGATTTGCTAAAAAGTGTAGGTCAGGAAATAGATAAATCATATAAATTAAGTAATGCCTTGAGTCCTGATTTACAGTATTACAGGCAGAGCATACTACCAAGTATTATAAGTAAAGTTCATCAGAATATTAAAAGCGGCTATGACGAATTTGCTTTATTCGAAATTGGTAAGACCTTATCTAGGACTATTCTGGACGATAGCGGTCTTCCCTTAGAAAAACAAAAGTTAGCATTTCTGTATACTAGTGGTGATAAAATATCTAAGGATAAGTTCAGGGGATCTCCTTATTACCAGGCAAAATATTACCTAGAATTCTTACTTAATAAACTTAAAGTAGATTATTTTTATAATGTTGCTAATCAAGAAAATGCTGATGTTTTTGATTTAGCAGAGATTAGTCCTTTTGAGGCGAGTCGGACTGCAATAGTATTGGATAGTAATAATAACAGAATTGGGTCTATTGGTGAGATAGGTCAGTCGATCAAAAATAAATTCAAGCTTCCAGTGTTTACTGCAGGTTTCGAATTAGATATTGAAAAATTAAATCCATCTCTTGGCTGGATTGACTATAAGCCAATATCAAAATTTCCTAGCATCGAACAAGATCTTACGATATGTATAAATAAGGAGATACAGTATTCAGATTTAATTGATAATATAAATAAAATTATAGCTATTATGGCTGTTGAAGATAATTATAACATCGCAGTTAATCCAGTAGATATATATTCATCCGAAGGTTCAAAAACGAAGAACATCACTCTAAGATTTAAGATTAATCATCCAAATAGAACCTTAGTAAAAGATGAGGCAAATAGATTTCTGGATGTTTTGGCTGAAAAGTTAAGTGATGCTTTAGGAGCTAAAAGGATTTAATCTGTGAAATATTTATGGAATATCATAAAGACTACCTCTTCTTTGTGGAGAGTATATATTTTCGTAGGTATTGTATCTGTATTTGTAGCTTTATTAAACATGGCAATTCCGGCAATGACTGGACGTGCAATAGATGAAATACGTTTAGGCACCGAATCTGATTTGAGTATCCTTGTTGGTATCGCATTCCTAATTTTCTTAGCAGATTTAATAATTACCTTCATAAGTAATATTGGTGGTTATTGGGGTGATCAGATGCAGGCTCGTTTATATAAATTGTTGGGAGACAAGTACTACGAGCATTTACTAAGCTTGCCTCAAAAATATTACGATGCAGAGCTTTCAGGTAAGTTAATTAATCGCCTTAATAGATCAATTGCCCAAATTAGTAACTTCATGCAAATGATGAGCAATAACTTCTTGCAATTTATTTTTAGCACGATATTCGCATTAGCTATAGTGGCATTTTATAGTTGGCAAGTAGCACTACTTTTGTTTGCTCTATATCCCATTTTTATATGGATGACTGTAAAAAGTAGTGGTAAATGGATCGATTACCAACATCAAAAAAATGAACAAGCAGATATTGCTAGTGGGCGATTCTCCGAAGCAATAAATCAAATAAAAGTTGTAAAAAGTTTCATTCAGGAAAAAAGAGAACTTAAATTTTTTAACAAACATATGCAAAGAGCTGTCAAAATAAATGAACCTCAATCTAAACATTGGCATAAGAAAGATATTGAAAGACGATTACTTCTGAATTTCGTATTTTTCTTAGTGTATGTATTTATATTCATTCAAGGTGCTAAGGGTCAGTTTTCTCCTGGTCAGACAGTCGCCTTAATCCTATATGCTATGCAAATTAGGATTCCAATTTTTACAATAAGTTTTCTTGTTGATAACACTCAGAGGGCTGTTGCAGACTCGAAAGACTATTTTGAAGTCATGGATGTGTCACCAGAAATTAAGGATAATAAGGATGCAAAAGAGATTAGCGTTAAGACAGGAAAAATTGAGCTAAAGAAAGTTAATTTTAGCTATGATAAGAATCAGCCAATAATAAAAAATATATCTTTTACAATTGACGAAAATTCAAAAGTCGCTCTAGTGGGAGAAAGTGGTGAGGGTAAAACTACGCTAACTAATCTTTTAATGCGTCTTTATGAGCCAGAATCTGGAGAGATACTAATTGATGGTTATAACATCAATGACGTAACTCAAAAATCTTTAAGAAGAAACATTGGAGTAGTGTTCCAGGACCCTTCATTATTTAGCGGAACCATAAAAGAAAATATAGGTTATGCAAATTTAGCGGCTACTGATGACGAAATAATTTCTGCAGCAAAAGCAGCAAATGCAGATGGTTTTATAAATAAATTTGAAAAAGGCTATGAAACAGAAATAGGCGAAAGAGGTCTTAAGCTTTCAGGTGGCCAAAAACAAAGAATAGCTATAGCTAGAGCCTTACTCAAAAATGCCCCAATTCTAGTATTGGATGAGGCTACTAGTAGTCTAGATAGTAAAAGTGAAAAACTCGTTCAAGAAGCACTAAATAATTTGATGAAAAACAGAACTACAATTATTATTGCTCATAGATTGAGTACAATTCAGAATGTCGACAAGATCATAACGCTAAAGAATGGCAAAGTAGACGAAGTAGGAAGTCCAAAAGAACTATCGAAGACTTCAGGTATTTATGCTCAATTACTACAATTACAAAGTGCCAAAAAATCAGAAAAATCTCAAAAGAAGCTTCGCTCTTTCGAGATTTCAGTTTAGTATATAAATATGAGAAGAGCATCAAGAGCAATAGTTCTAAGGAATAATCAACTTCTAGTAATGCACCGCAACAAATTTGGAGCTGAGTACTTAACACTACCTGGGGGTAATATTGAAGTCGGGGAATCGCCTGAACAGGCTTTATACAGGGAGTTGCGTGAGGAGACAAGCATTGAGATTACTAATCCTAGTTTTATGATTCTAGAGCATTCTGGAGACCCATATGGCGATCAATACATTTTTTTGTGTGAATATGTTAGTGGCGAACCAGCCTTGCACCCTGATGCTGAAGAAGTTGCCATAAATAAACTCGGCAAAAATCTGTATACTCCAATGTGGATTGATATTGAAAAATTAAATTCAGCTTCTTTCCTGTCGCAAAACTTAAAGAATCTACTTCTAAAATACTTAAATGAAGGCTGGCCTAAATCTGCTGTTGAAATAACTACAAGTTAATCACAATATTCGTCGTATAATTGATAAGTAATTAAAAGTGAGGGTTTATGGCAAAATTGCATCATCGCGCGTTTGCGTTATTTATGGCCTTGCTGTTTCTGGCGACGTCTGTAGCATTCAGTGCTGCAATTATTTGGCAGATAACAACGCAAGACGATACACAAAAAACAACTGAAACTACACAAACTAATCAAGAGGAGACAAAACAAACTATGCAAGACTTTGAACCATTGGGTGACGAGAGGGTAACTGAGTTAGAGAAAATTGATAAACAGGTTGGTACTGGCAAGGAAGCAACTGCCGGAGTAACTGTTGTCGTTGATTACACAGGTGCTTTAACTAAGGATGGTACGATTTTCGATTCTTCAGTAAGTCGTGGACAGCCTGCTGAGTTCTCTCTTAATGGAGTTATCCCTGGGTTCGCTCAAGGGATTGAAGGTATGAAAGTAGGAGGAGAAAGACGCATAATAATACCAGCTGCTCTTGGTTACGGTACTCAAGATAATGGAACAATTCCAGCTGATTCAGACTTAGTCTTTGATGTTAAGTTAGTTGAGGTAAAATAAAGCAAAACACAACATATAGCGCTATTGCAATTATCTTAAGCGCTATATATAATAAATTATTACAATGATATTTAATAAATAGGACAAACTGATGGCAAAAAATATTACAATCTATACTACAAATACGTGTGCATACTGTGTAATGGTTAAGAAGTGGTTACAGGCAAAAGGACATGACTATGAAGAGGTTAACCTAGATCAGAATCCTGATCGTCAGAAAGAAGCATTTGAAGCAAGTGGTCAGTTGGCTGTACCAGTTACTGTAGTTACTAAAGATAATGATGCCAAAGAAGTAATCGTAGGCTATAACTTAGCTAAACTAGCTCCAGCGGTAAACTAATATGTCCGACAAAGAAATACATGATGTAATAATGGTTGGTGCGGGTCCTGCTTCTCTTGCTGCAGCAATATATACTACTAGAGAAGATATCGACACAATATTGTACGAAAAAGGAGTTATTGGGGGGTTGGCAGCAACTACAGACTGGGTCGATAATTATCCTGGTTTTCCAGAAGGTTTAGAAGGATTAAAACTAGCTGATAGTTTACAGAAACAGGCTGAGAGGTTTGGCGCAGAAATAAGACTGGGTGAAGTACTAAAAATTGAAGACCAGGGACAGTATAAAAAATTAGAGACTACTGACGGAGATATTTATTCTAAAGCAGTTCTACTTGCTACCGGTAGCGATTATAGGAAACTTGGCATTCCTGGAGAAACAGAATATTACGCAAGAGGGGTTCATTATTGCGCTACTTGCGATGGTGCTTTTTATCGAGATAAGAGATTAGTTGTTGTTGGTGGAGGTAACTCTGCTGTTCAAGAGTCACTATTTTTAACTAGGTTTGCAAGCAAGATAGATTTACTTGTTAGAAGCGATCTACGTGCATCAGATGTATTAATACACGAGCTAGAAAAAAATGATAAAATAACCGTCCATCTAAATACTTCAACAGATGAAATAGTTGGACAAGACGGAAAAGTCACAAGGGTTGTTGGTAAGCAAGGTGGTAAAAAAGTTGAGTTTGAAACTGATGGAGTATTTGTATTCATTGGTCTTTTACCCAACACCGGATTTTTAACTGATTCTAAAATCGAACTTGACTCTGTTGGACTGATTAAAACCGATCATAATTTACAGACTTCAATGAGAGGAGTTTTTTCAGCTGGAGACGTAAGAAGTGGTGCTACCATGCAAATTGCTAGTGCGACTGGCGAAGGTGCAACAGCTGCGCTTAGAATTCGCGAATATCTTGAAAACAAACTAGGGGAATAATGTGGCTATTAAGGTTCCTATTAGAATTAGGGGCGATAAATCAAGTACTGGGCTTGAAGCGGAAAGGGTCTTTGATAGTGTAGAGTGGTTTCTTCTGTATTCAAAAAATATCAATAGTTTAAAAATAATTATTGCTCGTTCATTAGAGGAAAAAGATCTTAACTACATTGACTGGCTAGTGTTAAAGACAATATCTACTTCAAAAGATGAACTGACGGTTTCTGAAGTTGCGTTTATGTTTGATTTAAGCTTTCCACAAACTACTTTATTATTAAAGAAGCTTGCAAAAAAATCTTTAGTAAGACAAAAGGTGTCTCCTAAGGACAGGAGAGTAAAATATCTGAAATGTACAAGAAAAGGTAATAAGCTTGTATTCGAGGTTGGAGAGGCAATTCAGCATGCAATGAGGTACTGGCTATTCGACCTATCGGATAATGAGCTTAAAGAATTCCACATTATTCTTAAAAAAATTAATAGCTTCGAGATTCCACCAATAAACTTTTCCTAGTAACCCGGAAAATAGTCACAGATAATAGAATCTTCTTCAACTTTAGATAATACTAGTTTGTTTCGAAAATTCATTACTTTTTCTTCAGCACCAGCAATGTAAATATATTTACTTTCAAGAACATCGTTGAACAACGTACTATTTTCTAGTTTTTTTATTGATGAGTAAGTATATATATTATTTTTGAGGTAATTCTTAAAAAGTTCCTCAAATGGAAGGATACCATTTGATTTAGAAATATAAATCAGGTTAATCTCTCTTATCGTATTGGTTTCTGACAATTGATTTATAATACTTCTAAATGGCGTAACACCAATACCGAATGCGATAAAGGTTAACTTTGCGGACAAATCTCTAGTTAAAACGAAATCACCCATCGCTTGGCTAATATCAAAATTTTGATTGTTATGTAAATTGCTTAATTCTCGTTTGAAGTCACTTTGATTTTCTGGAGAAATCCGTGTTGTAATTGCTAATTTATTTTCAGCGGGAGAGGAAGAAAGTGTAAACCATCTTTTAAACGTTTTTTGGTTTGGACTATCTGATTTTTCGATAGTTAGCTCAATAAACTGTCCGGCAATATAGTCCATCTTATTTTCTGTAGTAAACTCAAAAGACCAAATATCATCCATAATTTTTATTTTATTAATTAACTTAGCTTTCATTACTTCTTGGAAGGGTTTTATTTCTTAAAAACCTCTGGGGAAAATCGGTACAAATTGTAATTTTAGGGTAAAGAAATTTTATTATTGCCCCTATAAAGTTACTATTGACTGTATATACGCATATTTCTAAGTTACTTCGTTGAGCCATAAAATATGTTAGAGGATTTAGTAGCCAGTAGTTTAGGAAAATGCCATTCAACTTTTGATTTTTAGCAAATTGTATTATTTCAAATGGCTTAGTTCTTTCAGACGCGAAAATTTTCACATTCGGATTAATTTTTTTTAATTTTCTAAGTTCATTGTGCTTAAAAGATACAATAGTGAAATTTTGATTTTTATACTTTTTTATGACTTTATCTATTTCTTCAATACAACCTTCTGATTTAATCTCTATAATCAGGTCTGTGCCTGTAGTGGCTTTAATTACTTCAACTAAAGTTGGGATGTATGATTTTCCATCGATAAGTTTTACATTTTTTAACTCAAAATAAGTATGATTCTTTACAATCATATTATTTCCACTGATTCTAAATAAATTAGTATCATGAAGAACTACAAGTTTATTATCTTTTGTTATGTGTACATCAAGTTCAATTGAATCAACTCTAAGAAGCTTTGCCATCTTAAAACTGTCCATTGTGTTTTCTAGTGCAAGTCCAGCAGCACCTCTATGACCCATTACTTTCATTATGTTACTAGTGTACAATAGTTTGAGAAATAATAAGGAGAGTAGATGGCAGATTTCAATAAAATATTGAGTCCAGGCGATATAGATGCTGGAGTTATTAATGTTATTAACGAAATACCTAAAGGTTCAAAACTTAAGATTGAATGGAACAGGCAACTAGCGATTTTTGAACTTGACAGAGTTGAGCCAGGTATTTTTGCCAAACCATGTAACTATGGATTTATCCCTCAGACTCTGGATGATGACGGTGATGAGTTAGACGCTTTAGTCTTAGTTGATGACTCTATCCCTACAGGGGTTAAAGTAAATGCAAAAATTGTTGGCGTACTAGAGTTTGAAGATGATAATGAAATGGACCACAAGATTGTCTGTGTAGCAGAAGACGATCGACACTGGGGAGATAAAATAAATGATATAAGTGATGTTTCACAAATCTGGAAATCACAAATTGAGCATCATTTTAATCACTACAAAGATTTAAAAAAGCCTGGTAGTACAAAAGTACTTGGCTGGGGTGATGTTGCTAAGGCAAAACTTATTATCAAAGAGTGTGTCGAAAGATGGAATTCAAATAATTCTTGATTAGATAACCTTATGCTTATACAATTTAAATATTGGAAATAATTACTGAAGGTGGGTACATGAAAACAAGAGTTGCAATAAATGGGTTCGGTAGAATAGGTAGGAATGCCTTTAAAGTTGCCTTTGACAGAGCTGACTTAGAGATTGTTGCTATTAACGACTTAACAGACACTAAGACTTTAGCTCATTTACTCAAGCACGACACTAATTACGGCTCATACTCAAAAGATGTAGAATATGACGAGAATGGAATAATAGTAGATGGTAATCACATAAAAGTGCTTGCTGAGCGTGATCCTTCAATGTTGCCATGGAAAGAAAGCAAGGTTGATATAGTAATAGAGTCGACAGGTTTTTTTGTCGATCCTGCTAAGGCTAGAGCACATATAGTTGCTGGAGCTAAGAAGGTGGTTATTTCCGCCCCAGCTAAAGGCGAAGGTGCGACAACTGTAGTCCTGGGTGTAAATGAGGAAAATCTAGAGACTGCTAGCGACATTATTAGTAATGCGAGTTGCACCACTAATTGTATTACGCCAGTGATTTCGGTAATTGAAAGTAATTTTGGCATCGAGAAAGCAATGATGACTACTGTGCATAGCTATACTGCGAGTCAGTCTCTTCAAGATGGTCCATCAAAAGATCTAAGAGAAGCGAGGAATGCTGCAGAAAATATCGTACCTACTACAACCGGTGCTTCGATTGCTGCTGGATTGGCTTTCCCACCAATAAAGGGTATATTTGGCGGCATGAGTGTTAGGGTACCAACTAGTGTTGTCTCATTAAGTGATTTCGTTATTGTTACAAAAAAGAATGTAACCATCGATGAGGTTAACGATGTTTTTAAGGCTGCTGCTAATGAACCCTTTTACCAAGGTATTTTAGATGTTACTGAAGAAGAACTAGTTTCTAGTGACTTTATTGGAAATAGCCATTCAGCTATTGTTGACCTAAAGTTGACCAATGTAGTTGGCGGTAATATGTTAAAAGTTGTGGCTTGGTATGACAATGAGTGGGGATATAGTAATCGTCTAGTAGAAGTGGTTGCTGACGTCGGTAGAATTTTAAATTCCAAATAATTAATTATGAAGATTATTGTCGGCGCTGATCATAACGGCTTGAGGCTAAAACGGAACCTAATTGAGTATTTAGTTCGTGCAGGTTATAACGTTCAAGATGACGGTAATGATATTTTAGATCCGAATGATGACTTTCCTTTTTTTGCTAAAAAAGTAGTTAGTGATGTGCTTTCATGCGATGATCCTGATTCAAAGGGCATTTTAATATGTGGAAGTGGTCAAGGTATGAATATGGCTGCCAACAGGTTTAATGGAATCAGATCGTGTTTAGGTTATGATAGAGAATCGGTTAGATCCGCCAGAAACGATGATGATAGTAATGTGTTGTGTCTTCCTGCTAGGGTACTAGAGAAAGATGAGGCAAAAATTATAGTTGAGACTTGGATAAATACTAAATTCTCCGCAGCACCAAGGTATATTAGAAGAATTAAAGAACTTGACGACTTACAGTAATGGCTACAGTATGCCCGACTATTACAGCATTTGACCTTCATGAATATAGGAGTCAGATTGAGGTTGCTAGTAGTTTATCAGAAAGAATACATATAGATTTAATGGATGGCAATATGGCGCCTTCAATTTCACCTGATTTAGGTAGTATATGGCTACCGCATGAGACAACTAATGATATTCATTTGATGTATAAAAACCCATTAAATGAACTCGATAAAATAATAAAATTACACCCAAATATGGTTATTATTCAAGCTGAAGCAAATGTTGACTTTATGTTATTTGCATCCCAACTTCATAAGAATGATATAAAAGCCGGAATTTCTATACTTCAAGACACGCAAGTTAAAAGTATTTCAAAAATTATACACAGCTTTGATCAGGTTTTGATTTTCAGCGGCAATCTGGGTTTTCATGGTGGGAGTGCTGATTTATCTCTACTTCATAAAATTAATGAAGTTCGTCATGAACATCCCGATGCAGAAATAGCATGGGACGGCGGTGTTAATGATCACAATTCTAAAAGGCTGGTTGATGCAGGTGTAGATGTGCTGAATGTCGGTGGATTTATTCAAAAATCTAAAGATCCTAAAAATGCTTATCTAAAAATAGTAAGTACTTTGCTATAATCATAAGCAATATGGCAACAGAAAATAACTACTCGATTCAAGAACTCGAGCTTAAGTCTAATGATATTAGGCAAGACATCATAAAAATGTTGGAACACGCAGGAAGTGGACATAGTGCTGGGCCTCTGGGTTTGGCGGATATATTTACAGCCCTTTATTTCGATATTCTAAAACATGACCCCAATAATCCTGATTGGGATCAGAGAGACATAATGCTACTTAGTAATGGTCATTGTACGCCTGTAAGATATGCAACAATGGCTAATGCTGGTTATTTTGAGAAAAAAGAACTTATGACTCTAAGGCAATTTGGCTCCAGACTACAAGGTCATCCTGAAAGGACAAAGTTACCTGGCTTAGAAAACACTAGTGGGCCATTGGGCTGTGGACTCAGCCAAGCCTGTGGGATGGCTTTAGCTATGAGAATGAATAATGACAGCCATAGATGGATTTACGTTGTTATGGGTGATGGTGAGCTTGATGAAGGTAATATTTGGGAAGCTGCGATGTTGGCAAATAAAGAAAAGCTGCATAATATTATTGGAATAATTGACAGAAATAACATTCAGATAGACGGACCAACTGAATCGGTTATGCCGCTAGAAGATTTGAAAGCAAAATGGGAAGCATTTGGCTGGCATGTTATAGATATTGATGGAAATAATATAGAGGCAATTATTGATGCCTGTTCAATGGGACGGGCAATTACAGAGAAGCCAGTCATGATAATTGCTCATACAATACCTGGTATGGGAGTTGATTTTATGGAGTTTGACTTTAGTTGGCATGGTAAACCTCCAGATCATGAACAAGCAAAAAAAGCCTTACATGATTTAAGAACACTCAAAGGTAAGATTAGGGGTGAGCACGAATGAGTTTATTCTTAGAGGACTTTAGTAATAAACAAGACCTAAAATCTGACCCTATAAGAAAAGGGTTCGGTCTTGGTTTGCTTGAAGCAGGTAAATTAAACGAAGATGTTGTAGCAGCATGTGCTGACTTAACCGATTCAACTCAAATGAGTTTATTCAAAAAAGAGTTTCCCTCTAGATTCATTGAGATTGGAGTGGCGGAACAAAATCTAGTGACCGTGGGATCTGGTTTAGCTGCAATGGGAAAAATACCATTCGTGAGCAGTTATGCTGCATTTAGTCCGGGTCGAAACTGGGAACAGATTCGTACAACTATATGCTTAAATGATCAGCCTGTGAAAATCGTTGGATCACATGCAGGCATTTCTGTTGGCCCAGATGGTGCGACACACCAAATGCTAGAAGATATTGCTTTAATGAGAGTTCTACCGAATATGGTTGTGGTGGCTCCTGGCGATAGTATAGAAGCTAGAAAAGCTACCTTAGCTTTAGCTCAAGATAGACGACCTGCTTACCTCAGGTTAGCAAGAGAAGCAACTCCAATTATAACTACCGAAAAGACTCCTTTTGAGATTGGTAAAGCATACGAGTTCACAAATGGGAACGACATAACTTTTGTAAGCACCGGAACGATGACTTATCATGCTATGGATGCTGCTGAGAAACTTTTTAAACAAGGAATTGATGTTGAAGTTATACATTGTCCAACGATTAAGCCGCTAGATGCTGTAACAATTATAAAGAGCGCTTCAAAAACTAAACGTGTCATTACATTAGAAGAGGCGCAAATAGCCGGTGGATTAGGCGGAGCGGTAGCTGAACTATTAAGTGAAGAATACCCAGTTCCGATAAAAAGAATCGGAATTAAAGATCGCTATGGGGAATCAGGTAAACCAGAAGAGTTAATGGAGTATTTCGGTTTAACTTCAAAGAGTATTATGATGGTCGCACATGAGATAATGAATAATTAAAGGGGTGAAAAAAATGAGTTTGTCGTTAAATGAAATGAGAATAAACTGCCAAAAGGCTAGAGACGCAATGAGACGAGCCAGAGAACAGCATTTTGCACTTGGAGCCTTCAATATCGATAACCAAGATACATTACTTGCTATTGCACGAGCTGCATCAGCCAAACAGGCGCCACTTATGATTGAAGTAAGCCAAGGAGAGGTAGATGCCTTAGGTCTAGAGAATGTCAGGGATATGGTAGATAATTATAAGCAAGAATTAGGAATTGAAATGTATATTAATCTCGATCATAGTCCGACTGTGGCTGCAGCAATTGCTGGAATTGAAGCCGGTTTCGAGTTTATCCATATTGATATTAGTCAAGCACGTAAAGGTGCTAGTGTTGAAGAAATTATCGCCGAAACTAAGCAAGTAGTACAGTATGCTAGGTTAACAGGTGCTTTAGTAGAGAGTGAGCCGCATTATTTCGGAGGCGGAAGTAATCTTTTTAAGGAAGCTTTCGATTATGAAGAAATCAAGAAGTCCTTCAGTGATCCTGAGTCTATGCGCAGTTTTGTGGAAGCTACCGGTATAGATACTTATGCTGCCGCAATCGGAAATTTACACGGCAAATACCCTGTCCCTAAAAAACTAGACATTGAGTTACTTAAGAAACTTCGAGAAGCTACAGAGTGTAATATTTCACTGCATGGTGGTAGTGGTACGCCAGGTCATTATTTTCAGTCAGCAGTCAGGGTGGGGGTCAGTAAGATTAATATTAATAGCGATATGCGTGTTGCTTATAGAAATACTTTAGAAAAAGTACTTCGTGATAATCCCGATGAATATGCGGTTGTAAAAATAATGCCAGAAGTAATTGGAGCGGTACAACTAGTCGTAGAAGAAAAGATTGATTTATTTAATTCAGCAGGAAAAGCACAAGTTTAATTTTAATTTCTAACAAAATATGCAAGAATATATTTAACGTAATCATTTAATAGAAAGAGTGGTGGGATGAGTAAGGTTCAGGTATTTTGCATCGGCGACGTAGTAACAGATGCTTTTATTAAGCTTTTTGACGATAGAGCACATACTTATGAAAATGAACAAGGTAAATGGATTGCTATGCCTTTTGGGATGAAGGTGCCATTTGATAATGCAGAAGTAATTGAAGGTGTAGGTAATGCTGCAAACGCTGCAGTCAGCTTTGAAAAATTGGGTATTGAAAGTGGCCTTATTTCTAATGTGGGTAGTGATCAATTCGGTAGAGATATAATAAATTCACTAAATAATAAGCGCGTGGATACAAGATTCGTACATATCAACCCTAATAAGATAAGTAATTATCATTATGTTCTTTGGTATAAAGAAGAAAGAACAATTTTAATAAAACACGAAGAATATGATTACCATTGGCCACGGTTTAGATCAAATGATATACCTGACTGGGTGTACTTCAGCTCAATTAGTAAAAATTCTTTAGATAGTTATCACGATAAAATAATGGACTGGTTAGATGACAATCCAGAAGTTAAGTTGGCATTTCAACCTGGCACTTTTCAATTGGAGGCAGGAATAGATCGATTGAGCCGATTATATAAAAGAACAGAAGTCGTTGTATTGAATCGTGAAGAGGCTGTAATGATTACTAATGGAGATTATGATAATATTCATGATCTTTTCGATAGGATTCACCATACCGGCGCTAAAATAGTTTGTATAACCGACGGACCTGCTGGTGCATATGCTAGCGACGGTACCAAAAGATACAAGATGCCTCCATATCCAGATCCAGCTCCACCTTTTGAACGCACCGGAGCTGGTGATTCTTTTGCAAGTACATTCGTGGCTTCGCTAATAAAGGGTAACACTGTAGAAGGTGCTCTACAGTGGGCACCAATTAACTCAATGAGTGTTGTACAGAAAGCTGGTGCTCAGGCAGGATTACTAAATGAAAATGAATTAGAAGAACTACTTAAAAAGTCTCCGGAGTGGTATCGGCCTGAACAATTTTAAGCAATAGCTTTATTACTTCTTACTAAAGTGTTATTCTATCATTAAGTATGTCAAAATTGTTGTCCCAACTGGTGGGGGTACAGGACCAATTATTCGCTGTTATGATTCAACAGCTTGAGTCGGCTAGTGGCAACCCAAGTGTTGATATCAGAATGTCAACTGAGGTTAGAGCTAAGGTATTAGAACATGTAAGATCACTCGGTTTGGATCCAGATGATACAACTGGCCAAGAACTATTTAGCGCATTAACGGGTCTTGTTGAGATGCATGATAGATTCTTGGTTGAGAGAATTGGAGGATCTAACCCAGGGGACGTGGCTGATTTATTGCCTAGAATTAAAAAATTAGTAGACACAATAAATATTCCAAAATCAGTCTGGGCGCTTAAACACAGTGTCGCTAAAAAGCTAATTAAAGCTAATCCGCCAAAAAATGTCATGAAGCAATTAGGCTATCGATCAGTTGATTCGATGTTGAAAAGAGAATCGATTGATGAATTACTAGTTGGGATTAGATTTTTAGAGTCTGATATTTGGCAAGAAAAACTGATAACCAAATATAGTAAACTACACCCTTCAGATTTTGAGAATCGTGAAATTGAAATACTACTTTTGGATGGAAAAAAATGGGGCGGAAAAGCGTTTACCTATGCAAAAAGTCACAAGCATAATATTACTAACCTAAAAGAAATGGGAGTTGTAGCGATCCTTCCTCTACCTGTTTCAAATATGCCAGGAATTACAATTGTACTTATACCAAGAATAATTTATTACATTAATGAAGTTCGCACATATAGTACTTATTTTAAGCATCACCAAGTAAAGAATGAGTTTGGTGAAACCTTAGTAAATACACTTCTGGAAGATCCTTCTAGGCATGTAACAATTGCCGGCCAACATTTACATTGGAGAGTTATACATCATTTTTATGGCAAAGAAAGTGTTACACATCCAGAGTTTTTTGAGCCGCATATCCTGCCGGAAGATTTATTCTGGAGAAAAGCTGAACAAATACTGTTTAGAATTGAACCTGCATTGCATTTTTGGCACGAAATGGACTTTGTTGGTGAAATATTTGAAGGTAAGCCGGTTAGTTTCAATTTAATGGATGTAGCAACTAACTACATAAATAAAACTTCTTACGAACGACGCTATTTTTATCACATGAAAGAAAGTCTATGGAATGAATTATTTATACGATATCTGGATTACCCAGCACTTAGAAATCAAGTAAGAATGCAGATTGATTATCAGAGTGATAATCAATTCATATGATCAGCCAATTAGTGTATAATCTAAACATAAGAGGAATTAAATAAAAGTGAACTATTCTATCTGTGTGTCGGGTGCTGCTGCAGGTAAGACAGTCGATAAAGACAAAGAGTTAGCAGAGCAAATAGGTGCTGCTATTGCAAAATCTGGCCACATAATCACTACGGGTGCAACTGTCGGTCTCCCTTACTATGCTGCTCGAGCTGCAAAAATGGAAGGTGGTATAAGTATTGGTTTTTCTCCGGCTGCATCACTTAAAGAGCATGTTTATAAATATCGTTTGCCAATTGGAATATTTGATTTTGTTAACTATACTGGTTTGAATTACGTAGGTCGCGATGCTTATTTAGTCTTATCTTCGGATGCAGTAATAACAATTGGGGGCAGAATGGGTAGTTTACATGAGTTTACAACTGCCTTAGAAAGTAATACGATTTGTGGTGTTTTAACTGGAAGCGGTGGAGCAGCTGACATGATAGACTATCTCATGGAAAACCTTGAGGCAATTAATAAACGTAATGTAATTTACGATGATAACCCAGAATTATTAGTAAAGAAAGTTATCGAAAGACTTAACGAAGAATATAAAGATATCGACACAACTGTATTAGCATCTTGTTGGTATTTGAACGAAGACTGTGATGAATACGGGCGACCAATCAGAAAACATAAAGATAGGAATGGTTAAACTTGCTACAATAACTAGGTGAGTAAGTTTAAAATAGTCAGTAATTATCAGCCATCTGGGGATCAACCCCAAGCAATAAAAGAATTGACTGAGAACATTTTTAAATCAGTCAGTGAGCAGACACTGCTTGGTGTTACAGGCTCAGGTAAAACTTTTACCATGGCTAACGTAATTCAGAATATTCAAAAACCAACTTTAGTAATTAGCCATAATAAGACTCTAGCAGCTCAGCTTTATGCTGAATTTAAAAAGTTCTTTCCAGATAATGCTGTTCATTATTTTGTTAGTTACTTTGATTACTATCAACCTGAAGCTTATATACCTCGTAGCGACACTTATATAGAAAAAGATAGTCAAATTAACGAAGAAATAGACCGCATGAGACATGCAGCTACTGATTCTCTTTTGTCGAGAAAAGACGTAATTATAGTAGCAAGTGTTAGTTGTATTTATGGAATTGGTTCTGTGGATGACTATGATGCGATGTCAATTAAATTAAAAGTAGGCGAAAGACGTGTTAGGGATAAGCTAATAAGGCAGTTAACAGATATACAATATCAAAGAAATGATATAGATTTTCATAGAGGAACATTCAGAGTTAGGGGTGATGTACTTGATGTTTTCCCTGCAGGTGAAGAGCTAGCCTATAGGTTAGAGCTTTTTGGTGATGAGATTGACAGAGTTACTCAACTCGATCCACTAACCGGAGAAATCTTAAAAAATCTAGATAAAGTTACAATATACCCAAATAGTCACTATGTGACGCCCAATGAAAAAATTAAGTTTGCTCTATCAAAAATCGAAAAGGAACTTGAAATGAGGATTGGATTTTATAAAAAACAAGATAAATATTTAGAAGCCCAAAGAATTCAACAACGAACTAGGTTTGATATTGAAATGTTAGAAGAAACCGGTTTTGTTAAAGGTATTGAAAACTATAGTAGATATCTTACAAACAGGGAACCTGGGGAACAGCCAGCTACCTTACTAGATTATTTTCCAGATGATTATTTGATGTTTATTGATGAATCCCACATGACTATACCTCAGATTCGTGGAATGTATAACGGCGATAGAGCTAGAAAAGAAGTCTTAGTTGAGCATGGATTTAGGCTGCCAAGCGCCTTAGATAACAGGCCACTTATGTTTACTGAATTTGAGAAACATATTAATAATGTTGTGTATGTTAGTGCTACTCCAGCTGCTTTCGAGCTTTCTCGAAGCCCAAAGCCTGCAGAGCAGGTTATTCGCCCAACGGGATTATTGGATCCTGTTATTGAAGTAAGACCGATTGATGGGCAAATTGATGACTTAATTGCTGAGATTAGATCTACGATTGCCAAACAACAGCGAATTTTAGTCACAACTCTTACAAAAAGAATGTCTGAAGATTTAACAGACTATCTAAAAGACTTAAATATCAAAGTTACCTATCTTCATAGCGATGTGGATACTTTAGATAGAACAGATATACTAAGAGATCTTAGGTTAGGTATTTATGATGTAGTTGTGGGTATTAACTTATTAAGGGAAGGATTGGATTTACCAGAAGTAAGTCTAGTCGCTATTTTGGATGCTGATAAAGAGGGTTTCCTTAGGAGTGAGCAGGCATTAATTCAGACTGTTGGAAGAGCTGCAAGGCACGTTGAAGGCCGAGTTATTATGTACGCTGACCGCATAACTGGAAGTATGGAACGTACAATTTACGAAACTAAGCGAAGACGAAAGATTCAAGAAAAATATAATATAGATAATAAAGTAACTGCAACTGGTATAGCTAGTGAAGTATCAAAAGGACTTAGGCCTGACTTGCCGGAAGAAGCCAAGAGAGCAAAATTGGACCTTAAGAAGATTCCAAAAGACGAATACAAACACCTCATAAAAGATCTAAATTCACAAATGGAAATAGCAGCAGCTAACTTAGAGTTTGAAAAAGCCGCCGAGCTAAGAGATATAATATCTGACATAACTAGTAAGATGTGATGGCTATGAACTAAGTTTATGGTAAGCAAAAAATTCATGAATAAGTTGAAATAAATACCAAGTTAATTCCCAAAATAAGATTATGTGCGCAAAAATCCTAGTTATACTAATAGGTGGGCTTGATCAAATATTTTTTGTCCGTTCATTTTGTTAGGGTTGTCATTGTATTCTTGCAGAAATGATTTATTTCTAGCTATTAAATAATATAATGTTTCGGGATCCACAATAGTAAGGTGCGATCCGTCCAATATTGTTATTCTTACGTTCTTATAATTTTTAAATAATTTCATCCATTCTGAAGGCATAGATGCAAAATCATCATTGAAGCATGTAATATGGATTATGCTTTCTTCGTCAATAAATTTGGCTAATTCACCAGCTTCTCCGCTTAATAGTGTAGGTCCAATCGCGACTTGGCTGGCAATTGAAGTTGGATGCAAGTCAATCGTGGATGGGTAATGGAGGAGTCTACCTAACCCGACTTTACCTGCTAGTTTAACTACCGAAACAGGTTCGTGAATTATATGTCTTGAAAGATTCATAGCATCACTTAATTCAAATTTTCTAGGAAAACAAGGAGCTATTAGATCAGCAAAGAGTATCTCTTGATTGAATGAATTAGCTAGAGCCAGTATACCCATAGCTACCATTGCACTTCTAGACTCACCATAGAGTAGACGCTTATTTGGGTCTATGGAATATTTTAGTGAGCTTGATATTTCCTGAGAGAAACTTAAAACAGCTGCTGCTGATTTTGCTAAAGTTATATTATTAAGTCTAGGGATTTTAATTGATTCGTGATAGCTACCTTCGGCTCCAACGAAAATTGAAGGTACACCTTCATGAATGAATTTTCTTATCATGTGCTCGTAGTGGCCGCGACTAGTAGTTAACCATGCGCTAGTGTGAATATTTGGTATATCGGTTACTTGACGATTAGTTGGTATACCAATAACTGCATCGTAATTAAATCCAGCTACTGTAGTAAAACCTAATCTTTGAATATACCCATTAGGTACAGTAGTCTCTTCTAATACACTTGAAATAAAAGTAATATTTGAGGATTCTTTTAATTTTTCAATTTCATCAAATAATGATTCTTGTTCTGCACTTAATAAGTCGTTATTTTTAATCAAACTTAATTTAGGATAGTGGGATTCGTGGTTGGGTTTGATAAGTTGAGACATAATATTTTTTATGCTTAAAACCATAGTATTACTTTTATTTAATTACTTCAAATTAAATAACGGTGTATAATTACTATAATAATGGCAAAATTAACAAGGGAAGAAATATTAAAATTGGCTAAATTAGCCAGAATTCATTTAACCGAAGAAGAGATAGATAGCTTCGGTAATGACATTAGTATTATCTTGGAATATGTCGAGCAACTTAAAGATGTTGATTTAGGTAAACTGGCTCCAACATATCAGGTCACTGGTCTGACTAATGTTTTTCGTGAAGATGTCGCTGTTGATTATAATGAGACTCCCAAAGAATTGTTAAAGAATTCGCCCGATTCTGAAAATAACCAGATAAAAGTTAGGAGAATGTTGTAGTGTCTAACTGGGGCCCAATTAGTAAAATAGCTAGTGAAGTAAACAGCGGTAATACTAAAGCTGAACAGTTAGTTCTTGAATCACTCGAAAAAATCGAGAAACATAATGAATACAACGCAATAATATCTCTTGTTAGAGATAGGGCAATTGCCAGAGCTAAAGAAATTGATGAAAAAGTTAAAAACGGCCAAAGTGCTGGAAGATTAGCTGGAGTACCTTTCATAGCAAAAGATAATTTTTTAACTTTTGGCGGTGAAACCACGGCTGCAAGTAATATACTTAAAGGTTTTAATGCCCCTTACCAGGCCACGGCTGTCGTAAAACTAGAACAGGAAGGTGCTATTTGTGTAGCTAAAGCCAACTTAGACGCATTCGCTCACGGTTCTAGTACTGAAAATAGCGATTTAATGACTACTAAAAACCCTCACGACATAAACAGAGTGCCAGGTGGCTCGTCTGGCGGTTCTGCAGCTGCAGTGGTTTTAGGAATGGCTCCTTTTGCTCTAGGAACAGATACTGGTGGTTCTATACGACTACCTGCGTCCTTTACGGGATCAGTTGGATTAAAACCTACTTATGGAACCGTATCTAGATCTGGAGTTGTTGCTATGGCTAGTAGCACTGATGTAATAGGACCAATTACAAATTCCGTAGAAGATGCTGCTGTAATTTTAGATGTAATTGCTGGTCAAGATTCACTTGACGGAACTTCAATACCAAGATCAAGTAAAAGTTTTCTTATTGACGATGTTAGTTTAAAGGGTCAAAAAGTTGGATTAGTTAAAGAATATATTGGAGAAGGTGTTGACGACAAGGTTAAGGAATCTGTGCTAGCCTCAATAGAAGAAATGAAGAAAGCAGGAGTTCAAGTAAAAGAAGTAAGTCTGCCATCTATTTATCTGTCATTAGCTTGCTACTATATAATAATGCCCGCAGAAGTAAGTAGTAACTTGAGCAGATACGATGGTCAAAGATACGGCTTCTCGTCTAATAAAGCAAAAATTTTAGAAGAAAGTTACAACTGGTCCAGAAGTGAAGGTTTTGGGCGTGAAGCAAAACGTAGAATTATGATTGGAACTTACGTGCTAAGCAGTGGTTATTACGATGACTATTACCTAAAAGCTATGCAATTAAGAACTGAATTAATTAATGAGTTCAATAAGGTATTTGAGGATGTTGATTACCTTGTTGGCCCTACAGCACCTACCGTAGCATTTGAAGTAGGAAAAAAGACTAACAATCCTCTGGAGATGTATTTAGCGGATATTATGACAGTAGCACCGAGTTTAGTTGGAGTACCAGCAATAAGCATACCAATTAAGTCTCTTGACAAAATGCCTATAGGGTTGCAAATAATCGCTCCACAAGGAAAAGACAAAAATCTTTTGAGTTTATCCAATAAAGTCATGGAGATTACAAAATGAATATAGAATTAATCGTAATCTCTTCAGTAGTCTTACTTGTGGTTATTATTTTATTAATTGTAGTTACCAAAAAAGTACCAAAGCGATTAAAAGTCGATAAATATACCAAACAATGGAGAGAGTTACAGTCTTTTTGCAAAGATAAAGCAAAGTGGCCAGATGCAATTGGTTCAGCAGAAAAGTTACTTGAGAATGCTTTAAAAAAACGAAAATATAAAGGTAAGACTATGGGGGAAATGATGGTTTCTGCCCAAAAAGTTTTCACTGACAACGATGGGGTATGGTTCGCACATAATCTTTACAAAAAGATATCCAGTGGGGACATAAAAAGCCTAAGAGAAGATGATGTTAAAGAAGCTCTGATGGCTTATAGGCAGGCACTTCGAGATCTTGGAGCATTACCAAAGTGAGTAAATATAAACCAACAATAGGTATTGAGTGTCACGTACAGCTAAATACCAAGACTAAGTTGTTTGCAGCGGTTGAAAATGATGCACGTGATGCTACTCCGAATACTTTAATTAGTCATATATGTTTAGGGATGCCGGGAGCTTTGCCAGTTTTAAATAAACAAGCGGTATATTTGGCTTCTAAGGCTGCATTCTCATTAAATACAGTTCCTCAAAAATTCAGTAAATTTGATAGAAAACACTATTTTTATCCAGATTTACCAAAGGGATATCAAATATCTCAGTTTGATGAACCAATAGTATTAGGTGGTTTTGTTGAAATAGAAGTCAATGGTGAGCGAAAAAAGATTGGCATTACACGAGCACATCTAGAAGAAGACGCCGGAAAGAGTGTCCATCCTACAGGCAAAGATTATAGTCTAGTTGATCTAAATCGTGCAGGTACTCCCTTACTTGAGATAGTTAGTGAACCTGAAATACACTCAGCCGAAGAGGCAAAGGCTTATGCAAAAGAACTTTATCTGTTAATGAAATATTCATCGGTGTCTGAGGCGAATCTTTACTATGGAAATATGCGATTCGATGTAAATATTTCAATTAGCGAAACAAATGAACTAGGAACACGTGCAGAAATTAAAAACTTGAATAGCTTTAAAAGTGTTGAGAAATCAATAGAATTTGAGATTAAAAGACAAACAGTAATTTTGGAATCTGGTCAAAAAGTCTTACAAGAAACTAGGGGATGGGATGATTCGTCTCAAAAGACTTTTTCTCAAAGAAGTAAAGAAGATGCTCATGACTATAGGTATTTTCCTGATCCTGATATACCGCCAGTTATATTAGATGATGAGTATATTGAGAGTATAAGATTAGAGATGCCAATAATGCCAAATCAACTGAGAGAAAAACTTTCTAAAATAGGATTAGATTGGTCATCAGTGAATACTGTAGTAGACGAGCCAATAATAGGTAACTTCATGAATAAAGTGGCAGATGAGACTTCCGGGGAAAATTCTAAAAAAATTGCAAACTGGTTAATTGGTGATGTTAAATCTACGATTTCTGAAAATGAAAACAGTTGGAATACTATACACCTAGATATGTCTAATTTAATTGAGTTAGCTGAAATGACTAGTTCGTCTGAAGTTAGTTCTTCTGGTGCCAAAACCATTCTTTTTGATATGATTCTGTCCAAACGAAGTCCAAAAGAGATTGCAAATAAAAATAACTTACTTCAAGTATCCGATATATCCGAGATTGAACAAATAGTTAAAACGGTAATTGAAAATAATCAGAATGCAGTTCAAGATATTAAAAACGGAGAATTGAAAGTAATTGGATTCTTAGTAGGTCAAGTTATGAAAGAATCTAAAGGTAAAGCGAATCCAGCACTAGCTCAAGAAATGATCAAAAAATTAATTATTAATAATTAGTAATTAAATATAAGGATAAATTATGAATGATAAAAAAGTACGAAAAGCCGTAATCGCTGCAGCAGGGTTTGGTACTAGGTTTTTACCTCAAACAAAAGCAATGCCTAAGGAGATGCTGCCTGTTGTCGATAAACCAATAATTCAATATATTGTAGAGCAATTAGTTGAAGCGGGAATAGAAGACATTGTTATTGTTACTGGTTATCATAAGCGATCTATTGAAGACCATTTTGACCAAATGAGCGCGGAACTTAGGATAAATTTAAAAAGCGGTGGCAAGATTGATCTTTTAGAAGACACTAAAAAAATTTCAGATTTGGCTAATTTTGCTTATGTTAGACAAAAAGGACCATACGGTAGTGCAACTCCGATTGAAAATGTTCAACATCTGATAGGGGATGAGCCATTTATTTACACTTTTGCAGACGATATAATAACCGCATCTCCAAACCGTTTTATTCAAATGATTGAACATTACGAAAAGTACAATACAACCATATTACCGTGTATTTCACTTACTGAAGATAGCCAGTTTGATAGATATGGAGTAATTGATGGCTCTCCAGTTAATGATGAGGTTATGAGAATTAATGCTTTAGTTGAAAAGCCCGGAAAACTGCATTCACCTTCAGATTTTGGTAGCGTCGGTGGATATTTACTCACTCCTGAAGTATTTAAGTACTTGGAACCCGGAAGAAATAGAATGAGTGGTGATGATGAATTCTATCTTACAACTTACGTTTTAGAACCTATGATTGAAGATGGACACGAAATGTTCGCTGCCTTACTAAAAGACAGTAAGTACTATGACACTGGAAATAAGTTGGAATATCTAAAAACAGTTGTCGACTTCGCCCTTGATCGCCCAGATATTAAAGATGATTTCATTAAATATCTTAAGACAAAAGTCTAAAATTACTAAAATAGCTATAATATGGTATAATTAGTAATATGAATGAAGCAGCTGAAATTTTGGTAGTTTTCTTGTCAGTAGCATTGGCAATATTTTTAATACTTGGCATAGTAGTCCTAAGTATGACCATTAAGTTACTTAAGAGCCTGCAAAGAATTTCAGAAAAAGCTGAAGAAATGTCTGAGATAATCGAAGAATCAGTTAGGTCATTTACTAATATGAAGGCAATTTCATCTCTCATAACTTTGTTTAATAAGTTTAGTACTAATAAAAGGAGCGGACGATATGGGAAAAAATACTAAAAACGCGGCAACATTTACGGTAATTGCAGCATTACTCGGTTATATCGCTGGAATTCTAACTGCACCAAAGAGCGGTAAAGAAACACGTTCAGATCTTAAAGACGCTGCAGTTAGAACTAAAAAAGAATTAGAACGTCGATTGAAAAATCTTTACGAAGAACTAAGTGACTTAATTGACAAATCAGAACTGAAATTAAAAGAACTAAAAGGACGATCTAGTTTACAGCTAAAACTGGCAATTAAAAAAGCCAAGAATGCAAAAGACACAACAAGAGAAGTTCTCAGTGCACTACACGAAGGTGAAGCAGACGATCAAGATCTTAATGATGCCGTTAAAGAACTTAATGACGCTATGGAAAATCTCAAGAAGTATGTCACTAAATCTAATCCACAGTAACTTGTTGTAATAATAAACCTGAATAAAACCCCCTAATCTATTAGAATATAGAAAAGGGGGTTTATTAATTTTGCGAAAAAATATCAGAAGTGCTGATTACGTTCATTTGCACAATCATACACAATATAGTTTATTGGATGGATTAACTAAAGTTCCAGATTTGATAGAGTATATCAAAGAAAAAGGAATGAATGCAGTAGCTATGACTGATCATGGCACTCTATCAGGTAGTTTGGAGTTTTACAAAGAGGCAACAGCAAACGAAGTAAAGCCAATAATTGGCATAGAGACATATGTTGCTGCCAGAAGTTTGCACGACAAGGATCCGAATAAAGATAAACCAAATTATCACTTGATTCTTTTAGCTATGAATAATAAGGGCTATGAGAATTTGATGAGAATAAGCACAGAAGCTAACCTAAATGGGTTTTACTATAAACCAAGAGTTGACCATGCTTTACTTAAAAAATACAACGAAGGCTTAATAGTATTAAGCGGATGTATTGGTGGAGAAATTGGAGATGCACTTAGGAAAGATCAGTATGAACAAGCCAAAAAAACTGCAATTTGGTATAAATCAGTATTTGGGGATAGATACTATTTCGAGGTACAAGATCATGGGCATCCAGATCATCCTTCTGTATGGAATGAACAGGTTGATGTTACACGTAAGACATTTAAATTAGCGAAGGAACTAGATATTGATTGTGTGCTTACTTGCGATGCTCATTATTTAAGACATGAAGATCAAGAAGCTCACGAGATTTTACTCTGTGTTCAGACAGGATCATTTTTAAGCGATGAAAAGAGGATGTCTCTTAAAAATTTTGAGCTACATGTAACTGACCCTAAAGATTTGATTGAGAGATGGGGGAAAGAAAATCCGGAAGTAATAACAAATACTTCAAAAATAGCCGAGAGATGTAGCGTCAGTATTGAACTCGGTAAAATACTAATACCTAAATTCGAAGTTCCAGAAGGCTATAATGAAAAAACTTATTTAGATGAAAACGTATTTAATGGTTTGGTAGAAAGATATACAGACACTAAAGTTAGTAGTCAAAGTGTAAATAATGCAAAGAAACTTTTACCAGAAAAAATATTAAAAAGAGCCGAATATGAACTGTCTGTAATTGAACAAATGGGTTTTAACGGTTATTTCTTGATTATTGCTGATTTTATAAACTGGGGTAAAGACCAAGGTATTGTTTTTGGTCCAGGACGAGGTTCTGCTGCTGGTTCAATTATTGCATATGCACTCAAGATTACAGAACTTGACCCAATGGCATACGACTTATTATTTGAAAGGTTTTTAAACCCAGACAGAGTCTCAATGCCTGATATAGATATCGATATTCAAGATTCACGTCGTGACGAAGTTATCCAATATTGCGTCGACAAGTATGGTGAAAATAGAGTAGCTAATATCGTGACCTTTGGTAGAATGGCGGCCAGAAACGCCGTCAGAGACGTTTCGAGAGTGTTACAAGTTCCTTATGCGGAGGCTGACAGGCTAGCCAAAATGATTCCTCCACCAGTACAGGGTCGTCACATTCCACTAAAAAAATCTATTGTAGATGACCCTAGTCTTAAGCAAGAGTACGAGGCGAACGAGCAAACAAAGCAGATTTTTGATCTTGCGATTCAGCTTGAAGGGACAATTAGGAGTCATGGTGTTCATGCTGCTGGAGTTGTCATTGCTCCAGATGAAATAGTAAAGTTTACTCCACTTGAAATGGCTCAAAAAGGTGTTGTAACTACTCAATATTCAATGGGACCAATAGAAGAACTCGGTTTGTTAAAAATGGATTTTCTTGGACTATCTAATCTCACAATTATAAATAACACACTTAGGATAATTAGAAAGGTCTTCAAAAAAGATATTATTTTAAATTCTTTACCTTTAGATGATTCAAAGACTTTTGAGCTTTTGAAAAAAGGAGAAACTACAGGAGTATTCCAGCTAGAATCAGCAGGCATGAAGCGATATCTTAAAGAGCTGAAGCCGACAGTATTTGAAGATATAATCGCGATGGGCGCCCTATATAGGCCTGGTCCACTTACCGCTGGACTTACAGATAAGTTTATTTCTAGAAAAAATGGTTTAGAAAAAGTTTCATTTGACCATCAACTCATGGAACCAGCTCTTCGAGACACTTATGGTGTAATGGTTTATCAGGAACAATTTATGCAGATTGTAAGAGATATGTGTGGTTTCTCTGGTGGAGAATCAGATACATTAAGGAAAGCTGTCGGTAAGAAGAAGAGGGACATGATGGCCAAAATGAAAACCCAGGTTATCGATGGTGCAGTAAAAAATGGGGTAGACAAAGTAATTGTTGAAAAGTTTTGGAAAGACCTTGAGGGTTTTGCTGACTATGCATTTAACAAATCTCATGCTGCATGCTATGGTCTGATTTCTTATCAGACTGCATATCTAAAAGCTCATTATCCGGGTGCATTTATGGCAGCACTTATGACAAGCGATTTTGATGATAGTGATAGGCTAGCTATTGAGATTACAGAATGTAAACATATGGGAATAAAAGTTTTACCTCCAGATATAAATGAGTCATTCGTTGAGTTTGCAGTTGTGCCAGATAAGAGTGAAGTAAGATTCGGGTTAGCTGCAATTAAAAATGTCGGAGTTGGTGCCGTTGAAGAATTATTATCAATTCGTGAAGAAAGTGGTAAATTTAAGGATATAGATGATTTCTTTACAAGGATAAATCCGAGATTAATAAATAGAAAAGTCATTGAGAGTTTAATAAAGTCAGGGGCTTTTGATAGCTTCGAAAGGCGTGATCTTTTACTTCATAATATCGATATACTGATTAGCTTGGCAAATAAGGAATATAAAAGAAAATCAAGCGGACAAACTGACTTGTTTGGAAACGATACTGAAGAAAGCACAATTTCAATTAGAAATAATCTTTCTGAAGATTTTGAAAAAGTTGAAAATCGTCAATTTCTAATTTGGGAAAGAGAACTTCTGGGTATCTACGTCAGTCAACATCCACTTGAAGATTTTGAAAATATACTAAATGAGAAAACAGTCCCTATTAAATTAAAAAATAAAAAAAACGATAACAAAACAGTCACAGTTGGCGGTATAATTACTGACAAAAGAGAGATAACTACAAAAAATGGCCAAAAAATGGCATTTGTAAAAATGGAGGACCTAATAAACGAAATTGAACTCATACTATTTCCTGGAGTTTACCAAGAAACCACCGGAATTTGGGAGAAAGACAATGTAGTTATTGCAAAAGGTAAGATAAATACAAAAAACAAAGACGGAGATGTAACAGACGAAATTAAAGTTCTAGTTAATGAGGCGAGAGAGTTGACTCCAGAACAGGCAGCAGCATATGTACCTACAGGCAAAAAAGTAAATTTAGCTGCTAAAAAAACAAAAAAATCTTCTGTTCCGAATGTCGTAAAAACTCTGCCCAAAGAAGGAATTGACGAGGTTGAAACCAAGCGACTTTACATAAGAGTAAATAGTACAAAGCAACAAGATGAGTTGATTAGTATAAAAAAACTGCTTGATGCAAATCATGGAGATACTGAAGTTGTATTGGTGATTGGAGAAAAAAGCAAGCAAGAGGCAATTCGTTTACCTCAGAAAACTGTTGTATCCGATAGACTTATTGAAGAACTTAGGTCTCACTTGGGTGACGGCAATATTGTTTTCAGCTAGAGGATGTTGCCAACGTTTCTTAACAATGTTATTCCTAGTATAATTAATCCAATTATTGTCGAGTCTATTAGAGGGTGATGAGTAACGAAATTTTTACTATCTTTAAATAGTTTTCTTAATCTAACAGTGTGACGCAGCATTAATATTGCAATTAAGAAGCCTACTCCAAACGTTACTGTTCCAATTAGCCATGTAGGCAAACTACTGGAAAGTGTTTCTACTCGACTTACAGACTTTTGAGAGGCAGTAACAACTTCAATTTTGGTATTGTTTTGATTGGAATCTTGTTTATCGGCAGTGTTTGGGGTTGGGGTTTGTTGGGTTACTTCTGGAGTTGTTTGAGACTTAGAAGCCAATACATAGGGCTTTCCATACATTGCAACCACTATAGTTTCTTGTCCGGAGTCGTTAAAATCACTACTATTTGCATATCCAAAACCTACTTCAGTAAAATCTGAATCTAATAAGTTTTCTTTGTGAGACTGGCTGTTCATCCAGCCATTAATAGTGGTGTCGCTTGTCGTAAAGCCGTATGCTAGGTTTTCACCTGCTTTAAAGTAACTATAGCCAGAGGAGTTAATAAAAACCCAGGGCTCTTTACCATCGGGAGTATTATGAGACCAGTAATTTCTTGTTACCATATCATTTGCTTTTGCTTGTGCGGCACTATTTAATTTATCGTTAATTGCTAACTCTCCTTTACCGTAGTTAGTTCTCTGAGAATTGGTGGAGCTCAATAACGACTGTCTGTTCATTTCAGTAGCATATGCTAGTGTTCCTTGTCGTGGATTTTGGCCGCTAATAAAAATACTTAGAAAAACAAGGATAGTCATTGGTAAATATGGAAAATAAGTATCCTGAAAATTTTTATTTCTTTTCTGATGATGACCAAATCTTTTTTTGTTGTACTCGGTCTTTATTTTAATTGCTTTTTTCATTTTATATTAATTGTACTAAGATTTAGTTCTTATGGCAAAAAGAGTAGCCTGTATATAGCAATTGCTGTAGCGCTAGAAACATTCAATGATTCTTTTTTTCCTGGCATTGTTATTTCTGCGATTAAGTCGCATTGATCTAGAACTTCTTTATCAACTCCAGTAATCTCATTACCTAATATTAGGACTATTTTATTTTGAAATTTTAGAGTGGTTAAATCCTTCGATTTGTTGTCCTGTTCTAATGCTATAATCTGATAACCTAATTTTTTGAATTTAATAATAATATCGAATATATTAGCGTCATTATGTTCCCAGTCTATTTCTTTTTGGGATCCTAAAGCTGTCTTATTTATTTGTTTATCAATTTTATTAGATAAGTGGGGTAGCCGAGTATCGATCTTTTCTAATGGATATGGTGTGTATCCAGATAGAATTATTTTTTTGACACCAAGTCCTTCTGCAGTTCTAAATATTGAACCCACATTGTGAGTACTCCTTATATCGTTAATAATTACAATTAATTCTCTATTCATTGTAGGTATATTATCATCTATCTTTGAATCGTGACTTTGCTTATGCTTTAATATAACAGTATGGGACAAGATGCTAGAAGAGAAGAAGAAAGTAATACACAAAGAAGAGCAAGAATTCTTGGATTAGACTACTACGACACATCAACTTCTCCACCGGAGCAGAGAGTTAAGTATGATCTGCTTACACCTCAAGAGATAGAATCCATAAAAGTAGTTCCGGTTAATGCTAGTGAGCATAGCGTAGTGTTTGGAGTGACTAATACTACCTCTCAGCAAACCATGACTAATCTTCGGAATAGATTTCTTGATCAGAAAGTAAATTTTGCTTTAATTTCTGACAACGGCTACCGTGAGTACGTTAGGCTCTATAATCCACCAAAACAGGTTATTTACCATGACATAGAAGTCAACTCATCCGATAATGAATTAAATATTAAGAATGTTTCAGGTGTACTTGAGCAGGTCAGGGCAAGTGATATGTTAGCTTATCTCGTTCAGCAGGCACACAGACTCAACTCATCAGACATCCACGTAGAAGCTCAGAGAGGTTTTGCAAAAATAAGATTTAGAATTGATGGTGTTTTACATCCAATAGCAAAACTTTCTATGGAAAAATATAGGATTTTAATATCAGCAATTGCTAGTTCTGGAGATGTTTCTACTTCATCGGATGAAGCCCAACAAGGACATGTGTCTCAAAAAGTGAGAATGGAGGATGGCTCTGAAGTAGATATCAATCTAAGATTAGAAACAGTTCAAACAGTCAATGGTATGGATATTGTAATGAGATTATTTAATATGGATGCCACCATGTACACACTGGACAAATTGCAACTTTCGCAGGATGAACGAAAGGTAGTTGATGAGATAATCAGTAAACCTAGTGGACTTGTTATGGTCGTAGGCCCAACCGGGTCAGGAAAGACGACTACTCTATATTCAATTCTGAATACTTTAAACAGTGAAGAACGTAAAATCATAACTGTGGAAGACCCTGTAGAATATCAATTTCCTGGAATTAGTCAAATTTCAGTCACATCTAAAGGTCAAACAGCTAGTTCTTTTGCCGAAAAGCTAAAAGCGATTCTTAGGCTAGACCCGGACATTGTTATGGTTGGCGAGATTAGAGACCTTGATACTGCAAAAACTGCCTTACAGGCTTCACTCACTGGTCATCTAGTATTGTCAACGTTCCATGCTTCATCGGCATCTGCAGCTTTGACAAGAATTATGGACGTAGTCGGTGAAAACCCTCTTTTTGTATCTGCAATAAGATTAGTTATGGCTCAACGGCTTGTAAGATGCTTAGATGATTCAACTAAACAATCTTACCAACCGGACGAAGTTACTAAACAAAACATCCAAGAAGTTTTAAATACCTTGCCCAGTCACTTGCAAAAGCCAGATGTAAATAATTTAGTATTGTATAAACCTGGTTCTTCTCCACAGAATCCTTATGGCTATAAGGGCCAAGTACCTCTAAGAGAACAATTTGTCATGACCGGAGAAATTCGGCTATTACTAGAATCAGGTAATAAGAATTTGTCAGCTCAGCAAATTGAAGAAGCAGCAATTAAAAGTGGCATGAAGACGATGCTACAAGATGGAATACTTAAGGTTTGTGAAGGTAAGACGACACTTGAAGAGGTCTATAGGGTTGTAGGATAGGGTTAGCTATGTACTTGAAGTTGAAGGATAGTTTTTAATACGAATCTAGACGATTACCTTAGAAATCTCGTTAACTAATCTTTCGTCTAATACAGACGGGATTATCATATTTGGATTTGGATCTGTGACTAAATTAGCTATTGTTTCTGCAGCGGCAATTTTGTGTTGATCAGTGATTTCTGTGACTCTATTATCTAGAGCACCCCTAAAAATGCCAGGAAAGGCGAGTGCATTATTAACTTGATTTGGGAAGTCACTTCTTCCAGTTGCCATAACTGCAACACCTGATTTTTTGGCCTCTTTTGGTAAAATCTCAGGTTCTGGGTTAGCCATTGCAAAAATTATAGGATCCTTGGACATCAATTTAACCAATCCACCATTGAGAAGCTTGCCCTTAGAAACTCCTATAAAAATATCTGCATTTTCGAGAGCTTTAGATAAATCTCCATCAATGTTATTTGGGTTAGTAAACTCGAGTAATTTAATTTTTTCGCTATTCAGGTCAGTTCGGTTTTTAGTCACAATGCCTTTACTATCAACTGCAATTATTTCTGGATTTGCGTAAAGATTGAGTAGCTTTATTATCGAAGTTCCAGCTGCACCTGCACCTACTATCACAATTTTTGTCTTACTCAAATCTCTTCCAGTTATTTTTGCGGCATTAATCAGACCAGCTAGAACTACAATGGCAGTTCCGTGTTGATCATCGTGAAACACCGGTATTTCTAATTCTTTTTTTAGTATATCTTCAATTTCAAAACATTGCGGAGCGGCAATATCTTCAAGATTAATGCCTCCGAAACTTGGTGCAATAGCTTTGATGGTGTTTATTATCTCATCAACAGTATGAACATCAAGAATTATTGGTACAGCATCAATATCTGCAAATTGTTTAAAAAGCATAGCTTTACCTTCCATTACTGGTAATGCACCATAAGGGCCTATATTGCCTAATCCTAGAACAGCTGAACCATCGCTAATTACAGCTACATTATTATTTAGCCAAGTGTAATTTCTTGATTCTTTAGGGTTAGTCGCTAAAAGTGTCGATACACTGGCTACACCTGGAGTGTAGTATGTACTTAACTTATCCTGTGTGTCAGGCTTATCTTTAAGTTTAAGGGATATTTTACCTTTCATCTGTTTGTGTTTTTTTAGTGCTTCTTCTCCAAAATTTATCATATAAATATGATAGCATCATTAATATTAAAAATATGTTTAATAAATACAACTTTTATCTTGCAAAAGACTATAAATTAGTGTAGGATAGTTTGGTCATGGAGTCAGTAATTAAACAAATCGAAAACAGGTACAAGAAATCTCAAGTTGTTGATGTAATGCCTGGCGATACTGTAAAGGTTCATCAAAAAATTAAAGAAGGCAATAAAGAAAGAATTCAAATATTTCAAGGCCTAGTAATACGAGTTGATCGGAAAAATAGTCACACTGCTAGAATTTTAGTAAGAAGAATCAGTAGTGGAATTGGTGTAGAAAAAAGTTTTCTTCTACATAGTCCATTAGTCACTAAAGTTGAAGTCACTAAAAGAAGTAAAGTTCGCCGTAATTATCTAACATACATGCGAGAAAGAACTGGAAAGTCCGCTAGACTGAGTAATGTCGATTTTGACAAACAAGCAGTAAACGAAATTGAAGAAGAAAAACCACAAGAAGCCAGTAGTGAAAATGCTGATAAACAGCATGACGCAACTGAACTTATTATAGAAGAAACACCCAAGGAAGAGACAAAATCCAAATAAGATTTTATTGAGATTAAAAGAAATTAAATCCTTAAATACACCACTACTCAAAGTGGTGTATTTTGTTATATTTATATTGTGATAGGAATAGATGAAGTTGGTCGAGGCTGTTGGGCAGGTCCGCTATTAGTTGTTGCTGCGAAGCAGAAAAGAGATATAAATTTAAATCTTAAAGATTCTAAGAAACTTACAAGAAAGCAAAGACAAGACCTTTATCCGTTAATAAACAAGGGATATTTTATTGGTGAAGGATGGGTTTCTGAGAGCGAAGTAGATTGCCTTGGTTTAACTGAATCTATGCGGTTGGGTGTCGAACGGGCATTATCTGATATCAATGCCGTAGAAGATGAAGAAATAATCATAGATGGCAATATTAACTACTGTAGCCAAAAATATAGGAAATCAAAATCTTTAGTTAAGGCAGATGAAAAAATAGTTGACGTTTCTGCAGCAAGTATTTACGCAAAAGTTAAAAGAGATAATTATATGAGATTGATTGCCATAAAATACCCAGGATATGATTTCGAGAATAACGTAGGTTACGGTACATTAAAGCACATCAATGCTCTGTATGAACTAGGTACTTGTGAAATTCATAGAAAATCATACAAACCTATTAAGAAAATCATAAATAATCAGTAAATCTAGAACAATAAATAAGGATAGTAATTTTAAATAATAGTATTAAAAATATCAGTTGAACGAAGTTAGCCTTTTTAGTTGAGGACTAAATTATTCAATTATCTAGTATATATTAATCTAGGTGATTCTCTGATCTGGCACTAGTAGGCCACGTTATTTCTTAAACCAATTTTTTAAATCTTGAAGGTTGCTATCTTTCCAGTTTATTTGCCATTCCATAGATTCAAGACCTTGACTAATTGATCTATCAAGAGATGAATTCCTGAGAGGTTCAAAGAAATTAGAGTATTCTTTTATGAACTTTTTATCACTAAAGACGTTGGCAGCATAAAGAGGGAATCTATAGAAACTTAAGTCACTTCCAATGTTCTTTTCAAGCCAAGCCCAGTTTTCTTTTAGCCAAGCCCAAGTAATTTTTTTAGCGAATCGATTCGAGAAACTATAAACTACCCAATAACTTATGTCCTGTAGACGCACATTATCAGTTTTAATTAGTCCTAGAGCTTTTGTTATAAGTTTTTCATCTTTGAATCCAGTTAGTGCTGAAGCTAATACTGTCTTTTCTTCACTTAAAGAACTTTCCGCATACATTTTAAATATTTTACTATAAGTTTTTTCGTCATTATTTTGTCTGACGGCAGTAGAAATAACTAATGACCTGAAATCAGGTGAAATATCTTTTATGGACTTGGATTTATCGAATACTTCCATAGCGTTCTTAATTGACGTTTTTTCGTCAGCACTGCTCGATAAAGCTAATATTGTAGGCCTAAGGAGAAGATCGAAATAGTCGTCTTTGTTTGAAGGATCCCAGCCAAGTCTTTCGAGCTGTAATGACGTTAAGTTAACAATATAAGGTTTCATAGCCTCACGTAAATCCTCGTCATCCATAACTTGCCTGATAGATCCAATTGACATTGCAATTACATCCCAAACGGCGTTATTGTCCTCGTTTGAATAATTTTTAAGGAAGTTTAATATACTTACCGCTGGCGTAATACCTGCTTTACTTACTTCAATTAAATCACTTAAAAGACCAAGCCTATCTATTGGCGAGAGTTTTCCAGCTTTAACGTTTGAACCGAGATCTTTCAATAAGCTATCTGAATAATTAACTCTGTAAAATCCCGTTTGCCCTTGATTCAACTTAACAAAATTTGCAGCTTTAAGTTCTTGTTCTTTTTTATCAAAAAGCTCAGGATATGCACTATTGTTTGATTCAAGTGCTATTGGCCATAATTTATCTGAATGTTTGGAGTGTTTTGGATTTACATAAAACCGTGTTTGCTTGATTGATATTTTGTCATCTAACTTATTAACGCTTACCAAAGGAAAGCCACTAAATGAAGTCCAAGAGTGCATGAATTGTTTAACAGGTTTATTAGAAACATCTTCTAACGCTTGCCATAAATCTATTGTGTCAGTATTCTTGAATGAATGTATTTTAAGATAATGACCTAAGCCTTGTCTGAATAGTTCAGCCCCTAGATATCCATTTAGCATGTGGATAGCACTAGCTCCTTTAGAATAACTAATTGTGTCAAAAATAGTTCTTATTTCATCAGGGTGTTTTATCGCAACTTCTATTGGATGGGTGTTTTCTAGAGCATCTAATTTTAAGGCTCTGAGTTGTTCATCAACTGTAAATTGAGTCCACATCTGCCATTCTGGAAAAATGTGATCAACAGCCATATATTCAATCCAGCTAGCAAATCCTTCATTAAGCCAAAGATCAGTCCACCACCTCATAGTAACTAGATTGCCAAACCATTGGTGAGCTAGCTCGTGAGCAACTACCATAGCTACATATTGTTTGGTTGGAAGCGAAGTATTGTTCGGATCTACTAACATGCACTGTTCTCGATATGTAATAAGTCCCCAATTTTCCATTGCCCCAGAAGCAAAATCTGGTAAAGCTATCATGTCGCATTTTTCAAGAGGATATTTAATATCAAAATAATCTTCGTAGAAATCTAGGAATTTTACCGCAACATCCAATGAAAAGTCAGTGAACTGTACATTATCGGGTGTAGCGTATGCTCTGACTTTTATACCCGACTTTGTTTTCGACTCTTTGTATTCAATTTCTCCGTAGACAAATGCCAATAAATAAGTCGACATAATTGGCGTTTCTTCAAAAGTAGTCATCTTGATATTTTTTGTAATTTTTTCAGATTCTATAGGAGTATTAGATAAAACAGTTTCTTTTGAAGGTGTGACCATTGTTAATTTAAATATCGCTTTTGCTTCTGGTTCATCTATACAAGGAAAAACTTCTCTAGCGTGATGACTTTCAAATTGGGTTGCGATAAGTTGCTTATTAGCATCTAGATGCTTAAATTCAGAAGGGTAAATACCATTCATATTTTTAGAAATTCTGCCTTTAAAATCAATTTCAACTTCGTACTCCCCGGAATAAACATTTTCACCTAGGTGAATCCTTGCTTCATCATAACCGCTGTGGGTATTTACTCTTAAGACTTTTAGCTCTACCTTAGTACCTTTAGATAGTTTGAAGACTTTAGCATTACTAATATTAAGATCTTTTTGATGAAAGGTTAGCCTTTTGGACGGTTTACCGATTTTTATACCAGATATTTTTATTTTTCCTTCAAATGTCATTTTGTCTCTGTCTGGACTAAGTTTTAACTCATATCTAGACGGTTTAAATTCACAATATAAACGTTTTACATTTTTTCTCATAGATTTGATTGTAGCACTAAATTTGACATAAATATGTGGTGTTTAGTACAATTAGGTTGTTAGTCCGGCCAGTCAGGTCGGATTTTTTCATGAAAGAGACAACGAAAGGAAAATATGGATTTAGACATTAAACAGTTGGCCATGGCGCTAAAGGCAATTGCAGAAGAAAAGAACTTACCCGAAGACGTGGTACAAGAAGTTGTTGAACAGGCTCTTGCCGCAGCATATAGACGTGATTATGGTGACAGAGACCAAGAAGTTAGAGTTAATATGAACCTAAATAACGGTGAGGTTGACGCATACATAACAAAAGAAGTAGTTGAGCGAGTTGGAGATGATAAATATGAGATCAGTCTAAGTGATGCTCAGGTAATGAAAAAGAACGCTCAAATCGGTGATATGATTGAGTTACATCAACCAGTTGAAAGTTTTGGACGGGTTGCTGCCCAGACTGCTAAACAAGTAATTCTTCAACGACTAAGAGATGCAGAGCGAGAAATAATTATGAATGAATACGAAGACAAAATCGGTACGGTAATTAATGCTATTGTAGCTAGAGTAGAAGGAAGAGTAGTTAGAGTTGATCTAGGTAAAGCTCAAGGAATTATGCCTATGAGCGAACAGATACAGGGTGAGAGGTATTACCCTGGTCAACGTTTGAAAGTATTTCTTAAGGATGTCGAAAGAGGTTTTAGAGGACCTCAGTTAGTTGTTTCGCGAGGAAATACTGCATTTGTAGAGTGGTTATTTAAAGCTGAAGTTCCAGAAATGGAGAACGGTGCTGTAGAAATAAAGGGTATTGCAAGAGAAGCTGGTGTAAGAACAAAAATCGCTGTAAGTAGTAATGTACCTGGTGTCGATCCGGTAGGTACTTTTGTTGGTGGACATGGAACACGAGTTAACGCAGTAATGAGCGAAATTGGCGAACAGGAAAAAATAGATATCGTAATTTGGGACGAAAATATAAAGAACTACATAATTAATAGTTTGAGTCCTACGAAAGTTGAGTCTGTTGAAATTGATGATTCAATTCAGAAAGCAAAGGTCATAGTTCCAAAGGATCAGCTAAGTATTGCTATCGGTAAGAGCGGTCAGAATGTACGTCTAGCAAGTAAATTAACTGGACACGATATTGATATTATTTCAGGTGAAGAAAAGGAAGAGGTAGTTGAAAAAGAAGAGCTAAAGCCGATAGCCCCTCCAAAACTCAAGAAGAAAGAGCAGCTAGAATCTAGCTTGTTAGAAGCCATCGAAGAACACGGCGAATAAATGAAAAACCCTGAGAAAGGTGCAGGGTGGGAAATAGTAAGAGAGTATACGGAACCAGAATTAGCAATTAAGGCTGGTATACAAGTATTGGATTTAATTGAAAGTGACTCAAAATACATTCGAGAGTATGGAAACTACAATCGTCCCGGTCAAGAAAACTTAAAGTCATTTAGATTTTTTGCCTGGCATCCTGGTACTTTTCCGAATCACCCAAACACTATTCAGGCCGATCCATTAGAATCCGCTAATGCAAGAGAACTAATTGATTTACACAGAAGATCTTCAAAGGTAGTGTCTCGAAAAGTTAATGCTGCTCAAATTAATGTATTTGAAGAACAGGGTCATACTTGGAGACACCGAGACAGATTTGTCGGTGAAAGTTTAGTGGTTTCATTATTAGGTTTAGGTCTAGTTCAAATTAAAGACCCTGTTTTTGGAACTAAACATAGTTATGAGTTGATCCCTGGAGATGCTTTGAAATTAAATAATCCTAGAAAACAATCGGAAAGGCCCTTGCATAAAGTTAGTAATATAGGAAAAGGAAAAAGAGTTACTTTGATTGAATAAATTAGCACTCAGAGTTGACGAGTGCTAATTAATGAATTATTATTGTTTGTATAGCGTTTTAAATAGTTGCGCTAAAAGGGGTACAATAATTATGATGCCAAACTCACAAAACTTTAATGAATTCTTAAATAACTTAACTGAAAATGCTCAAGCAAGTATTCGTCATGCTGACGCAATATCTAGGAGCTTTGGAAGTGCTTATATTGGAACTGAACATTTACTACTTGGTGTTTTAGCTCAAGATTCTTGTATTGGGTCAAAAATTCTTGAAGATGCAGGCGTTACTCTCGATAGGGCGAGATTAGCTTTAAATTTAACTCCAAAGACACTGGTCATAAATTATGGCGGCAAAGGACTAAGTGAAACAGCTAAATTAACACTCAGAATGGCCTATGAATTCTCACAGGAATTTAATCAAGAGTACTGCGGAACTGAGCACATTTTATATAGCATTTTAAGTCAAAAAAATGCAAGAGCAACTATTTTGCTTAAAGACATGAACATTGACGTAGAGAAACTTCTTACAGAAATAGAACAGTTCTTAAATAGACAGCAATATGAAGGCAATGGAGATTCTACTACAAGGAAAAGGTCTAAGAACAAACGAAAAACAGCACTTGATTTCTTCGGTACAGATTTAACTGCTGAGGCAAGATCAAAAAAACTGGATCCCGTTGTTGGTCGAGAGAATGAAATAAGGAGAGTAATAACTATTCTTAATAGAAGAACAAAAAATAATCCTGTTTTAATTGGTGAACCTGGAGTGGGAAAAACAGCAATAGTTGAAGGTCTTGCACAACGAATAATTTCTGATGATGTTCCAGATAGTCTGGTAGATAAAAGAATAGTTATGCTTGATCTTGCAGGCATGATTGCTGGCACAAAGTATCGAGGGGAATTTGAAGAACGACTCAAAAAAGTAATGACTGAATTAGAGAATGACAGTAAGACTATTGTATTCATAGATGAACTTCATTTAATTGTTGGTGCTGGAGCAGCAGAGGGTGCAATGGACGCTGGAAATATTCTAAAACCAGCTCTTGCTAGAAGTAAAATACAGCTAATTGGAGCTACTACCACCGCAGAATATACTAAGCATATTGAAAAAGATGCAGCACTTGAAAGAAGATTTCAACCTATACAAGTTCCCGAAACTTCGCCTACAGAGACAGTAGCTATTTTAAAAGGTCTTAAAAAGCATTATGAAGAATTTCATGGAGTGAGCATTGATGACGTTGTCATAGAAGACACTGTAATGTTAGCAAAAAGATATATAAATGATAGGTTTCTACCAGACAAGGCAATTGATTTGATTGATGAGACATCTGCACATATCAGGATAGATAAGGGACGCACATCTCCAGAAGAGAGAAAACTCAAGAAGGAACTCAAGTTAGTTAATGGTCGAATCGAAGATGCAGTAGATAATGAAGATTACGAAAGAGCCGCGGAATATAAACAACGCGCAAGCCAAATTAATCAGCAACTTGTCGAATTAGAAAAAGCAAATAAAAACAATAGAACTCTTAAAGTAACAAGTGAAGATGTTGCATCGGTAGTTTCGCGTATAACAGGAGTGCCGGTAAGTAAGGTTATTAAGTCAGAAGCTAAATACTTGCTTAATTTGGAGAACATTATTTCCAAGCACGTTATTGGTCAAGAAGAAGCGATAAATGCTGTATCAAGAGCAATAAGGCGAAACAGGGTAGGTATTGCAAGTGAAAAACGACCAATTGGATCATTTATTTTCTTGGGTCCCACTGGAGTAGGAAAGACAGAGTTAGCAAGGGTATTATCACGAGAGTTTTTTGGAAGTGAGGATGCTTTAGTAAAAATAGATATGAGTGAGTTTAGTGAACGACATACGGTCTCTAGGCTAGTAGGTGCACCAGCAGGATACGTTGGCTATGATGAAGGCGGGCAGTTGACCGATAAAATTAGACGCCAACCCTATAGTCTAGTGCTTTTTGATGAAATAGAGAAAGCTCATCCGGAAATATTTAATATGTTACTTCAAATATTAGAAGATGGAGTTTTGACGGATGCCAAAGGTAGAAAAATAGATTTCACAAATACTATTATAATAATGACCAGTAATCTAGGTGCAGATAAACTTCAAAAAGAAGCACATCTTGGCTTTCACGTTTCAACCAAAAAAGAAAATCAAGATCTTGAAGAACTACATAAAACCAATCAGGAGAAAGTGCGTGATGAGTTAAAGAAAATGTTAAGACCTGAATTATTAAATCGAATTGATAAGACTATAGTTTTCAGGGCTCTGACAGTATCGAACGTTGAGAAGATTTTAGACCTCCAGATTGGTGAATTAAAAAAGAGGTTAGTAAAGCACGGGATAGGTCTAAAACTAACTAATTCAGCAAAGAAATATTTACTTGATAACGGATATGACCCACTGAATGGAGCCAGGCCTTTAAGACGATTAATTCAGGATACAATTGAGGATCATTTATCTATTAAATTACTTGAAGAAGAATATCATAAGGGTGCGATTATAAAGGTTTCGGCTAAAAATAGCGGTTTAGCTTATAGTATAGTTCAAGAGTAATGCTAGAATAAAATGGTGAAAACGAAGTTAAGATTATTCACTAATGTGATTTCTATAGTTTTATTAATATTAGTTGTTTTCGCCTACTTTCAAAGACAACAGATATATGACTGGTACCGACTAAGAGGATATAATCCTTCAGCCGAAATTGTAGCATTAGCTGAATTAACTACTATGAACAGTGAAGGTAGGCGATTATTTTACATTAATCAGCCTGATATTCAGGACAAAGAGGAATTTTCGCAAAACTGCACAATTGCTGAAGAAAGTATTATTTTAGGTTGCTATGTATCAAATAGCGGAATTTATATTTATGATGTAAAGGATGAAAGATTGAGCGGTATAGAAGAAGTTACTGCTGCTCATGAAATGCTTCACGCAGCTTACGATAGACTTTCAGATAAAGAAAGAAACAAGATAGATAGCTTAACTAGCGAAGAGCTTACAAAAATAAGTAACGAAAGACTGCTTAAAACAATTGAAAGTTATCGTAAAAGAGATCCTAGCGTTATACCCAACGAACTCCATTCAATACTTGCTACTGAAGTAAAAGACTTATCACCAGAATTAGAGGAATATTATTCACGTTATTTCGAAAGGAGACTTACTATTGTTGAGTTATCAGAAAAGTACGAAAGTAATTTTACTGAACTTGAAGACCGAGCCGATAAATACAAGCAGCAGTTAGATAGCTTGAAGCAGGAGATCGATAAACTAAACCAAGAGCTTACCGCGGAAGCAGAAGAATTAAGTGACGATTACGATAGTTTACAATCTAGCAGAAATTCTAGCTCCGCTGATGTTTTTAATGAAAACGCAAGATTATATAACTTGAGAGTAAACGAATATAATTATCAAGTCACTATTGTTACCAAAAAAATAGATAGCTACAATTCAATTCTATCTGATTACAATTCAATAATTACCCAAGAGAACGAACTATACAACGCAATTGACAGCAGACCAAAAACTATTAACAGCCAGTAGTTTGTTAGAATATATATATGGCAAAGCAAAAAATTAAATATCAGTGTAATAGTTGTGGAGCAATCTCTTTGACATGGAGCGGAAAATGCTATAGCTGTGGCGAGTGGAATACGCTAAGTGAAAAAATTGATGAACAAGATATAAAGTCTTTTGCCAGTAGTGGGAACAAGCTAATAATTCAATCATTGAAAGAATCAACAAAAAAAGATCACAAACGACTGGTAAGTAATCTTAATGAATTCGATGAAATGATTGGAGGGGGAATTGTAAGGGGTAGTGTAAACCTAATTGCAGGTCAACCGGGTATCGGAAAAAGTACTTTGCTTCTTCAGATTGCATTTAATTTGTCTAAGAACTACAAGGTATTATATGTTAGTGGTGAAGAGTCACTGCATCAGATTGGTATGCGAGCAAAGAGATTGGGTGTACTGAGCGATAGTATTGAAATTGCTACAAGTAATGTGGCTGATGACATAGCTAAGAGTATTTTAGAATCATCCTATGATTTGATAATTGTAGATTCTATTCAGACTATAAGTTGTAATGGCGTAAGTTCTGTAGCTGGATCCGTTAGTCAAATAACCAATAGCACGAACATGTTGACATACTCAGCAAAAAAATCAGACACAGCACTTATAATTGTTGGACATGTAACCAAAGAAGGATCAATCGCTGGACCAAAAGTATTAGAGCATTTAGTGGATGTGGTGCTTCAGATCGAAGGTGACAGGTATGGCGGTTTCAAAATTATTCGACCAATAAAAAACCGTTTTGGCTCAACTAGCGAATCAGCAATTTTTGAAATGACAGAAAAGGGAATGGAACCAGTAGATAACCCGTCTGCTGCATTACTAGCCGAAAGACAAGTTACTGATGGTTCAGTCGTTATGGCCACTATAGAGGGCTCAAGACCATTATTGGTCGAAGTTCAAGCCTTAGTTAACAAAACAAGCTATGGCTATCCAAAAAGGGCTGCTAGTGGCATTGATCTAAATAGATTAAATCTCCTAGTAGCAATGCTAGAAAAGCGCACCAAAATTGATTTATCTGATAAAGATATATATATCAATATTGTTGGAGGCATAAAGTTGAACGAACCTGCTAGTGACTTGGCTATTTGTATGGCAATTGCTTCTGCATCAAAATCGATGATGCTAAAGAAGAATCTTGTAGTATTTGGTGAAATTGGACTTTCTGGTGAGATTCGTCATGTTCCTCATATTGATAAAAGGATAAAAGAAGCCACTAAACTTGGTTTTGATGGAGCAGCTGGTCCAATATCCACTAAAAAGATTAATAAATACCTTGGTTTTAGAAATATAAAAGAAATACTAAATAATTTGTTAGAGAAAGATTTATAAATGGAATTAATTCAAATCTTATTACTAGTCACAATACTAGTAGTTTTGGTTAATAAAAAGCAAAATAATGAAAAAAAGATCCCGACCCTTAAGGGTGGTTCCAAAAAAGTAGTCATTGATTCTTGTGGTCTAATTGATGGCAGGATAACTAATCTGGTAGAATCTGGTTTTATTTCAGATAAACTAGTCGTACCCGAAATAGTACTAAAAGAATTACAGCAACTTGCCGACGGAAGAGATAGTCATAAGAGGGAGAGGGCGAGATACGGTTTAGACGTCGCAAAGTTACTTCAAGATAATAAAAGTACTGAATTCGAGATTGAAAGGACCGTAAAGGGTCCTAGTGAAAAAACAGACGACATCCTTGTACAGATTTGCAAAAAATCTGGGGATAAATTGTACACTACTGATTTTAATCTAACTAAACTTGCTGAAATAGAGGGAGTCATGGTGTTAAATGTGAACGAACTAGCACAGCAACTCAGATCAATTGCACTTCCAGGAGAAAAGATACAAGTTAAAATTATGCAAAAAGGAAGTAATCCTAGGCAGGGTGTTGGGTATCTTGACGATGGAACTATGGTAGTGATTGATGATGCCGCTAAGTTAAAAGGTAGAGTTGTAAAAGGCGAAGTAGTTAAGGTTCATCAGACAGTTGCAGGAAAGATGATCTTTGCTGTTAAGTCGAACTAGATTGAAATTTCATCCTCAAAAGCAGGACCTTTACCTTTAACTTTAATTGTCACTTCTCCACTGTATGGCCCTGTGACAGTACAGGATTTACTACTAGTAGTGCATTCTTTGTTTCCATCAATGTAGACATCGAAGGGTCCTTCACCCCCGCTCCAAGATACATCAATATTTCCCGATCCATCCGAAACTGCTGAAATTGAAGTGATATTATTCGAAGATCCAGTACTGGCGGCAGCAAAATTAATCGTAGCACTGTCAGTTGCGTCATATAAAACGCTGTCTACCAGTTCAACTGTCACCGCTTTACTTCCGGTACCACTATAGCTAAATGATAAGCTTCTTTCGCTTGCAGGGAAGGACTGTACGACTTGACCATCAATTATTACATTAATTACACCTCCGCCGAATTGCCCCCCTCCAGTAAGTGAGTGGGTGCCCTGTGTGGCTGCAATCAGGATCGTACATGATGCAGTGCAAGGTGATGAAGTGTTGGTAACCGTAATCGCAGGTTTGGCGTCGTCACATTTGTGTATGTCGTCTTTTTCAGAAGTATTTGCATTGGCGCCAGGATTTACGAAAGGATCACCTGAAAAACTTCCGGCATTTTCTACAGTTTCTTTTTTGGCTCTTGCAGGTGTACAATCGGTAGCTAATTTGTTAGATACTACATCTATGACTTTTTTCTCACCGGTTTTCTTTTGTGAGTTTAAATACCAGGCAGGGAACATATCTTTTGCTGGACTAGGTTCGACTGACCCTAATCCAACATGTTGTCTAACTACGTAGGCGTTTTGATCTTGGACACCAGCTGGTCGCTCTCTAGCTATTGGTTCAATGCCATTGTGAGCATCTTGCATCCAACCTTGCCAAATTGGCTGCGTCATCGTTTCCATGAATGCTCGTGTTTCTACACGCCTGGTGTGGTGACCCACCCAAACTCCGGCAGAATATTTAGTGGAAAAGCCCATCAACCAACCATCCTTAGAATCGTTTGTTGTACCAGTCTTTAAGCTGAAGCTCCAGCCATTATACCTGTGAGGTTTCCTGGTGAAATAACTTGCATTTGGATCGGCCATCATATCGGCAACGATGTATGCTGATTCTGGCCTTACAACTTGTTCGCCAGCATCTTGCTTCCATTCATCGACAACTTTACTGCCTGAGTCTTCAATTTTTAGAATGTACGTTTGAGGAAGCTTTTTACCATTTCTAGAAATAGTTGCATAGGAGTGAACATGTTCGTCAAGCATCAAATACGCACCGTCACCAATTGCAGAGCTTGAGTAACACTGAGCTTCTTCACTTTCTTTAGCAAAGTTAACATCCTCTACACCTTGCGCATAACATTTATATCCGCTATTCATACCAAGTTTTTCGGCCGTATCAATAGTTTTATCTACACCAGCTATTAGCATTGCCTTAACGGCTGGGACGTTCCTGGATCCCCCCAGAGCGTACCTTAAAGTTAATGGACCAGGGTATCTAAAGTCAAAGTCCCACAGACAGTTTCCGCCTTGTTTAGGCCTATTCTTGTTTGTACAAGGATAACCTTCTAATGGTCCTTGGGTATCATATAGAACAGAACCGGCACCATGCTTATCGGTATGCTCAATAAGCGAAAGATAGTCATATGGTTTAAAGCTAGATCCAGGAGGAAGCCTCCAGTGGGCGTAGTTATTTTCTCCGAATTCTTTATTAAAGAAGTCGACGCCACCAACTATAGCCACCATCTGACCGTTTGTAACATCACTTGCAGCGAAAGCAACATTGTCGAATCCGGCTCTCGTTACATTGGAATATCCTTCACGAACTTTTTGCTCTGCAAGATCCTGTAACTTAATATCAAGAGTTGTAGTAACTTTCCATCCACCTCTGTTTACTGTTTCAATTGAATACTTTTCTTCAAGTTGCTTTTTAGCTAGTAGGACAAAATAAGGTGCCTTAATTCCTTCGTATTTTGGCTTAACTTCCTTGACCTTAGCTAGAGTATCAACTTTTTTAGCTTCGTCTCTTTCTTCGGATTTGATCATATTCTGTTCAACCATTAAGTCTAAGATATAATGCTGTCTTCCAACTAGCGCCTCTGGGTTGTATCTTGGTCCATATGGAGAAAGTACTGAAGGGGATTTGGGTATCGCTGCTAAAAATGCTGCTTCGTCTAGTGTTAGATCTTTGGCAGATTTTTGAAAGTAATCTCTAGTAGAAGATTCGACACCATATTGAACGTTGCCATAAGGAGCAGAGTTAAGATATCCAGTTAAAATCTCGTTCTTCGTATAACTGCGCTCAAGTTCGATAGATAGAATTATTTCTTTTAATTTACGTTGATAGGTTTGCTCACTTCCAACACCTTTTTGAGTTAGCCTAACCAATTGTTGAGTTATTGTAGATCCACCTTGTCTTTCATCTCCACCACCAGTTACATTTTTGACTGCGGCACGAGATATACCTCTAACATCAAAACCACCGTGCTTAAAGAAGTCTTTGTCTTCTATCGCAACAGTCGCATCTTTTACATATTTAGATATTTCATCTTCCTTAATTGGAATTCTCTTTACTGCATCAAAATCTTCCCATAGAAGAACTTCACCTGATCTGTCGTAATATCTGTTACTACCACCAAGGTTATTTCCGGATATATCTTTTAAGTTCGGTAAATCTTTTCGGTAATATGCAAAAAGTCCTACTAACAGTAAGAATCCAGCTATAATTGCAATTCCAGCAATCTTAAGGGCCATAATGCCACCCTCGCGACTGAACCAGTATTTGTATAGTCTCTTAGGATGCAGCCTAAAAAAGAATCGCTTAATTCTAGATTTTGGCATTCCCGCTAATCTCTGTGCTTTAAGAACAGCGCGATTATTGCGACGTGCCTTAAACTTCTCACCAAGTGAACGGTTTAGTTTAATAGTCTGTCCACTTTTAGTTATAAAAGTGTTTTTCTTACGACCTAACTGACTACCTTTGTTGACTGGTTTTCTGCCAGTATTCTTCTTAGCCATCTATAAATTTATCTCCCAAATATTCAAAACGAAGTGCTGACTAATATTATATCAAAAGAAAGCTTGTGGCAATGAAAATTATCAAAGAAAATCTTAAGTGTTATATACTGTAATCTATGAGTAAAATGACTTTATCTGAAGAACTATCTTGGCGCGGTTTTATAAAACAAACAACAATAAAGGATATTAAGGAGTTAGATAACAAAAAAATCATCTTTTATCACGGCTATGACGCATCCGCTGACTCTCAAACTATAGGTAACTTAGCAGCTATGATGTTTGATAAAGTCTTTTTAAGGCATGGACATAAGGCCGTAATACTCGCAGGAGGCGCTACCAGTATGATCGGCGATCCAGGAGGTAAGGATAAAGAAAGACCAATGCAAAGTGAAGAAGTAATTTCGTTCAACGTTTCATGTGCAGAAAAACAACTAAAACAAGTTTTTAAAGACAATGATTTTACTCTAGTAAATAACATTGAATGGTTTAAAAGCATGAACGTAATAGATTATTTACGTGGCGTCGGCAAACACTTTAGTATGACTCCATTAATTCAAAGAGACTATATTGCAAAAAGGATCGGAGAAGATGGTGATGGAATTAGCTATACTGAGTTTAGCTATACCATCTTACAGGGATATGATTTCCTATATTTATATAGAAAATATGGAGTTAATTTACAGTTAGCTGGAAGTGATCAATGGGGTAATAGTTTGTCAGGAATTGACTTAATAAGAAGAGTTGAAGGTGTGGAAGTTGATGTAATTACTCTTCCACTAGTCATCAATAAGACTACTGGAAAAAAATTTGGTAAAAGTGAAGATGGTGCAGTTTGGCTTGATGAAAATAAAACAAGTGTTTTTAAATTCTATCAATTTTGGTTAAATATTGATGATGAAGGTTGTGAAGAATATTTAAAGATTTACACTGAATTAGATAAAAAAGAAATAGATTCTGTCTTGAAAGAGTTTGAGAATAATAGATCATCTCGTTATGCTCAGAAAGTTTTAGCTAAAGAAATTACATCTCTATTACATGGGAGGGACAGGGCATTATCTGCTGAAAAGGTTAGTAACGTGCTTTTTGGTGGGGAAAATTTCATGGATCTTAATGATAATGAACTAGAACTGCTTTCTAAGGAATTGGCTACGGTAAAATATCTCGATGATATTATCGAGTTAATAGTGTCGGCTAACCTAGCAACCAGTAAAACTGAAGCGAGAAATCTAGTTAATTCCGGAGCTATAAATCTTAATGGAAATAAAATATCTCTGGATGAATATGGTTTTATTGAAGGTATTAATTTACTAAAGAAAGGCAAAAACAGCTTCGTTTTGGTTAAAAAATAAGCAACTGGTATACTTCTTCAGTTATGACTAATAAATCAACAAAGAAAAAAGCAGATCAATATAATGACCCAAGCCACAACTACCTAAAATATTGGGAAGGGCGAGACTATGAGCACGCTTCAGAAGAAATTGCCATTACGCGTCTATTAAAGGGTCGACATTTTCGGCATGCAGCCGATATTGGCGGTGGATATGGCAGGTTGTGCGTTCTTCTAAAGCAATATTCCGATAAAGTTACTTTGGCAGAGCCTTCGAAACAGCAACTAGATATTGCTAAGGACTTTCTAAAAGACTATCAAGACATCGATAAGAAGTTAACTCAAGCAGACGACTTAGACTTTAAAAAAGGTGAATTAGATCTAGTAACTATGATAAGGGTTATGCATCATTTACCTAATCCAGCTCAAGAGTTTAAAGAAATATCCAGAGTATTGTCTGACGACGGATATTTAATCTTAGAGGTGGCAAACTATGCACATGCTAGAAATAGAATTAAACATATTGCAAAAGGAAAGGCTTTACCGACGGAACCTGTGGATATTCGTTCTGAAGAAAATAAGAAAGATAATGAGATTGCTTTCGTTAATCATAATCCAAAAACAGTCATAAAGCAGCTTTCACATGCAGGATTAAAAGTTGATAGTGTTTTGTCGGTCTCTAATCTGAGGAGTCCAACTATAAAGAAAGTTATTCCAGAATCTGTCATGTTGAGCGTTGAAAGGTTACTCCAAAAACCATTATCCAAAACATATTTTGGTCCTAGTATATTCTTTCTGGTTAAGAAAGCTTCTTAGTCTATACTTGTAGTTAATGAATCTTGAGGCACCAATCGAATCCGTTAAAGGTGTGGGTGAAGTTTTGAAGTCTAATCTAAACAGACTCGGTGTATTTACTGTTGGAGATATCATTGATTACTATCCAAAAAGATATGAAGACTATAGTGATATCCATAAAATAAGTTCTATAAAACCAGGAATAGTAACTATAAGGGCAGTTATCAAGCAGGCATCCTCGAAGTACGTCCGTCGCGGAATGAACATTACTGAGGCAGTTGCTAGCGATGAAAGCGGCAGTGTTAGATTAATTTGGTTTAATCAGCCATATAGAGCCAACTCAATAAAAAAGGATGAAGAATACTTCATAAGAGGCGACTTTGGTCTTCGTAGAGGTAGATTAAGCATTTTAAGTCCAACTTTAGAATTAGTATCGGACTTTCCAGTTCATAGCGCTAGAATAGTTCCAGTATACAAATTGACTAAAGGTGTTAAATCTTCACAAATTAGAACTATAATTTCTAATTTAAGAAATAGCGTAAGTTTAGTAGAGGAAACTTTACCAACGTGGATTATAGAAAATAACAAGTTAGTAGGTAGATCTGAAGCGTTATTTAAACTACATTTTCCTGACAATGCAATTGATGTAGAAAATGCCAAAAAACGTCTCGGTTTCGAAGAAATATTTCAACTTAGCTTGGCGTCTGAGTTCAATAAATTAGACCTTACAAATGAAAAAGCCCCGATAGTTAAATTTGACCAAGAACTAGCAAAAAAATTCGTGAGTTCTCTTGATTTTGATTTGACAAATGCTCAGAAGAAAGCCGTTTGGCAAATATATAAAGATATCCAGAGTACCAGTCCTATGAATCGACTGCTTGAGGGTGATGTTGGTTCGGGCAAAACTATTGTTGCATGCATGTCGGCAATTATGGCGGTAAATGCAGGGTATCAAGTAGCAATAATGGCGCCAACCGAAATATTAGCTCGACAACATTTAGAATCCTTCACTTCGTTATTGAAACCCATAAAGATGCACAAGTCGGTTTCGCTTCTTTTAGGAAAAACCAATAAAAATGATAGGAGTAAGTTACTAAAAGATTTAAAAAATGACAAAGTTAAGATAATAATTGGCACAACATCGCTTATTCAGGACATTGTTTCATTGAATAACCTATCTCTAATAGTTATAGACGAGCAGCATCGATTTGGTGTTGACCAGAGAAAAAAACTAATGTCAAAATCTCATAAAGTTCCCCATGTGCTGTCAATGACAGCAACTCCAATTCCACGAAGTCTTGCATTAACCCTTTATGGAGAGTTAGACATTACAGTTATTGATGAAAAACCTGCAAACAGGTTACCAATCGCTACATCTCTGGTGTCACCAAATTCGATTAAACAGATGTACGATAGAATAAAAGACGAACTGAACTCGGGTCGTCAGGCAATAATTGTCTGTCCAGTAATAGAAGACTCATCTGACGAAGTTAATTCTGTGGAAAAAGTTTATCTTAAATTGAGCAAAGGTGAATTTAAAAAATATAAGTTAGGACTTCTACATGGAAAACAACATTCTAAAAATAAAGAGGAAGTTATGCAAAAATTTTCTGATGGCGAAATTAATCTTTTAGTCACCACCACAGTAATAGAGGTTGGAGTCGATGTACCAAATGCTACAGTTATTGCAGTATTATCACCAGAGAGGTTTGGATTAGCTCAAATTCATCAACTTAGGGGAAGAGTCGGGAGAAGTCATTATCAAAGTTACTGCTATTTAGTGCTGAGTGATTCTAATTCTCCTTCTCGAAGAATGAGAGCACTAGCCACTAAAAGTAGTGGATTTAAACTGTCAGAGTTAGATTTGGAGATAAGGGGACCTGGAGCAATATATGGTACTATACAGCACGGCGCACTCGATCTTAGGATTGCTAACTTATCAGATGTTAAGTTGATTGAATCTGCAAAAAACTCTGCAAAATTATTCATTGAAAACAAAGAAAAATTATCAAATTATCCCCATTTGAGCGATAATGTTAATAAGTTGAGAAAAATAACTAATTTTAATTAAATAACTATGTATTCAGGATCCACTTTAACTAAATATTCAGGTAGAATCGTTGGTGCACACCAAAAGTTTGATAGTGTGGCTAGGCGACATTTATCAAAGATCATGTCTGACAATGACAATTTTCCTAAAATTAGATCCATATTGGCATTTGAAGGCAAAAACGGACCTGATGGAATAAAGCGAAAAAGTCCAGCAAAAGATGAGCCTTGGCATTATTTTAATCCGTTTGATGATAAAGACTTAGAGATTGTTACCCAGATAAACGAACACTATAAACAGTTAGTTATCGAGTTGAAAAACAAGAATATTGAAAGAAGTAGTTTTGAAGCGGCTTGGTTAGCTCATGCCCTAGTAGATGGACTAACTCCAGCTCATCATTATCCGTATGAGGAAGAGTTATCCGTACTTAGAGGTGGACAGCCCTTAAGTACTCGTGACAGTGTTAAAGCGAAATTAATAATGCCTGGGGACACTAAAAAAGAAGCCCTCAAAAATAATTGGAAAATGTGGGGTCCTAAAGGACTAATGAGTACTCACGGATTGTTTGAGTTTGGTGTCGCTACAATAATTAAGCCTCTTACATTTTCCGAGGCTTTACCAACAAATAAAGAAATTGAAAGTGCAATCGATATTGGTCATAGTGAGTTGTTTGTGAGATCGGCACGAGAAATTGCAGTTCTAGATATGTACGAAAACTACATGAAAAAAGGTTGGACACCTAAACTTGCTTGGCAGGTTAGGCACAGACTCGGTCCTATAATCGTAAAAACTGTAACTCTTACTTGGTATCTTGCATTATTAGAATCAGGAGTCGAGAAAATCAAGTGAGAATAATTTCTGGAATTTTATCAGGACGTACAATACTTGCTCCAAGTGGAAGTGTAACTCACCCAATGTCAGAAAAAATTCGTGGTGCATTATTTTCAACTTTAGGAGATATTGAGGGACTGAATTTATTAGATGCATATGCGGGTAGTGGTGCAATTGGAATTGAGGCAGTCAGTAGGGGTGCAGTAAAAGTGGTTATGATCGAAAATGATAGGCTTGCCCAAAAAACTATAGAAAAAAACATTAAAGATTTAAATTTGGACCAAAAAATTAAACTGATACATTCCAATAATAATTCCTGGTCAGAAAATAATACTGAAGAAAAGTTCGATATAGTAATACTTGATCCACCATACAACGATTTAAAAGAAGAGATATTAAATAAGCTAAATATTCACACCGTTATAGGGGGAATTCTAATTTTGTCATTACCTCCAACTAGTACATTTTGTCCAAACGATGATTTCCAAGAAATTAAATCTAAAAAATATGGCGATTCTAGACTAGTATTTTACAAAAGAATAAGTTAAAATCAACTTCGTTGTCACTATCCCCGGGCGAGTGGTGGAATTGGTAGACACGCTAGTCTTAGGAACTAGTGCCGCAAGGCGTGAAGGTTCAAGTCCTTTCTCGCCCACCAAAGAATATAATATGAAAAACATTAATTTTTACTGGTTTCATAAACATATTATGCCGGAGCTAACTAGGTAGTATTTTACTTTGAAGAAAATTACGTCGGGTTAGCCCGGCGTTTTTTATTATATTGAAATTTTTAATAAAAATTATTAAATAGAAAAACTGAACTTACGTTAAAAATATAATGTACAATGGGAGTAAATTATGAGCCTATCAACACAGCCCTACAAGGGAGCAAGAGATTTTTATCCAGAAGATATGAGAATTCAGAAATATATGTTCTCAAAACTAAGGAATTCTGTTGAAAAATACGGATATCAGGAATATAACGCGCCGATTATAGAACCATTAGAACTTTACTCAGCAAAGTCAGGGCAAGAAATTGTTAACGAGCAGACTTATCAGTTTGAAGATAGAGGGGGCAGACTCGTTGCGATTCGTCCTGAAATGACACCAACAGTTTCAAGAATGGTGGCTGCTAAACGTCAAGAATTAGCTTACCCCGCACGACTTTATTCAATTCCGAATTTATGGCGTTATGAAAGACCTCAAAGAGGAAGACTGAGGGAGCATTGGCAATTAAATGTTGATATTTTTGGCGTAGATAATATTTCTGCAGAGTTGGAACTTATACAATTAGCTAGCGAACTTCTCATAGATTTAGGTTCTACAAGCGATATGTTTGAAATCCGTGTCAATAGTAGAAAATTAATTAACAAGATTATGATGAGTTACCTGAAGCTTGACGATCGTGTCTCCCATGATCTTATTAAGCTAATTGACAGAAAGAATAAACTTCCAATAGATAAATTTAAGAAAGAACTTAAAGATGTCGTAGGAAAAAAGTTTAAAGATGCTGATAGTTTATTGAATATCAATTTTATCAATGAACTACCAGAGTCGGTAATCGACTGTATTGCTGCAAGACAGATCGAAGACCTTATAAACTATCTCAAAAAACTTGGAATTAATAACGTAGTTTTTGATATAAATCTTATGAGGGGATTTGATTACTATACAGATATTGTTTTTGAGGTTTTTGACACTAATCCTAAAAACAATAGATCTATGTTTGGCGGAGGAAGATACGATGGTTTGGTTGGCTTGTTTGGTGTTGAGCCCGTTGCTACTGCTGGCTTTGGAATGGGTGATGTTACGCTACGAAACTTTCTTGAAACAAATAACTTATTACCAAAGCTCAACCCTGAAACCGATATTATTATTGCAGACATTGGAAGTGAAGTTTTGAAAGTTAATGAGATTGCCTTCAAGCTAAGACTGAATGGTGTAAATGTTGCCTCAGATTTTACAGGTAGGAAGATTGACAAGATAATAAGATCAGCAGTTAAGCAAGGAGTCAGATACATTGTGTTTATTGGTCAAGAGGAGCTTCATTCTAAGAAGATAAGTCTTAAAGACTTAGAAACAGGAATTTCCGAGCAATTAACAATTGACCAAGCAGCAAACAGGATTAAAGATAGAAAATGACAGCATCAAACCACGTATTAACTGGAATGGTTATTGGGTCGGCTATTTCTAATCCACTTATTGCAATCCCTGTTGCATTTTTGAGTCACTTTGCAATTGATGCTTTACCTCACTTCGCAATTAAGAATCAGAAGGACAGTACATTCCTATATTATCTAAGCATCGACAGTGGTATTGCTGCCGGTCTAATATTGAGTGTTTTTTTGTTGCAACCAAGTAATTGGTTGCTTGTAATTGCTTCTGGAATCGCTTGTGCATCACCAGATTTGATGTGGATGCCAGATTGGTTAAGGACTATAAGTGAAAAAAAACAAAAGAAACCAGGATTAATAAAAAAATTTCACGCCAAAGTTCAATGGGCCGAAAGGTATGATAGGATAGGTCTTGTGATAGAAGTCATATGGTTTGGCTTTATGATGATGATTCTGATACGTAGTCTGTATCAATAATTTATGGGTTGGAAATATAGCTTCCATCTGTTAGAGTAGTTACTTATGCAAGTAAAACACACTAACCCTAAAGACACTGAAGCAGTAATTACTATTGTTGCTTCAACAGTAGAATTACTAAAAATTAAAGAAAACGTACTTAAAAAGTTAGCTGAGAACGTCAAGATAACTGGATTTCGTCCAGGAAAAGCTCCACTTAATTTAGTCGAGAAACAAGTCGACGAAAATGTATTACAATCGGAATTTCTTGATCAGGCAATTAATCAGATTTATCCGCAAGCTGTTAACTCTGAAAAATTACGTCCTGTAGGAAACCCGGAAATTTCTGTTAAAAAATTTGTACCGTTTGATTCATTAGAATTTGAAGCAAAAGTTGAAATTGTAGGTAAGATAACTTTACCTGATTATAAGAAGCTTGATCTGCAAAAAGACAAAGTTTCAGTTACCGCTAAGGACGTCGATGAAGTACTCAAATCTCTACAGAAAAGAATGGGAGAGAAAAAAGACGTTGACCGAAAATCAAAACAAAATGACCAGGTTTGGATTGATTTTATCGGTAAAGACAAAGATGGAAAGCCAGTCAGTGGTGCTGACGGCAAAGACTACCCTTTAGTACTCGGAAGTAAAACTTTCATTCCAGGATTTGAAGAAAACCTAGAAGGACTAAAAGCAGGTGACGAAAAAACTTTTACTTTAACTTTCCCTAAGGATTATGGTGTTAAAGCACTTGCTAGTAAGAAAGTAACATTTACAGTTACTTTGAATAAAGTTCAAGAAGTAGTTGAGCCACAAATTGATGATGAGTTTGCTAAGAAATCTGGACCATTTAATGATTTAAAAACGCTGAAGGAAGATATTAAGAAGCAACTAACTTTTGAAAAAGAAAATCAAATCGAACGAGAGTATGAATCAAAAATAGTAGAAGAAATAACTGAGAAGTCAAAAGTAGCCATACCTAATACACTCATAGAAGAACAAAAAGAAATCATGCTAAGAGAATTCAAGCAAAACTTAGCTTATAGAGGACAGACATATAGCGAGTATCTTGAAATGCAGGGCTTTACAGAAGACGATTTGATCAAGAATGAAGTATTACCAGAAGCCCAGAAGAGAGTAAAGGCAAGTTTGGTCTTAACAGAAATTTCTGAAATTGAAAATATTGATGTTAGTATGGAAGAAATCAATGACAGAAAGACTGCATTGAAGTCACAATATCAAGATCAAGCAATGCGAGACGAGCTAGATAAGCCAGAAAATCTAAACAGTTTAGCTTCTAGGATTGTGACCGAAAAAACCCTAGCTAAGTTGAAGACGTATATTAAAAAGTAATAATTTAGCACTCTTGACACTAGAGTGCTAAATAGACTACTATATATTCATAATTAAGGATGTATTTATGAATAAACCACAAAATTCAGTATTAGTTCCAACCGTTATAGAAACCGATGGAAGAATGGAGCGTGCATTTGACATCTATTCTCGGCTGCTTAAAGATAGGATTATATTTTTAGGTTCAGATGTTAATGAACACACCGCAAACTTAGTAGTGGCTCAATTATTATTTCTAGATAATGAAGACTCTAAGAAAGACATATATTTCTATATAAATAGTCCTGGTGGTAGTGTTTATGACGCTCTAGCGATTTACGACACAATGCAATACGTAAAAAGCGACATTCAAACTGTAGGAATTGGCGTGCAAGCTTCGGCAGCGGCTTTCTTGCTAAGTAGTGGAACTGTAGGTAAACGAATGATATTACCAAACGCTACTGTAATGATTCATCAGCCTTCTTCCGGAACAAGAGGAAAAGTCACTGATATGGAAATAGACCTAAAAGAGTCAATTCGAATAAAGCACCGCTTAAACGAAATTATGGCAGAAAATACAGGGCAGACAGTAAAACGCATAAATGAAGATATGGAGCGTGATTATTGGATGACTGCAGATGAAGCAAAGAAGTACGGTGTAGTAGACAAAGTAATCAAGAAATAAAAAACTTGACAGTATAAGTTTGATACTTCACACTACTACGATAAGAAGTAGTGTACATTCGGGCTGTGCTAGTTAGTGCGCAAATCTAGCACCAAAAACGTTCGTGTAGTGGTCTTCGGATTTTCAAACAACTAAATTTATAAATATTAATCGCTAATTTATAGTGGGAGTAGAGTTGTCTATGGCAAAAAGCATTGCGAAAGCAAGTACTTTAAAAAAATCTAAAAGAAAATATTTTTCTGAAAATAATCAGTTAATTGATCTACCGAATTTGGTTGATCATCAAAACAAATCTTTTCAGTGGTTCGTTGATGAAGGTTTAGGAGAGCTTTTGGCTGAAATCAGTCCAATCGACGACTATACATCAACCAAATTATCATTAAGATTTAAAGATTATAAATTTGAAAATCCCAAAATCACAGAAGATGAAGCTAGAGAAAATAACGTAAGTTATGAAGCACCATTAAAGGCAGTTGTTGAACTTACCAATAAAGTAACTGGAGAAGTTAAAGACCAAGAAATCTACCTTGGTGATTACCCATGGATGACAAACCGTGGAACTTTTGTAATTAACGGTGCCGAGAGAGTTGTTGTATCCCAGTTGATTCGTTCAGCAGGTGTTTTCTTTACGTCAGAAATACAAGGAACAAAGAAAGCGTATGGAGCAAAAGTAATTCCTGGAAGGGGTGCTTGGCTTGAATTCGAAACTGCCACTTCAGGAGCTATGTTTGTTAAAATCGATCGTAAAAGAAAGATAGCAGTTACAACTTTACTTAAGGCTCTTGGAATGACTGAATCTCAAATCAAAGAAGCTTTTAAGCATGTTAACCAGGGTGCGGTAAATTATATAGAATCTACCTTAGATAAAGACCCCAGCAAAGGTACAAACGAGGCATTAATCGAAGTTTATAGAAGATTACGACCAGGTGACTTAGCTACCGTAGATAATGCCAGAAGCTTAATTGAGAACATGTTCTATAACTACAAGCGTTTTGACTTTAGTCGGGTTGGTCGCTATAAAATTAATAAGCGTCTTGACTTGGATATACCTAACACTATCGATAACCGTGTAATGCGACTAGAAGACCTGAAAGCTATTGTTGCTGAGATTATACGACTAAATAATACTCAAGAGCCGGCTGACGACATAGATTCTTTAGCTAATCGAAGAGTTAAATTGGTTGGTGAACTCGTACAAAGACAATTCAGGATTGGTCTACTAAGAATGGAAAGAAATACCAAAGACCGAATGAGCATGTGCGAAATAGAAACTGTAACTCCAGCACAATTAATTAATGCTAGACCTATAGTTGCAGCTGTTCGGGAATTTTTTGCTAGCTCACAACTTTCTCAATTCATGGATCAGATTAATCCACTTAGTGAATTAGCTCATAAAAGAAGACTTAGTTCTATGGGTCCTGGCGGGTTGAGCCGAGAAAGAGCAGGTTTCGAAGTTCGTGATGCTCACGCTACTCACTACGGTAGAATTTGTGCTGTTGAGACACCAGAGGGTGCAAACATTGGACTAGTTCTAAACCTAGCAAGCTACGCCACAATTAATGATTATGGGTTCGTAGAAACTCCATATAGAAAAGTTATCAACGCCGTGACCTCTAAAGAGGCAGTTGGACATATAGCATCAGTTAATCTTGAAGACGAGAATGGTAAGGTAATTGTAAAAGCAGGATCAAAAATATCATCAGATGATGCAAAAAAACTCGCTGCAGTTAAAGCTCAAAAAACATGGCCTGTTCGAGCAAAAGTAACAAATGATGTAATTTACCTTGATGCGTCAGAAGAAGAGTCGGCCGTTATTGCAAGCGCAAGCGAAAAGTATGACAAAGATGGTTATTTTGAAAGCGAACGTGTTTCAGCTAGAAGTTATCTTAAAGCCGGTGAGGTAGATTCTGATGACGTTACTCATATAGATGCATCTAATAAACAAATTATTGGATCTAGTGCTGGACTTATCCCGTTTATTGAAAAAAACTATGTTTATCGATCACTTATGGGAAGCAACCAGCAGAGACAAGCTGTACCTCTTATTAACCCGCGTTCGCCAATTGTCGGTACCGGTTTAGAAGAAGTAGTTGCTAGAAATAGTGGACAACTTGTTGTTGCTGAAGATGATGGAGAAGTAACTAAAGCTACTGGAGACGAGGTTGTAGTCAAGTATAAAACAGGTTCAGTAAGCTATAAGCCACAGCATTTCATTAGAAGTAACGAGGGAAGTTCAATTAACCAGAAAGTTGTTGTTGAATCTGGCGATAAAGTAAAGTCTGGCGATCCAATTATTGAAGGTATGTCTGTATCTGATGGCGAACTAGCTCTTGGAAGGGATCTTCGTGTGGCATTCATGCCATGGGCCGGATATAACTTTGAGGATGCGATAATCGTTTCTCGCAAACTTGTTGAAGATGATGATCTTACGTCTGTTCATATTGTTGATTTTATGGTTGAAGTTCGTGAAACAAAACTAGGTCCAGAAATTGTAACTCGTGACATACCTAATGTTTCAGAAGATGCCCTTAGACATCTAGATGAAGAAGGCATTGTTACAATTGGCGCAGAAGTTCATCCAGGTGATATTCTTGTAGGTAAAATTACTCCTAAAGGAGAGCAGGAACTAAGCAGCGAAGAGCGTCTACTAAGAGCAATATTTGGTGAAAAGGCAAAAGAAGTTAGAGATACTTCTCAACGTATGCCTAATGGTAAGCACGGTAAAGTTGTTGGAGTAAAAATATTTTCTAAAGAAAATGGACATGATCTTAAAGCTGGTGTAATTATGCAGATTCAAGTATTCGTTGCACAAATGAGAAAGATTTCTGTTGGCGACAAACTTGGTGGCCGTCACGGTAATAAGGGTGTCATTGCTAGAGTACTTCCTATTGAAGACATGCCATTTACAGAAGACGGTGAACCAGTCGACATTATCCTTAACCCTCTAGGTGTGCCTAGTCGTATGAATATCGGGCAGCTTTTTGAAACTCATCTTGGTATGGCTGCTCACATGCTTGGCATGAAAGTTGCCAGCCCATCTTTTGACGGAGTCGAGATTAAGAAAATCCAAGAACTACTTAAAGAAGCTGGTTTACCAGAAGATGGAAAACAACAATTGTTTGACGGTAGAACTGGTGAGCCATTCTCAGAACGAACAACAGTTGGTGCCATGTATATGATTAAGCTTAACCATATGATTGCTGATAAAATTCATGCTCGTTCTACTGGTCCTTACACAATGGTCACCCAACAGCCTCTCGGTGGAAAAGCTCAGAACGGTGGTCAGAGATTTGGAGAGATGGAAGTTTGGGCTCTAGAAGCATACGGGGCAGCAAACACTCTTCAGGAAATGCTTACTATCAAGTCAGATGATGTTTATGGTAGGTCAAAAGCATACGAGTCAATTATCAAACAAACAGAAATTGTTGGACCTAAAGTACCAGAAAGCTTTAATGTTTTAGTTAAAGAGTTACAAGGACTTGGCTTAAAGGTTGATTTGGTCTCAAACGATCAAGTTATAGATGCAGAAGAAGTACTAGCAGAAAACATTAAGGATGAAGCTGCACACCTTTCAGACGTTGCAGTACCAGCTCCGTTAGCTTCGGAAGTTGATGTAACCGAGGATGCAGTATTAGGTGAGTTTGATGTTATCGATCTAAGCGATACGAACACACAGGTTTCAACTATTGATGAGCAAGAAATTGCCGAGATGGTGGCCGAAGAAGATATAACAGTTGCAATTGATGAACAGGAAGGAAAGGAGATAGCTTAATGAGACTATATTCACAAGGAACCGATATTGCCGACTTCGATGCTGTTAGATTAGCCGTAGCAAGTGCAGATGACATAATGGACTGGAGTTATGGTGAAGTCACCAAGCCAGAAACCATTAACTATCGAACACAAAAACCAGAAAGAGATGGATTATTTTGTGAGAGAATTTTTGGCCCAGTTAAAGACATAAACCCTCACGATGCAAAGTATAAGGGAGTTCGATCTCGAGAAGCTGCTGTAGATAAGAATGGTGAATTAGTTACAAAATCTATTGTTAGACGAGAAAGAATGGCTCATATTACTCTTGCCACTCCAGTTGCACATATATGGTTCTTGAGAGGAACTCCTTCGGCGGTTGGCCTACTATTAGGTATGACAGTAAAAAGTCTTGAAAGAGTTGCTTATTTCGCTAGCTACATTGTCAAGAGTGTTGATACTGAAAAACGTAATCAGCTCTTCACTGATAAAGAAGCAGAATATAACGCTGCTCAGGAAGCAATAAAAGCACGATACGAAGCTGAAGCTAAGAACGAAGATGCTAACGTAAAGGCTCTAGCAGAAATGCAAACAAAAGAACTTAGTGATATAGCTGAGCAATTTGAAGAATATAAAGCTCAGGTAGATTCATTAGTTAAGCTAAATCTGATTACCGAATCAGAATATCGAAACCTTCCAGATGATTTACGTTCCATAGTTGAAGTTGGTATGGGCGGCTCTTCAATTAAAGAGCTACTTGATGGAATAGATCTTGACAAGCTCATAGAAGATTTAACAGCTGAATCAGAAGAAGTAAAAGGTCAAAGAAAGAAAAAAATTACTAAACGACTTCGACTCCTAGAAAGCATGCAAAGAGCTGGAATTAAACCTAGTAGCATGTGTCTCTCGGTATTGCCTGTAATCCCTCCAGATCTAAGACCAATGGTTCAGCTAACCGGTGGTAGGTTTGCAACTTCTGACCTAAACGATCTATACAGACGCGTAATAAATAGAAATAATCGACTTAAGAAATTAATCGAATTAAACGCCCCGGAAGTAATTCGACGAAACGAACAAAGAATGCTTCAGGAAGCTGTCGATGCCTTGATTGATAACAATAGTGCAAGATCCGGAAGAGCTGTTGCTGCAACTGGCCAAAGACGAAGACTTAAAAGTCTTAGCGATATGCTAAAAGGTAAACAAGGTAGATTCCGACAAAACCTTTTGGGTAAGAGAGTCGACTATTCAGGTAGATCAGTAATTGTTGCTGGTCCAGACCTAAAGATTAGTCAATGTGGTCTACCTAAAATGATGGCTTTAGAGTTATTTAAACCTTTTGTAATAGGAATACTAATTGCCAATGACTATGCGCACAATATCCGTTCAGCTACAAGAATGATTGAGACTGGCGAGACAGTTGTTTGGGATGCTCTAGACGATGCTATAAAAGACAAGTACGTACTTCTTAACCGTGCACCTAGCTTGCACCGTTTAAGTATTCAATCATTTCAACCTGTTTTGATTGAAGGCAAGGCAATTCAACTTCATCCATTAGTATGTAAGGGATTCAATGCTGACTTTGACGGAGATCAGATGGCTGTTCACTTGCCACTTTCAGATAAAGCACAACAAGAAGCAAGAGAAATCATGGCAAGTAACAAGAACTTACTTAAACCGGCTGATGGCTCACCGATTCTTCATATTGAACAAGATATTGTTCTAGGTTGTTACTATCTTACCTATGATAGAAATGATGTTCCTAAAGAAGTTACATCATTTTCTGGTGTCGACGAAGCATTAATGGCTCTAGATGCAAACGAAATAATACTACAAACAAAAGTAAGAATTCCGTTTAGGAATGAAATACGTGAAACTACCCTTGGTAGAATTCTGTTCAATGAAATCTTCCCAGAAGACTTTCCTTTCCAAGATGAAGCAATGACTAAGAAGCGACTAAACGCTGTACTAGCTTTAGCATATCAACTTTACGGTCAGGACGTTACGGCTGATCTAGCAGACAACTTGAAAGACCTTGGATTTAAGTATGCAACCAAATCAGGCCTATCAATGGGCATGGATGACTTTAGTGACTTTAAACAGTTGAATGACATTCTTAAGAATGGTGAGAAATCTGCAGCAGAAATCAGTGATCAATTTGATCAAGGATTTATTACAGATGAGGAAAGACACCGCTTAACAGTAGAAAACTGGATGAAGACTGACTCTAAAGTACTAGAAGATTTGTCAGAGCAGTTCTCGAGAGAAAATACCACAATGGCTATAGCAGTTACTTCTGGAGCAAGAGGTAACATTGGACAGATGAAGCAGTCAGTAGGTATGCTTGGTGTAACTACTGATGCTACAGGTCGAGCAATCGAACTACCAATTCGTTCTAACTATAAGAGCGGTCTTAATCCTCTAGAATATTTTACGGCAACACGTGGAGCACGAAAAGGTATGATTGATACAGCTCTTAAAACAGCTGACTCAGGATATTTGACAAGAAGACTAGTTGATGTGAGTCAGGATGTATTTACTATTGATGACGACAGCGAAGACCCAGGGTTCCCTGTCTTCAGGTCGGATTCTGAGGAGATTGGTGTTTCTTATGCTTCTAGGTTAGTAGGAAGATATACCGCAGCTAAAGTTGGTAAATACATCAAGTCCAGAGAATTAATCGACCACAAAGTTGCTGAAGCGATAGATAAAGATAGCTCAGTTGATGGTGTAAGAATAATGAGTGCTTTGAGTTGTGCAAATGTCAGGGGTGTATCCACGAAATCTTATGGAGTAGATCCTGCAACCGGACAAGTTGTTGCAGAATATCATCCAATCGGAGTAATTGCCGCACAAAGTATAGGTGAGCCGGGAACACAGCTTACTCTTAGAACTTTCCATAGTGGTGGTTCCGCTGTAGCAGATGATATCACACAGGGTCTTCCTCGTGTTGAAGAGCTATTCGAGGTCAGAACTCCTAAGGGTCAAGCATTTCTATCGGATATAGAGGGTGTGGTTTCCACTTGGGAAGAAAGTGATCACTATGTTGTTCAAGTTAGTATCGAAGGTGAATCAAAAGTAAAATTAGCAATTGGCGACAGAAAAGTTCACGTTGCTAATGGTAGTGATGTAGCTATCGGTGATGTACTAGCTTCGGGAGAAAAAGGAGATAATCCACTAATTTCACCTGTAGCTGGCAAAGCTGAAGTAACTAAAAAGAATATTGCTATTGCTCCTGCTGGAAAAAGCGAAGTAAGATACGAAATACCAGGATACAAACAGATCCTAGTTAAAGAAGGTGAAAAAGTAGTTCCAGGACAAAGACTTACAAACGGTTCTATCAATTTGCATGAGCTGATGTTGTTGCAAGGAGTTGAAGCTACACAACGGTATATAATGAATGAAATTCTTAGAATATTTGCATCACAAGGACAGAATATTGCTGACAAGCATCTTGAAATTATCGTTAGACAAATGTTTAGTCGAGTTCAAGTTGAGGAAGCTGGCGATACGGAGTTTGTTACGGGTGACATCGTTAGTAAATTAGCTGTAGTTGAAGCTAACGAAAAACTAACTAATGAAGGTAAAGAACCTGCTAAATATACTCAGTTACTTCTTGGTATTACTAAGGCAAGCTTATCTACTGATTCATTCTTAAGTGCAGCTAGCTTCCAAGATACTACTAGAGTACTTATTGCTGCTGCGACCAGTGGAAAAGTTGACAACCTGTATGGACTTAAAGAGAATGTTATTCTTGGAAGAAGAATCCCAGTAGGAACCGGCAGGAGAGACGTAAGCGAAGTAATTCAGGAAGAATTTGTCGAAGCAGAAGAAGAAGTTTTAGTATAATAAGTTGCTATTTATAGTACATTTTGTTAAAATACTCAAGTTAAATTTAAGTAATCTGAGCCAAGTAACCGGCATGAGCTTGATGCAGTAGATTACATCTTAAAGGAGAATTAATGCCAACAATTAATCAATTGGTGCGAAAGCCAAGAACTAAGGTGACTACCAAAAGTAAGTCACCAGCTATGCAACGTGTAGTAAATAACTTAAAAACAAAACACTACGAAAAGCCCGCTCCTTTTAAAAGAGGAGTATGCGTAAAAGTAACAACCAAAACACCAAAGAAGCCAAACTCTGCTCTTCGAAAAGTTGCTCGTGTACGACTAAGTAATGGATATGAAGTATGGGCATATATTGGTGGCGAAGGACATAATCTTCAGGAACACGCCGTTGTTCTTGTTCGTGGTGGTCGAGTTAAAGATTTACCTGGTGTAAGGTATCATATTGTACGCGGCTCGCTTGACCTACAGGGTGTACAAAATCGTAAACAACGCCGATCGAAATACGGCGCTAAGAAGGAGGATAAATAATGCCTCGCAAAAAGACTAAATCACTTGTACGTGAAGTTCAACCCGACCGAATGTATAACAGTATTCAGGTATCAAAGGTTATTAACAGAGTAATGTTAAATGGCAAAAAGCAGATAGCTGAGAGACTTGTTTATAACGGAATGCAGAAAGCAGCTGATAAAGTAAAAGTTCAAAATCCTCTAGAAGTATTTGAACAGGCTCTTGGAAATATTAGACCAAATGTAGAAACTCGCTCTAGAAGAGTTGGTGGCGCTAACTATCAAATTCCTTTTGAAGTACGTGGTCAGAGACAGCAACATCTAACTACTATGTGGTTTGTTCAGTGTGCACGTTCTCGAAAAGGTATGAGCATGGAAGACCGTATTGCATTAGAGCTAGTTGACGCTTTTAACAATACTGGTACAGCCGTGAAGAAGAAAGAAGACACACACAAGATGGCCGAAGCTAACCGAGCATTCGCTCATTTTGCTAGGTAATAAAATGACAGTCAATACATTGATTTCTGTTGATTGTGATCCCGAATGTAGTTATAAGAACGCGGTTGAGAAACTTGAAAATAGTAGAACTAAAGCAATAGAAGAAATTAATGACGATACTTATGAGCGGACTGGAAAACTGGCGCAAACTACCAGGGCAGGACAAGTAGCAATTGAAGGTGTAAGATTTGACTACACCGGTCTAGATACTTTGTCTGTAATAGGTTCGACATGCTCCAGAGCTTGTGCGATCGAAAGATTTTGGGACCAGCATGGCAATTTTGAATCAGAAGTAGACGCTGAAATTAATATATTAAAGGACAACTAAATGGCAGACAAGAAAACGGAAATGAAGAACATTAGAAACATTGGTATCATTGCGCATATCGATGCAGGTAAGACAACAACAACTGAAGGTATTCTTTACCGAACAGGACTAAAGCACAAAATTGGTGCTGTACATGAAGGTGAGACTACTACCGATTGGATGGCTCAAGAGCGAGAACGTGGAATTACAATCGTATCGGCTGCTGTAACTTGTTACTGGAAAGATCATCAAATTAACATTATTGACACACCTGGTCACATTGATTTCACCGTTGAAGTGGAACGAAGTCTTCGTGTACTTGACGGTGCTGTTGTTGTGTTTGACGGTAAAATGGGCGTAGAAAGTCAGTCAGAAACTGTTTGGCGTCAAGCTGACAAATATAATGTTCCACGTATCTGTTTCATTAATAAAATCAATCAAACTGGTGGTGATTTTTATAAATCACTAGACTCAATCCACAATCGCTTAAATAAGCGTGCTTTCCCAATTCATCTACCTATTGGCTTTGAACAGGCAATTAATGGAATAGTTGATTTAGTTTCAATGAAAGCCTTTACATACAATGAGTTTACCGATAAAGAACTAGTAGAATCTGAAATACCTGCAGATATGCTAGATCAAGTTAAGAAATCTCGAAGTCTACTGATTGAAAACGCTGTAGCTGAAGATGAAGAAATGCTAGAAAAGTATTTTGAAGTTGGCGAAGATGGTCTAAGCGAAGAAGAGATAATTAAGGCAGTCAGATCTGCAGTACTTTCTGGTAATTTCTTCGCTGTAACTGGCGGTGACGGACGTGGCGTGATTGTAGAAAAAGTATTGGATCTTGTTAATGACTTATTGCCAAGTCCTCTAGATCGTGGATCCACTTGGGGAACTCATCCAAAAACTGGTGATGAAGTAGAAAGAAAACCAGCAGAAACTGAGCCATTTTCTGGATTAGCATTTAAAATTGCGACTGATCCGTTCGTAGGTAAACTTGCTTACTTTAGGGTTTATTCTGGTAAGCTACAATCCGGATCGTATATACTTAATAGCTCGACAGGCGAAAAAGAACGAGTTGGACGTATTGTTAGGATGCAGGCTGATAAGCGTGAAGAAGTACCTGAAGTCGGAGCAGGAGATATCGCTGCTATAGTTGGGCTAAAGAGTACTACTACAGGAAACACTCTTTGTGATCAAACGAATCCGATTGTACTAGAAAGTATCACTTTCCCTGAACCTCCTGTCTCAATTGCAATTGAACCAAAGACCAAGAGTGACCAAGAAAAAATGTCAATAGCACTGCAACGATTAGCAGAAGAAGATCCAACATTCAGAATTAATGTTGATGACGAAACTGGTCAGACAATTATTCGTGGTATGGGTGAGATTCATCTAGAAATCCTTATTGATAGAATGAAACGAGAATTTAAGGTAGAGGCCAATATTGGTGCACCTCAAGTTGCCTACCGTGAAACAATTAGAAAAGATGACGTCGAAGCTGAGGGTAAATTTATTCGTCAATCGGGCGGTCGTGGACAATACGGACATGTCTGGGTAAGAATTTCTCAGAACGAACAAGGTAAAGGCTACGAGTTTATTAACCGTATTAAGGGAGGTGTAGTTCCTAGTGAATACATTAAGCCAGTAGATGAAGGAATAAAAGAAGCTATGAACAATGGTGTCGTGGCTGGTTACCCTGTGGTTGATATAAAAGTTGAACTTTATGATGGAAGTTACCATGATGTTGACTCAAGTGAAATGGCATTCAAGGCTGCAGGATCAATTGGATTTAAGGAAGCTATGCGTAAAGCTAAGCCAGTACTCCTAGAACCAGTAATGAAAGTAGTCGTAGTAACTCCAGAAGATTTCATGGGTGATGTAATCGGTGATCTAAACTCTAAACGAGGTCGTATCGAAAATATGGAAGATCTTCAAGCTAGCGTTAAAGAAATAACAGGATTCGTACCACTAGGTGAAATGTTTGGCTATACAACTAACCTTCGTTCTATGACTCAAGGTCGAGCTAGCTCTAGCATGGAACTTGACCATTACGCCGATGTACCACCAAATGTCGCTGAAGCAATAGTAGCTAAAAATTCTAAATAAGGAAACACGTTATGGAACATAGAAGAATTAGGATAGCACCCCTACCAGACACTCGCGAATTCAACTTAGAACCTATAAGGTCGGTTGGCAGTAAGATTGGTTCTTTAGTCTTAAGACCAATTATGGAAATTAGAGATATTGCCCATGAATTGAGTATTGGTTTAGGTAATCCAGTCATGAAGCCAGAGGACGTAAAACCCAAATCAGAAGATACTAGATAATAAATCTCTTTACAAACAGGGGATATTTAGATAATATTTACAAGTAACTCGTGTGAGTGTTTATTTATGCTTGCACTGTTTAATACAATTAAGAAATAATTAGGAGTACTAACAACAATGGCAGATTTTGATCGAAGTAAGCCTCATGTAAACGTAGGTACTATGGGACACGTTGACCATGGTAAAACAACACTAACAGCCGCTATTACAGCAGTTCTTGCAAAAAAACTGCCAAGCGATGTAAACAAATCAATTGCGTATGACCAAATTGATAACGCACCTGAAGAAAAAGCCCGTGGTATAACCATTGCAACTTCTCATCAAGAGTATGAATCAGAAAAACGGCACTATGCACACGTAGATATGCCAGGTCACGCCGACTATGTAAAAAACATGATTACCGGTGCTGCACAAATCGATGGTGCTATCTTGGTTGTTTCTGCTGCTGATGGCCCAATGCCACAAACACGTGAACACGTATTGCTTGCAAAACAAGTGGGAGTACCAAGCATCTTAGTTTTTATGAACAAGATGGATCTTGCAGACCCAGAGCTAGTAGAACTTGTAGAGATGGACATTCGTGAATTACTTGCTAAATATGAATTTGACGAAGATTGTCCAATCATCAAAGGATCAGCAACAAAGGCTCTTGAAGGCAGCGCTGCTGACGAAGATGCCATCATGAAACTCGTTAAGGCATTGGATGATTACGTTCCAGAACCGAAGCGCGACACTGACAAGCCGTTCTTAATGGCAGTCGAGGACGTATTCTCAATTAAGGGCCGTGGAACAGTTGCAACTGGTCGTATTGAACAAGGTATTGTCAAGCTTAACGACGAAGTTGAAATTGTTGGTGTTAGAGACACTCAGAAGTCAGTTATTACTGGTATTGAGATGTTCAAGAAGAATCTAGATCAAGGTCAAGCAGGTGATAATGCTGGAATCTTGTTACGAGGTATTGAACGTGAGCAAATTGAAAGAGGTCAAGTTCTTTGTAAGCCTGGATCAATCACTCCACATACAGAGTTTGATGCTGAAGTTTATGTTTTGACTAAAGAAGAAGGTGGACGACATACTCCATTCTTCAAGGGTTATAAGCCACAATTTTACTTCCGAACAACTGATGTTACTGGTGAAGTGGAATTACCAGCTGATAAAGAAATGGTAATGCCGGGTGATACTATAACTTTTAAAGTTAAGTTACTAGCCCCAATTGCTATGGAACAAGGTCTACGCTTTGCTATTCGTGAAGGTGGACGAACTGTTGGTGCAGGTGTTGTTACTAAGATTACTAAATAGTTAAACTAGTAATTCTGAAAAAGAGTCGGGAGAAATCTCGACTCTTTTCATATCTTTGTTTACATGGTAAACTATGTTAGTAAAATAATTGTGATGACTAAAAGTCTTTGATGATGTTCTATATAACGCAGCAATGATGTTACATCACTAGAATAAAGGAGAATTATTCTATGGCAGAAGCCAAAAAAACTGAATCAACAAAACCAACTGCCTCAACTAAGCAGAGAATAAGAATACGTTTAAAGGCATATGATCATAAGGTTATCGATCAGTCTGCAAAGCAAATTGTAGATACTGCTCTTAGAACAGGTGCAACTATTGCTGGACCAATACCTCTACCTACAAAAAAGACTTTGTATACTGTAGTTAAAAGCCCTCATGTTTACAAAAAAGGACGTGAACAGTTCGAAATGCGCGTTCATAAACGTTTAATTGACGTGCTTGATCCAACTCCAAAGACTATTGATTCTCTTATGAACCTTAGTTTACCTGCTGGCTGCGATGCTGAAATTAAGATGTAATTAATAATATGTCTACAGAAGGTTTTAATAGTTCAGAACCAGATAGACCAATTTTGACCGACGATGTCTTGCATGAGATTGATTGTAGGGCGATTTTCGCTACACAGAATTTGGCTGAAACACTAATTATATATGGTGGCATAGAGCCACTAGTAGAAAGATATACCCCATTCAAGTTACCAGAGAGAATACATCGAGATATATACAGTATATTACGATTGCCTGATGATGATCGCTCAAATATTAACTATGATGACGATAAGAGAGTATTAAGAGATGGTCTAATTGCCGGATTTATTTTGGGCAGGAGACTGATCAAGAGGACTCAATACCCCGGCATGACAACATATCAACACGGTGTACTTCAAGACTTAAGACGAGCGACTTCACGTCCTGGCATTGATGTAGACGATTATATTTATCCCGGGAATAGATTTGCGGATAAAATTCTTTCAAAGCTGGAAAACTCGGAAATCCACGACCTATCATATCCATGTGGAAACGATGTATTTAGAAAAGAAACATTCATGAGGGCTTCAAGTTATTTAGGTGGATCAGCAATGAGCTATTTAGTAGCAAAGTTAACCAGAAATATTGATTTTGAAACAGAAGCATATTTTTCTGCTAATGCGAACAAGCTCGCAAGAGATATTAAAGAAGAGAGTGCTGGCCGAAAAAAGCTAACGCCACTTACACACCTTATTCGTGGAAAATAATGTTATAATTTATGCTAATGGCTAAAAAACAAAAAATAAGTAAAAAAACAGAGTCTGACGGCGCCTACTTTTTAAAAATAGTACTATATTTAATTCTTGGTTCTCAATGGTTAAGACTAGTAGACCCAGAATTAACAACCCAGATACCAATACCGTTTGGCTTTATGCTTGGAATACTATTCGCCTCTCATGATCATTTCAAGATTGATCGTAAAATTGAGTATGCTGTACTTACTATTGGAGCATTCGTAGGTTTTTGGCTACAAACAGGTTTCTATATTCAATTATTAAAGTAGAATAAACAACATATTGACAGAAGTTAAATATTTGTGCTAATCTGTTATGGTATATCAAAATTTGAGTACAGATAACTTGGTGAATTTGCAGGTTTACAAGATAGAAACCGCTTAGTTACCAAGAATTTTAATGTCTGTCTCTAAAACTAAGGAGAACTATGAAAGCGCTAATCACGAGAAAGGTAGGCATGACAAGTATCATCAGTGAAGATGGTGCCACTCAAGCTATTACTTTGCTTTCCGCTAGTCCGTGTACAATTACACGTATTAAGTCTCACGAATCAGACGGCTACAATGCCGTACAACTCGGATTCGAGACTAAAAAGCTTGGGAAAGCACAAACTGGCCAATTTAAACCAGCAAACGTACAACCAAAAATAGTAAAAGAGTTTAGATTAGACGAGATAGATGAAACACTAAAGGTCGGCGAATTGATTTCAGCCGATGTTTTTAATATTGGCGACATTGTTGATGTTACCGGAACTAGCAAAGGTAAAGGTTGGGCGGGAACTATCAAAAGACATAATTTCCATAGACAGCGTGCTACGCACGGTGGTAAAGGAAATACTAGAAAAGTAGGATCTATTGGTTCAATGTATCCTCAGAAGATTTTTAAAGGTAAGAAGATGGCTGGACAAATGGGTGACGAGCGCGTAACAGTAAAGAACCTTAAGGTTGCACTTATTGATACGGAGCTTGGTGTTATTGGTATTTCGGGAGCTGTTCCTGGTCCTAGAAAAGGTATTGTACTTATAAGGGAGAAGAAATAATGGCAGCTTCAACATTCACAAAATCTGGTACAAAAGCCACCACACCTGTTAAATTGGAAAAGACTATATTTGATATAGAGGTAACAAATCACAGCCTGCTTAAGTCGGCTTACGTTGCTTATTTAGCAAACGGTCGTAAAAGTAGCGCTGTAGTTAAAACTCGTGGCCTAGTTAGAGGCGGAGGCCGAAAGCCTTGGAAGCAAAAAGGAACAGGTCGGGCGAGATTTGGCTCAACAAGAAACCCAATTTGGCGTGGAGGTGGAATTGTTTTTGGACCCACAGGTAATGAAAACTACAAGCATAATATCAGCACTGCTGATAAAAGACTTGCTGTTCGTCAAGCTCTTAGTGTTGCCAATAAAGTAAATAAAATTTCTGTAATTGAATCAATTGAAGTTAAAGACGGCAAGACAAAGAATGCTCTCAGCTTATTTAATAAACTTGGCGCTGATGGTTCAGTATTAGTTGTTGTTTCAAAGATGGATGATTCTTTGACTAGAGCTACGGGAAATATTTCTAACGTTAATCTTATTAATGCTAAGTATCTAAATGTTTACCATATTCTAAATTCAGACAATATTGTTATAACTAAAGACGCTGTTTCTGAAATTCATGATTGGCTTAAGACTGATGTGAAATCTACTCCAAAGAAAGGTGACGCATAATGAGCAAGTTAATGGCACTTAAACCTAGAATTAGCGAAAAAGCATACGGAGTATCAGAGAAATTAAATACATATGTTTTTCAAGTTCCTAATGATTCAAATAAGCTAACTGTTAGCGACGCTGTTTCCATGCAGTTTGGTGTAACGGTCAAATCGGTAAATATTGTTAATGTAAAAGGGAAAGTTAAGCGTACTTTTCGAAAAGGCGGAAAAGCTAATATCGGTAAAAGATCAGATATTAAAAAAGCTTACGTTACTTTGAAAGAAGGTGATTCTATTTCTATTTTTGCATCTGAAGATGATGATAAGAAGTCTAAAAAATCAGGAGGTAAGAAATAATGGCAATTAAACAATACAAGCCAACTACTCCTGGTCGTCGTGGTATGACTACTCAGGATATGAGTGATATTACAACTAAAAAACCACTTAAATCTCTTGTTGTAATAAAAAAGAAAAATAGCGGTAGAAACAATCAAGGAAGGATTACTACTCGACATCGAGGTGGTGGAGTTAGAAAATTTTATCGAATTGTTAACTTTAAACTTGAACCAGGTACTACTGCAACTATTGAAGCAATTGAATATGATCCTAACAGATCTGCAAGAATTGCTAGAATTAAAGATACTAATAGTAAATATCATTATATAATTGCCGCTAATAAGATGACAGTTGGTCAGGTTATTTCTGCCGGTGACGACGTAGCTATTGAAATCGGAAACCGACTGCCGCTTAAGAATATACCAGTAGGTAGTGTTATTCATGCACTTGAACTTCAAGTTGGCAAAGGTGCCCAGATTGTAAGGTCTGCAGGTACTAGCGCTCAGTTAATGGCAAAAGATGGAGAATATGCACAGATCAAAATGCCTAGTGGTGAAGTAAGAATGATTAATGTAAACTGCACAGCTAGTCTAGGTGTAGTTGGAAATGAGCAGCACCAGAATATAAAGATTGGTAAAGCTGGTAGAAATCGTAGAAAAGGTATTAGACCATCAGTTCGTGGTGTTGTTATGAATGCTGCTGATCATCCACATGGTGGTGGTGATGGTGGTCGTCATGGTATCGGTAAAGATCCAAGAACACCTTGGGGTCAAAAGACTCTAGGTTTTAAGACTAGACGCCGAAAGAGTAGTAATAAAATGATTGTTAGATCTAGAAGTGAAGGAAAGAGGAGATAATATATGAGACGTTCACTGAAAAAAGGTCCATTTATTGATCCCAAACTAGCTAAGAAAGTTGCTGCTTTGGAATCTAACGACCGTACAATTATCAAAACATGGGCTAGAAGTTGCACAATTCCTCCGGAATTTGTCGGGAAGACAATTGCTGTTCATAACGGCAAAGTACACGTTCCCGTTTTTGTGACTGAAAATATGGTCGGACATAAGCTTGGAGAATTTTCTCCAACAAGAAAATTCCGATCACATGGCGGTAAGTTAGCAAAGGGAGGTAGATAATGAGTGTCTCCGCTTCTGCTAAAGGCGTTAGAATGAGCCCGAGAAAAGTTGGCGAGGTAGTAAGTCTAGTACGTGGACGCACCGTAGCTGATGCACTTGTTATTCTAGAGCATACTCCCAGACGAGCCGCTACTCCAGTTAAGAAAGTTATTGAGAGCGCTAGAGCAAATGCTGAAAACAATCATAATTTTAAACCAGATACTTTAAATATTATTTCTATACATGTAAGTCCTGGTCAAAGTTATAAGAGATTTCGTCCTGCAGCTCACGGACGTGCGTTACCATTCCAAAGAAAAAGTTCGCATATTTTTGTAACTGTTGATGGCGAGATGCGAGTAGCAAAGAAGCCTAAAGCTGAAACTAAAACTGCTAATTCCAAGTCAAGTGAATCTAAGACAACCAAGAAGGAGGCTAAATAATGGGCCAAAAAGTAAACCCAATTAGCATGCGCCTTCAAGTCAATAAGAACTGGAGAAGTAAGTGGTTCGCAAGCAAGCGAGACTATTCAAAATTCCTAACTCAAGATCTTGAAGTACGTAGGCTCATAGACACAAAATTAGGCTCTAGAGCAGCAATCAACCAAGTTGATATTGAAAGATCACCAAATCTGGTTACTGTAACAATCGCTACAGCAAAAGCCGGTGTTGTTATTGGTAAGGGTGGCGTAGGTGTTCAAGAACTAAAAGCTCAAATAGAAAAGATTTTTAATATTCCAGCTAGAGTTAATATTGAGGAAGTTAAGAAACCAGAGCTTTACGCTAAACTTGCTGCTGAAAACATTGCTCATCAGATTGAAAGAAGAATTGCTTTTCGTAGAGCCATTAAATCAACCGCCGCTGCTGCGATGAGAAGTGGTGCTAAGGGTATAAGAATTGAAGTTGCAGGTCGTCTAGGTGGAGCTGAAATGTCACGCCGAGAAAAAGTTGTTGAAGGCAGTGTTCCTCTTCATACTTTGCGAGCTGATATCGATTTTCATAGTGCTCGAGCTAACTATCCTGGTGCCGGAATAATCGGCGTTAAGGTTTGGATCTACAAAGGGGAGGTTCAGTAATGTTAATGCCGAATAAGACTAAACATCGTAAAGTGCGAAAAGGCCGAATACGCGGAGTAGCTACAAGTGGTAACTACATAGCCTTCGGTACATACGCTTTACAATCACAAAGTATGGACAGAATAACTTCTAGACAAATTGAGTCTGCTCGTCAAGCAATGACAAGGTACATCAAACGTGGTGGAAAAATTTGGATTAGAGTTTTTCCGCATACTCCAGTTACTCGAAAAGCCCTTGGAACTAAAATGGGAAGCGGTAAGGGAAATCCAGAATTTTTCGTTGCTAAGGTTAAACCTGGAACAATTTTATTTGAAATGCAGGGTGTTACCGAAGAAGTTGCTCGCGAAGCAATGCGTCTAGCTGCTCATAAGCTTCCAGTAAAAACTAAATTTTTAGTCAAGGAGGATGTATAGCATGAAAATAGCTGAGATCCGTAAATTGTCAACTGGTGAGTTAACAATGGAGACTACTAAATTACGTGAAGATATCGCTGAAACCAAGAGAAGGTTACATATGGGAGAAGTTCAGAACGTGAGAGTATTAAGAAACAAGCGCAAAGACTTAGCTAGAATGTTGACAGTTCTTGGCGAACAGCTTGCAAAGGAGAACATCTAATGGCTAAGACATTAACAGGTGTAGTAACCTCAAACAAGAACGACAAGACGATTGTTGTTACTGTAACTACTCACAAAACACACCCTATTTATAAGAAGAAATATATTTCTAGTAAGAAATTTATGGCTCATGATGAAAAGAATGAAGCAAAAATGGGCGATAAAGTAATTATTTCTGAAACTCGTCCAATGAGTGCAAGAAAGAAATTCGTTTTGGCGAAGATTGTTAATAATGCCTCTATAAGGCATGAAGAAGGAGATGCATAGATGATACAGCAAGAGTCTAGGCTATTTGTATGCGACAACTCTGGAGCTAAAGAAATTCTATGTATTCGAGTTCTTGGGGGCACAAGAAAACGATATGCGAGAGTTGGTGATATTATCGTCGCTACTGTCAAAGATGCCAATCCTTCTGGTAATGTTAAGAAAAAAACTGTTGTAAGAGCAGTTGTTGTAAGAACTAAGCACGTTATTAAGCGAAAAGATGGGTCAACTATTAAATTTGATGATAACGCAGCAGTTATTATTGGAGATGATAAAAATCCAAAGGCAACCAGAATCTTTGGACCAGTTCCAAGAGAACTAAGAGATTTGGGCTATAGTAAAATTATTTCTCTTGCCCCGGAGGTACTATAATGAGTGAAATTTATAAGATAAGACTTAAGAAAGATGACACAGTTGTTGTTCTTTCTGGAAAATATAAAGGAAAGACTGGAAAAGTACTTGCAGTTCATCCTGATTTAAACAAAGTTACCGTAGAGGGTATTAACGTAGTTAAGAAACATCTTAAACCGAACAAGGAATATCCTCAAGGTGGAATTATTGATATAACTAAGCCAGTTTTTGTTAGTAAGGTGGCGATTTTTGAGCCTACTTCTAAAAAACCCAGCAAAATTAGTTACCAGATAGACAAAGACGGTAATAAAAAACGAGTCTTTAAAAGGACTGGAAAGGAGATAAAGTAATGGCAACAGATACTAAAAAGACCGTAGCCTATTCTCCTAGATTGAAACAGCTTTACGATAAAGAATTAGTCAAAGATTTAAAGAATGAATTAGGGCTAAAGAATGTTAATCAGGTTCCTAAACTAGAAAAAATAGTATTGAACGTCGGACTTGGCAAATCTAAAGATGACAAAAGAATGATGGAAGTTACCGAGAATACTATTAAAAAAATAACTGGACAAAAGCCAATTGATACTTTTGCAAAGCAATCAATCGCTGGATTTAAATTAAGAGAAGGAAATAAGATCGGCATAAAGCTTACACTTCGTGGAGACAAGATGTATGAGTTCTATGACAGATTAGTTAATATCGTATTACCTAGACTTCGTGACTTTCATGGTGTGAGTCTAAAATCTTTCGATAAAACAGGAAACTATAGTTTAGGCATAAATGACCAGTCTGTTTTTCCAGAGCTTACTTTTGACGAGACGACAGTAACACATGGACTTCAGATTGTTTTCGTAATCAAGAATGAAGAAACATCACACTCCCAAGCTTTATTAACAAAGCTGGGAATGCCTTTTGAGAAGGAGGAGACAATATAATGGCAAGAAAATCTAATATTGCACGAGACGAAAAAAGAAAAAAGATGATTAAGAAGTATGAAGTCAAAAGGCAAGAACTTAAAGAGATTGGAGATCGTGAAGGTCTTCATAAGCTTCCTAGAAATTCTTCTCCAACACGCTGGAAGAACAGATGTAACGAGACAGGACGTCCTCATGCATATATGCGACAGTTTGGACTTTCCAGAATTAGTTTTAGAGAACATGCAAGCAAGGGTGAAATTCCTGGCGTAACAAAGTCAAGTTGGTAGGAAGGAGAAATCATGTCAACAACAACTACAGATCCAATCGCAGATATGCTTTCTCGTATTCGTAACGCAATAGCGGTAAGAAAACAAGAAGTAGTAATGCCTCACTCCAAAGTTAAAGAATCAGTCGCTAAACTATTGGAAGACAGTAAGTTTATTGAAAAAGTAAATGTAGAAGACGCCGATGTTGGAAAGATACTTAAACTGACATTATCTAAAGAAGGCAACAACTCTAACATTACTGAAATCGAAAGAATTAGTAAGCCAGGTCGAAGGACATATTCTGGTGTAGATAAGATTCCAGTAGTTAAGAGAGGTCGCGGTATTGTTATAGTTTCTACCAGTAAAGGTTTAATGACTGGTGATAAAGCCAAGAAAAACGGTCTTGGTGGTGAATTAATTTGTAAAGTTTATTAAGGAAAGGAAGTTATGAGTCGTATAGGAAAACTACCGATAGAGCTACCCAGCGGTGTGACAATCACTGTCGATGACGATAATATCGTCGTAACTGGGCCAAAGGGCACTCTTAAACAATTTACAATGCCTGGCGTTAATGTTAGCGTCGATGGCAATGTAGTAACAGTTAAAAGAATTAATGATGATGCCCCAAACAGGGCGAAACACGGCCTAATGAGGACACTTATTAATAATATGGTAATTGGTGTTAGCCAAGGATTTTCTAAGAAATTAGAGCTTAATGGTGTTGGATATCGAGTTGCTTTAGCAGGTAATGCATTGAAGTTTAATATAGGATTTTCTCATGAAGTTAACTTCGCATTACCAGAAGGTATCACTGCAGCAGTTGAGCAAAATACAATCACAATCAGTGGAATTAGCAAGCAGCAGGTTGGTCAGGTAGCTGCCGAGATAAGAGCATTGAAGAAGCCGGAACCTTATAAAGGTAAAGGTATTAAGTACGCAGATGAAAGAATTATCAGAAAATCTGGTAAGTCAGGTAAGGATAAATAGGAAAAACTATGAATAGACTAAATAAGAAGATTCAAAATGTGGCCAGTAGAAAGAACCGTATTAGGTCTACAGTTTCAGGTACGTCCGAACGGCCTCGACTAACAGTTACTATTAGTAACTTGCACGTTTCTGCGCAAATTATTGATGATACGACCTTCAAGACTCTCGTAGCAGCGACTACTATAGGTAAGAAAAACAGCGGTACTATGACAGAAAAAGCTGCTAAGGTCGGAAAAGACATAGCCGACAAAGCGAAAAAAGCTAAGATAACTAAAGTTGTCTTTGATAGGAATGGAAAAAAGTATCACGGTAGAGTTAAGGCACTTGCAGATGCGGCTCGTGCAGAAGGGCTGGAGTTTTAATTATGAATCCTAACAGAGATATCAAACACTCAGATGAAAAGCAGTTTGACGAAAGAGTCGCTAATATTGATCGTGTGGCTAGAGTAGTAAAGGGCGGTAGAAGGTTTAGATTCCGAGCTCTTGTTATAGTCGGTGACCATAAAGGCAAAGTTGGCATTGGTGTTGCTAAGGGTGCTGATGTAACCACTGCTATCACTAAAGCTTCTGATGTTGCCAAGAAGAACCTAGTTGATATTGAAATATACAATGGAACTATTCCACACGAAGCAAGCGCTAAAGTGTCTGGAGCTAATATAATGATTATGCCAGCTGCACCAGGAACTGGTTTGATTGCTGGTGGCGTGGTGAGAACAGTTTTAGAAGTTGCCGGAATCACTAATGTACTGTCAAAATCACTAGGATCAAATAATAAAATCAATAGATCTTACGCTACTGTTGAAGCACTTAAGACAATTAAGGGTAAAAAAGATTGGCTAACAACAACTGTTCAGCCTAAAGCTAAAGAAAAAGCAGGAAAGGCTAAGTAATGAAGTACAACAACTTAAATATTCAGTCTAATAAATCTGCAAAACGAGTTGGTCGTGGTATTGCAGCCGGACGAGGAAAAACTGCCGGAAGAGGTACTAAAGGTCAAAAAGCTCGAACAGGAAGTGGCCGTAAACCTGGTTTTGAAGGTGGACAAAATCCTCTTATGCAACGATTACCGAAAATGTCCGGATTTAAATCAATTAGACCAAAAGCAGAAAATGTTTATACTGGCGAGATAGATAAGCTTGGTGGAACAATTGATAACTTTAGTTTGTATCAGGCAGGTCTAATTTCTAGTCCCCATGTTAAGGTCAAACTTATCATTAAAGGTGAAGTTACGAAAAAGCTTACCGTTAAGCTACAGTCTGCCAGTCAATCATCTATTGAGTTAGTTCAAAAAGCAGGTGGAAGTTTTAGTAAAGTTGATAGAGTTGCTAGACAGTCAAAAACTAAAGAGTAAGATTTACAGCAACACTATCTATTAAAGAGATACTATCGTATAATTCGTTAAAGTTTATATAGAAGTTTAGGGGTATATTTAAATGAGCTGGAAAGTTATTTGGAAATCACTAGGTAATTCAGATATGCGCAAGCGCATATTTGCAGTATTTGGTATGTTGTTCATTTTTCGAGTGCTTGCTCACATTCCAATCCCTCTTAGTAATCCAGAAACTCTTAAACAAGTTCTTGAGAACTTATTTAACTCTCAGACACCACAACTCTTAAGCTTTTTAGATGTACTTTCTGGTGGTGCATTGGCTAATTTTTCAATTATGCTTATTGGATTAGGTCCATATATTAATGCATCCATCATTATGCAGCTCCTAACAAAAGCCATCCCAAAGCTAGAAGAGCTTAATAAAGAAGGCGAATTCGGCCGTAAAAGAATCAATCAGTATACTCGTACCCTAACTTTACCTTTAGCCATAATTCAATCAGTAGGAGCAATTTATTTAGTTAGGCAGACTGCATCAAGAATAGGTGGTATTGGAGATATAACAGCCAATACATCAATCATGCAATGGGTATTAATGATATCTTGCTTAACTGGTGGTGCAATGCTGCTTATGTGGCTCGGAGAGCTTATAACAGAGCAGAGCATTGGTAATGGAATTTCATTAATTATTACTGTTGGAATTGTCAGTCAACTTCCGGCCACAATTTCAGGTATTGTCGGTAACATTTTTAGTGATGGAGCTAAGTGGAGTATTCTTGGAAAAGATTTCCCTATTGATAAGACACAGGCTTTGTACGCAGGCTTAATTATTCTAGGTACTTTACTGATTACAGTTTTTGTAGTCAAATTAAATGAAGCATCCAGAAAGATAACAGTTCACTATGCTAAGCGTGTTCAAGGAAACCGTGCTTACGGTGGTGTAACTACTATTTTACCAATAAAACTTATAACTGCAGGTGTTGTTCCAATAATATTCGCTACGGCATTTTTAAGTGTTCCTAGTTTTGTTGGTCAATTAATGACTTCGTCACAAAGCGAAAGGTTACAAGAGATAGGGTCTAACTTGGTATTATGGTTTCAAAATCCCAGCCCGCAAACTTTTGAACAACCAGGCTTTACGCCCTACATATACCCAATCGTTTACTTTCTATTAGTATTTCTATTTACTTTTTTCTATACGAGTATAACATTTGACTCAAAGGAAATTTCTGAGAACTTGCAAAAACAAGGAGGTTTCATTGAAGGGGTAAGATCTGGAAAGCAGACGGAAATATACCTTAGTAAAATTATTAACAGATTAACTTTGTTCGGTGGTTTAAGTTTAGGCTTGCTTGCCGTTGTTCCAATTATCGCTCAGATATTTGTTCCTTCGAATATCGCATTAGGAGGAACGAGTATACTTATTCTTGTTTCAGTAGCTTTAGAAACTTTACGATCTATAGAGTCAAGGGCTTTAATGGTTACATATGACCAGTACGAAGAGCCAGATTTCTTCTATGATGTAAGTGAACCGGTCGATGCGGCAACGGGAGCTCGAAGATTAAGAGCTAGGTTACCAAAACTAAAAAGGAGCAAAAATAAATAAAACTCTTTACATAAGATGTAAAATTTGGTAGAATTTATTGACGTTATAATTTATGGCAAAAGAAAAGGAAGTTATCGAGTTAGCAGGAGTAGTAACTGAAGCCCTTCCAGGGACTCAGTTCCGTGTAGAGCTTGAAAACGGCCATCAGATTATAGCCCATGTCGCTGGTAGAATGCGAAAAAACTACATTCGCCTTGTGCCAGGAGACTCAGTCAAGGTTGAGTTAACCCCTTACGATCTAACTAAGGGAAGAATCACCTACAGACAATCATAAATTTAAGCAGTGTGTCACTAGCAGAGTAAACAAGGAGGCAGTGATCCGCATGAAAGTGCGTGCAAGTGTTAAAAAAATCAGTCCAGACGACAAGATAGTGCGCCGTAAAGGGCGTATTTATGTCATTAATAAATTAAAGCCAAAGCATAAGCAGAGGCAGGGGTAAGTCATGCCAAGAATTTCAGGAGTAACTATCCCAGATAGCAAACAGATACAAATTTCTTTAACTTACGTGTACGGTATTGGTCCTAAAAGCAGTACCGATATCCTTGCAAAGGCTAAAGTAGATCCAACAATTAGGTCTAAGAACTTAACTGACAGTGAGATCTCAAAAATTCAAGATGTTATTAACGAGCACTATACTGTTGAGGGAGAACTTCAAAGAATAGTTGTCGGAAACATTAAAAGATTAAAAGATATTGGTAGCTATAGAGGTATAAGACACCGAAATAGTCTTCCAAGTCGTGGTCAAAGAACTAGAACCAATGCTCGAACAAGAAGAGGTCGAAAAGTAGCAGTCGGTGGATCACAACCTAAATCAGCATCTAAGACTTAAAGATTCGGAGAAATTATGGCAGATATAACTACAACTACAGCTAAGAAGAAAAAAGCCAAACGATCAGTTCCTTTTGGTCAGATGCACGTATTAGCTACTTTTAACAACACAATAATCACCTTTACTGACCGAACCGGTGGAGCCTTAAGCGCAGCAAGTGCTGGCGGTTGTGGTTTTCGTGGTTCAAAAAAAGGAACAGCATACGCAGCTCAGGTTGCTGTTGAAAAAGCTGCACAGTCAGCAAAGCAACAGTATGGAATATCAAAAGTTGATGTTTACGTAAAAGGTATTGGGCTTGGCCGTGATGCTGCAATACGTTCACTACAGGGACTAGATATTCAAATTGAAACCATCAAGGATGTTACAGGTGTACCACATGGTGGTTGCAGACCAAGAAAGGCTAGAAGGATTTAATCATGGCTAGAGACACTCAATCAATTGTTAAGATGAGCCGACGTGAAGGCTATGCTCTTCATCCAAAAGCTCATAAGGCTCTATTAAAGCGACCTACAATTCCTGGTCAACATGGAAATTCTAGAAGTCGAAGCAAGCCGAGTCAGTACTCAATTCAATTAAGAGAAAAACAGAAAGTTAAAAGACTTTATGGTTTACTTGAAAAACAGTTTAGAAACTTAATGAAAGAAGCTACTCGAAAAGAAGGTCAATCAGGTTCTTTATTATTGCAATTCTTAGAACAACGTGCCGACAATGCCGTATATAGGTCTGGTTTAGCACCAAGCAGGAGGGCAGCCAGACAGTTAGTAACTCACGGTCATTTCATGTTAAACGACCGTAGAGTTGACATTCCTTCTATTAGGTTAAAAGCGGGTGATAAGCTTGCTGTGACCACAAGAAGTACGAAAACAGATTATTTCAAGCGGATTGATGATATTAGTCCAGTTCCGTCAGAAATTCCATCATGGATGAAAGTCGACAGACAAAAGCTAGAAATTAGTATTACTGGTGTACCTTCTCGCGAAGATGTAGAACCGGATATCAATGAACAACTAATAGTAGAGTACTACTCAAGATAAGGGAGGCAATAAAATATGTCTAATTCAATGCACACACCAGGAATCATAAACGTAGATGAACATAGCTCTACATCAGTCACATTTGTAGTGGAACCACTACACACAGGTTACGGAATGACGCTCGGAAACTCTATTCGAAGAGTGTTACTATCTAGTATTGCCGGAGCAGCGGTGACTGCCTTTAAAATTGAGGGTGCGACACACGAGTTCACTACAGTTAGCGGCGTCAAAGAAGATGTCGTTGATATTATGCAGAATCTTAAAACAATAAGATTCAGAGTATTTGGAAATGAAGCCCAGAACTTACGGCTTGTAAAAAAAGGTAAGGGCGCAGTAACTGCAAAAGATATTCAACTTAATGCTGATGTTGAAGTTGTTAATCCTGATCAGGTAATTTGCACGCTAGACGATGACAAAACTACTTTTACTTTGGATTTAGTGGTTGAAACTGGCCGAGGCTACAGAACAGTTGAAGAAAATAGTACCCGAAAAGCTGGCGATATGATTGCTACTGACGCAATATTCACACCTGTTTTAAGAGTTAGATATAAAGTAGAACATACACGCGTTGGTCAAATTACAGATTTGGATAAGCTAATAATTACTGTCGATACTGATGGTTCAATTACTCCAAGAGAAGCCTTTGAAGAAGCTTCAGCAATACTTGTAAACCAATACACTGCACTAGCTGGTCAAGCGACTGTTGAAGCTACAGCTCCTCTTACCAGCGGCGACTCTGTAAGTGATGAGTCTAGTGATGATTCTGCTGAGTTAATGACACCTATTGAAGATCTTAACCTCTCAGCAAGAACAACCAACGCTTTAATTAATAATGACATTCATACACTAAGAGATCTTTTCAGCTTGAGCGATAGCGAACTTAGAGAACTTAAAGGTTTTGGAAGCAAAGCTTTGGATGAAGTTAAAGAAAAAATGGCAGAGATGGAGCTCTAAATGCACCGACACGGATATCAAGGAAGAAAATTCCATAGAGAAAAAGATCAAAGAAGAGCTCTCATTAAGGGGCTTGCAGATTCTCTAGTCATTCATGAGAAGATTGAAACGACGCTGCCTAAAGCTAAAGAGCTAAGACCATATGTCGAGAAACTTGTAACTAAGGCCAAAGTTGGCGATCTACATAATAGAAGATTAATAATAGCAAGCCTCCAGACGGTAGAAGCTGCACATAAACTCGTAGATGAAATCGCTCCTAAATATTCAAGTCGCAATGGCGGATACTTAAGAATTGAAAAAACAACAAACCGTCGTGGCGATAACGCTGAAATGGCAACTATTAGTTTTGTAGAAGGCAGTACTGTTCCTAATGAAGTTAAAAAAACTACAGATAAGGTGGCGCCTGCTAAGCCAGTAGCTAAGAAAAGCCCAAAGCCAAAAGCTTCTGATGAAAAAGCCAAAAAGGAGTCCAAATAATGAAAACTTACAGCGCTAAACCCACAGAAGTAGAACGAAAGTGGTATGTTATTGACGCTTCAGAAGCTACTCTTGGACGTGTATCGACCGAGATTGCAGTTATACTGACAGGAAAAAATAAACCAATGTTTACTAAGCATATCGATTGCGGTGATTACGTAATAGTAATAAATGCAGACAACCTAGTAGTTACTGGCGGCAAGGAAACCAAGAAGATTTATTATCGTCATACTAAATATCCTGGAGGACTTAAAGAAACTAGTTTGAATGAGATGATGGCTAAAGATTCAACTAAGGTTATTGAAAAGTCTGTAAGGGGCATGTTACCAGTTAATAAGTTAAGAGATGGCAGACTAGCTAGACTAAAGATTTACTCCGGCATGGAACACAATCACGAAGCTCAGAAACCAGTTAATTACTCAATAAAGGAAACTAAATAATGGCTACTCCAACCAAAAACTATTTCTATGGACTAGGAAGACGCAAAAGCTCTACAGCGAGAGTACGTTTAATGAATGGCAAAGGTAATATTGTAATCAATGGTAAAACAGCTAATGAATATTTAGCTGATAGCAAGAATTTGCTCAATGAATTAAACAGACCATTTACAGTACTCGAGATTGAAAACAAGTTTGATGTTAGTGCTGTTGTTTCTGGTGGTGGTCACTCAGGTCAAGTTGATGCAATAAGATTAGGCATAGCTAAAGCTCTGGCTACTATGAATGAAGACCTTAGAAGTACACTAAGACGTGCTGATTTACTCGGAAATGACCCAAGAGAAAAAGAACGAAAGAAATTCGGTCTTAAGGGAGCTCGTAAGCAGCGCCAATTTACGAAGCGTTAAATATTTTTTTTCGCAATAAAGCCCGAATTTATATCGGGCTTTTTAATTAAATTCGTATGTTATCCTATAGTTATGGAAAAAAGCATAAATATCGAAAACATGACCGTAAGACCAATGATATTACAGGGTTTTATAGTTAGTATCGAAGAAGCAGAACCAGCACCTACTGCTGAAGAAGAGTTAGCATTTCAAAAAGAACTAGATATGATTAACGAAATTGAAAGATTAGCAGCACAGGAATCATGATTTTTATGTTTATTAATAGCTAATAGACAGATTTAGTTACAAATCAAATCGATTACTTAATTATTAAGAAACAATTAAATCGTAAATTTCGAAAGCATCAATACAACAGAATTACATCATTAAACGCTAATAGGATATAATTGGAATAATAATATGATTAAACCTGTAATATTAACTGGAATTCGTTCTAACGAAGAGCCACAAATTGGAAACTATTTTGGAGCTATGAAGCCACTAATTGATATGGCTAATTCTGATAATTATGCGGTAAATATTTTTGTTCCAGATCTTCATAGCTTTACTACAGAGATTGATTATTCTAGTTTGCATGAACAGACTATGGGTACACTTAAAAAGTTTGTAGCTGCTGGGTTACCTATAGATAATCCAAACGTAAGCATTTATAGACAAAGTTACATACCTGCACACAGTGAGATGACGATAATTCTTAATAATTTTACTGGATTTGGTGAGATGTCAAGAATGACACAATTCAAAGATAAGTCTGAAGGCAAAGATAACGTAACTGTCGGACTATTTGATTATCCAGTATTGATGGCAGCCGATATTTTGCTGTACGATGCTAACTACATACCTGTTGGTGATGATCAATCGCAGCATCTAGAATTCACCCGCGATATTTCAACTAGGATGAATAATAGATTTGGAGAAATTTTCACCGTTCCAGAGCCGGTCAAGAAACAACATGAATTATTTGGAAAAGATCAGGGTCTTCGTATAAAAGACCTGCAAAACCCACTTAAGAAAATGAGTAAATCGGATTTGTCAGGTAAAGGAGTAATTTTCTTAAGTGATGATCCTGAAGTTGCTATAAAAAAAGTAATGTCAGCCACAACTGATAATCTTGCAAACATAAATCATAATCCTCAAAACCAACCCGGCATCAGTAATCTGCTTCAGATTTATTCATTATTAAAAGGGCAAGAATTAGATGTAACTTTGAATGAATTTAAGGGTCATAAACAGTACGGTGATTTTAAAAAGACTTTAGCAGAACTTGTTAGTGAATTTCTAGGGGACTTTCAGACTAAGTTAGCAGACGTTGACGAAGAAACGTTAATTAAAAAACTAGAGTCATCGGAGGAATCAATGAACCTAATCGCCAAGTCAAAATTAGAAAAAGTCCAAGTTGCCGTGGGATTGAGAAAGGTTATTAATGGAAACAGTTAGTATTAGGGGTATGACTCCAGCAGTTGAGCAAAAAAGACAGCTACTGCCGCCTGTTAAGCTACCAAAAAAAGCACCATTAGCGTCTGAAATTGAAATCATTAAAGTTAATAAAGATAATTATTTAGATATAGGAATTGATGAAGATCTCGGAATTGAATAAAGGATTAAGGCTGGATATATTCGCCAACATTCAGCTTCCATCACTTAGCCGAAGTAGCGTACAGAAACTAATTGCGGACGGTTCGATTTTAGTTAATGGAAATATAGAAAAAACAGGTTATAAACTCCGCGAAAATGATAATGTTGATATTAATTTCAATGCTGAAGATCATTTAGTCAAAGATCTAATAGAACTACCAATTATATACGAAGATGAAGATTGTATAGTAATAGATAAGCCAGCGGGCGTTTTGACTCATTCGAAAGGTACATTCAACAATGAAGCGACTGTTGCTTCATTTATCACTAATAGAATCGATAAATCACTTAGCGGCAACAGAGCAGGTATTGTACATAGGTTAGATAGAGGTACATCTGGAGTAATTATTTGTGCGAAAAATGAAGTTGCAGCTAAGTGGCTTCAAAAACAGTTCTCTACACGAAAAGTTAAAAAGACTTATTTAGCAGTATGTCAAAATGCCCCAGAACATAATAAAGCTGTGATTGACATGCCAATTGAAAGAAATCCTAAAATGCCCCAGACTTTTAGGGTAGGACCAAATGGTAAGTCTGCAATTACAAATTATCAAGTTATTAAAATTAATGAATCACTAAGTTTAGTTGAGTTGAATCCGCTAACAGGTCGTACGCATCAACTAAGAGTTCATCTAAAAAGCATTAAATGTCCAATAGTTGGAGATGAGCTTTATGGCGGTAGGCCTTACACGCGAATGTTACTTCATGCAAACAAACTGGAGCTTACTTTACCAAACAAAGAGAGAGTTGTTTTTGAGTCAAGAGTTCCTGATATAATTGATAAGATTATTTCATGAATATGTTAATTTCAGAAAAGACTAAAAAAGAGATCGATCTTTTTATTAGTAATCCTAGTCCTGTTTTGCTAATAACTGGACCAGATGGAGCAGGTAAGCAATTTATTACAGACAAGATAATCGAAAATTTATTTGAAAGTAATACGCCAGGTGAAAAAGCTTTATCGTTAATAGACATGAATAAGGATGGTAACACCGTTACAATAGAAGAAATTAGAGAATTAAAGAATAAACTTAAATTCGTAGAAACTGGAATAAATATTACTAGAGTTATTATCATCAGGAGTATCGATAAGGTAAATGATCAGGCTCAGAATTCGTTGTTAAAATTATTAGAGGATACGCCTAGAAACACATTGTTTATTCTTAATGCCTCAATACTTAATAAAGTTATTAGTACAATACAGTCTAGGTCGATGATTATTCGGATTTCTAATCCAAAGAAAATTGAATATCAAAATTTTTATGACACTAACAAATTAGCATCATTCTTTATGATGTCCGATGGTAGGTCTCGATATATCGATGAACTAGTTAAAAATAACTCTGGAGATTTCTTAGAAACAGTTAATATTGCAAAAAAATATGTTTCTAGTGATACATACGGAAAACTAATCATATCCGAAGAAATTTCAAAAAAATATAATATCGGTTTGTTTATATTTGGATTAATACAAATATACCGATCATTAATAATGAGTACTTCTGACAATAACAGAATTCAGAAGTATAATGACAACTTAAAGAGTCTAGCTAATTCACAAGAGTTTCTTTTGAAATCTAATCCAAACATCAAATTATTAATGACCAGATTAGCTGTTAATCTGTAGTATAATAGGACAATAATATGTTAGATATTTTACTAATTTCTACTTTTGCAGCGCTTACACTAAGAGGTCTAAAAGCAGGTGATAAAGAATTAGGCGAAATTCCAGCAAAAGTAACAGATAAGCTTGGTAAATTATGGGATATTGCTCACCAAGGAATGAAAGATAATCGTCTTGTTCGTGCTGAGAAAGCATTACTAACAATACTTAAGATAGATGATAAAAATGCTGCTGCATATAATAGACTCGGTATTCTATACGCCAAGCAGAAAGAATACAAAGACGCTATTGACTGCTTTGAGATTGCTTCTACGATTGACCCAACACCATCAAGTCTACACAACTTGGGTCTAATATATTATGAAACAGAAAACTACCCTAAGGCAGCTACAGCATTTGAACAAGCTTTAAAGATGGATGACAAGATGGCTGCAAGACATATTGCCTATGCCAAGGTTCAAGAGAAGTTAGGTAATGGTAAGCTAATGATAGACGAACTCGAAAAGGCTGTTGAAATTGAGCCTAACAGAGAAAGCTATACTTTGTTAGTTAAGGGTTACGAATCTCAAGGTCGACAAGCCGATGCTGATATTATTTCTGATAAACTTAAAAAATCTTCCAAAACTGTTCAGAAAAAACCAAAGAAAGTATCTAGACCAAAGAGAGTTGTCATTTAACAGAGGTTCTGGTACACTTTTTTAGTACTTTGGTATTATCTGTACGCCACCTTAGCTCAGTTGGTTAGAGCGACGGTTTTGTAAACCGTAGGTCGTCGGTTCGAATCCGACAGGTGGCTCCATTTTTATATGCAGGGTTAGTGAAGCGGTCAAACACGGCAGACTGTAAATCTGCTGGCTTATGCCTTCGTAGGTTCGAATCCTACACCCTGCACCAAAAATGCAATTAATCGTATTTTCCAATTAAAGTAGATCTAGATTTTAAGCTATTGGTTTTTTCTTTGATATTTGTTCCATAGTAAATATTACCTGGAAAGAGACAACTATAGAATGCTATTATTATGCTAATGGTAGAGTTTGATAGATCAGGTGAAAGAGACTGGCATATTGTCCACATTGGTAAATTAGCATCTTTTGTTGTTCGATCTTATACAGAAGATGGTGCGAAGCAAAAGGTCGAATACTATTTAGAGGAAAATAAGTTTCTGGGAATAGACTCATTAGGAAAACTCCCTCATTCAGTATGGTCAAAGCCTTTAGATAGTTTTGCTTTTGATTTTTATGAAAATATTGGAGACGAAGTTACTACTGTTAGGTTAGTTGAAGACCGACGTTCATTGAAACCTACTAGTATACAAGAACAACCACCACAGCCAATACTCCTAGAAGGCCAGTCTCAGTTATTTAAAATGGACAGTTATGGCAGAATTACAGATTCGCAAATTACCGACTAATTTGGTAAAATCATTTGGTAAATTATGCCGTTGTAGCTCAGTGGTAGAGCACTTCCATGGTAAGGAAGGGGTCACGAGTTCAAATCTCGTCAACGGCTCCAATATATTTGAAATAAAATTAATTATCTGTTAGAATACTCTAGTTATGGCAAAAAAAGGTGATAAAAGAAAAGTCGTTGGACTAGTATCCGAAGAAAGCGGACATAGGCATTACTATACCGTTAAGAATACTATGAATACTCCCGACAAACTTAGCTTAAAGAAATACGATCCAGTTTTACGTAAGCATGTTTTATATGTTGAAACAAAAAAGAACTTAGGACGAAACGAAGTAAAAGGCCGCAAGTAGCTCCTTAACTCAGATCGATAATTGTATTTATAAGCTCAGCATGACTCCATACAAGAGGAGTTACTGAAATGTGTCTTCCTGTTTCTGGGTCCACTTGTTCTGAAAGAACTCCACTCGGAAGTGAATTTTCGATTGTCCATTTTAGGTACTCTTTGGCTTTTTCGGAATTATTTGCACGATGATAATATTGTGCTAGCCAAAGGGTGGTTACAAACCAAGGATTCCCTAGGTACGACTTCTTAGTTAAAAAGTAATTATCGTTTTCGTATCTTGGAAGTCCTTTTGAGGGTGATTTGTCGAGAAGTATATTCTCGATATTTTTTTGTGTGGATGCAATTTTATCAAAATCTTTGTCGTGGTATCCAAACATGATAATTCCGTAAAGACTAGAAATATCAAGTGTGTTGTCAAACTCTAGGGATCCATCACTTTTTGTATGTATAGATTTACGAAATATTCCTCTTTGAAAATCATAAAAAATGTTTCTATTCTCAAGGATTGTATCTGCTGTCTTTTCCCAATAGGTTGCGTCATCAGTGTGTTCTAGCTCGTTTGCAATGTCGCTAGCCACTAGAAGTGCTTGATAGACAACTGCAACACTATAAGTATGGGTTGCAAACTTTTCTTCCCAAAGGTCGTAGCTGGCATGTGGTAAATTAGTTTGAGAGTCCATGAATTTACACATAAAGTTAGCTGCAGGTTTAATAAAGTTATCGTACATACCTTCAATAAAATCTCTATCTTTGGTATGTTCAAAGTATTCGCCAATCATATATATGACTATTGCTGTCTCGTCTTCCTGAATTGCTAGTTCTTTGCGGTTATCATGAATCAGTGGATGCCAGGTACTACCTACAGCTCGATCTGGTTGATACTTATGCATGAGGTATCCGCCATCTGTAATAATGTCCTTACAAAATTCAAAAAACTTTTTGGGCTCTTCAGTATAGCCCAATCTAATAAGCGGCCAAATAGCATAAGCTCCATCTCTTGGCCATACATAACTATAATAATCTCTACCATAGTTATAAATGGATGAGTCACTTGAAGCAATTATGCCGCCACGTTTATCAGTGTGAACCTTAATAATCATAAGAGATTTCTTAAGTAGAGGCAGATACTGATTATCAATATTCTTGGTATTTGGTGCGGAAATTGATAGCCATTTATTCCAATACTGTTTGGTTTTTGAAAGTCGTTCTTCAAGACCACTTTTTAGAATCTCAAAATGTATTTCTTCGGCACGATATTGCGAGTCTGTTGCGACAATCCAGTAGTCAAAAATCTGATGTTCATTGGCTTCTATATTTGCGCTTAAACCAATAACACTATCGACTCCTCCATGTTCAACTGGATTATTGCTCAAAATGCCATCTTCTGCATCAATGAATGTTCCTTGTTTTCCTTCAATACCATAACTTCCAATAGCGAATTGATCAAAAACTATACCTGATCTACTCTGTCCATATATCAATAAGCAACAACGACCTTTGTAATCTAAGATGTAATTGTCGTCGGGTACAAAAAGCGCTGTATCAGCCCTTCCATCTTGTGATATCTCAAATACTTGATGCATAAAAAGTTTAATTTCTTTTTGTGTATCAGATAAATTATCTATTCTTATTTTTCTCAGAAAGGCGTTGAAATCACTATCAACAAAGTCATTAAAATTAATTTTAACACCAAGCTTGGTATTTGTAACTGTAATCATACTAACAAGTGAGTTATCATCAAAGTCAACATCGTGAACCCAATCAGTGGAGTCTATCCAGCTAAATATACCATCTACAAACACGCCAATTTTATGGGGAGACATTCTTGAATTAGTAAGGTTTTCCAAGCCAACGTATGGATAATAGAAATCATGAACCTGTCCACTTTCATTAATACCTACAGTGAGTGAACTATTTCCTAAGACTACTGGTTTTGCCATTACTGTCCTTTAAGATTAAATAATCTATGTCTGAGGTCATGATATGAATTCATAAAGTAGATAAATGCTTGATAGGGATCTTCGTAAGGACTAAAGTAGGCATGTATATCACCGTCATTAAACCACTTGGTGCACATATAGTAGAAATGATCAGATGTTTGCAATTTTCTCCAGTCTTCAATCAATGACAGATTACCAGTACCCATAATTCCATCAGACAATTCATAAAGTGCGTTTATTGCTTGTTGTTGCATGCTGTTCCCGAGCCAAGCGCTTAAGTCTCTTTCTGTGTCTGCCCAAGTAATTGTTTCTGGTATGTCTAATTCGCCTACATCATTTAAGGCCTCAGCTGTTTCGGTTACAGTCATGAATTTATTACCATTACCAATCCAAGTTTGTGGTAAATAGTTTAAGAATTCAAAAATACCAGATTCGTGCCATTGATGCTCACCAAATGTTTCATAATCCATAAATAGGTTGATTACATCTCCGTTTGTTTTACTAGCCCAGTGGCTAAATTTTTCGGCAGTAAGCGGCCATTCTGACCATTGCTTATTGCCAAACCTGAAGGCAATGTCATCACTAAGCTTATAGTTTTTAAGCAAAAGTTTAATATTTTCAGTGTAGGCTGGACGATATACGAAATTGGGACTACGCCATGAAAGTACATTGTCCCAGCCTTCTGCAAGTATCGCTTTGTAGCCAGCATTATCTGCCCAATAGGCAAGGTCATTATTATAAGCTAACTCTGTATTTCTAAAGGCGGTAGGTTTAATGCCGAATATTTGCCATACCTTCTCCTCATGCATCTTAACTTGTTTCTCAAACTCTTGTCGGTTATAAAAGAATGCCAGACTATGATGGTAAGTTTCTGCTACAATTTCAACTCTACCAGTAGCCACTAGTTTTTTGAAGGATTCCAAGACATCTGGCGCATACTCTTCGAATTGTTCTATTATTGTTCCAGTTATTGAAATGCTTAGTTTGAATCCAGGATTGTCATAGATCAACTCTTGTAGTTTTTGATTTGTTGGGAAATATGATTTATCTGCAACTTTTCTTAGTATGTCTTTATTGCTTGTTCTTGTTCCTGGATTAGCATCAAAATAGTCGTGCCTTTCACTAATATCAAAAATAGAGTATTCTCGAATACGATATGGTTGATGGACGTGCAGATAGAGTGAAATTATTTTGTTACTCATGCTGCAATTGCCTCCATGTGGCTGCTGTAATGCTGTTTAATCTGTTTAGCAGCATTATCCCAAGATAATCTTTGAAATTCTAAGTGAGCGTTTTCACTTAACTCATTTTGAAGGGAGGGGTTTTTAATTACGGAAACAATATCATCTGTCATTTTTTGAACATCCCAATAGTCTACCTTGAGACAATTTTTGAATACTTCAGCAACTCCAGATTGTTTAGATACAAGTGAAGGAATTTTGTATCCGGCTGCCTCAAGCGGTGTTAGGCCAAATGGTTCAGACACAGAAGGCATTAAGAATAAATCAGAAATTGCAAATGCGTCGCGCCACTGTTTACCTCTGAGGAATCCACTGAACATGACATTCTTACTTATGCCTAAATCGGCCGTCATTCTAATTAATTCATGATATTGTTCGCCACTGCCAACTATAAGAAAAATTGTATTTGGCTCAAGCCTGACAACTTCCTTTGCTGCTAGAAGTAAGTTAGTAAGACCTTTTTGTATGGTTAATCTCCCGATGTTCGTTATTACTTTATATCCATTTTGTTTCATAGCTCGCAAGTAACCAAAGCTATTTTCACCTTCAATCGCCGTTAAGCTTTCAGTGTCTAGGCTGTTATGAACAACCGATATTTTGTCAGCGGGAATTCCATATTCTTTAATAATTAATTTTTTTGTATGATTGCTAACAGCTATTATCCTATCAGCCATTAGCATAGATATATATTCAATCTCATGGACAAGCGGATTTCCATATTTTCCTCCAGCCCTATCATGTTCAATGGAGTGCACATGAAGAATTAAGGGCTTATTTTTAACTGATTTAGCTCTAAGTCCTGCTCTAAAAGTTAGCCAATCATGAGCATGAATAATATCAAATTCAGTTTCTCGGGCAATTTTTTCTACTGATTTTTCGTAAATTGAAAGTTGAAAAAACATGTCGTGCCATTCAACTTTACCGTCGCTCTTTATATACATAAAACTCTCGTAAGCTCCACTTAGTTTTCGGATTTCAGTAACATCTATAGGAATTGCAGATCTGACTTTCATGAAGTCAAAGTCGTGATTAGCTTCATAAGGAAGTATAAATTCAATATCAATACCATTTTTATTTAAAGATTTACAAAGTTGCTGACTAGCTACGCCTAATCCACCACTATTATGCGGAGGCAATTCCCATCCCAACATCAGCACTTTCATAGATGTAAGTATCCCTCTAGTTAATTATCTATAATTATATATAAAAGCATGCTTAAGCGCAATGAAAATAATTCGAATATCTTAGACAACCATCATAAAATATGATATTATATAATCTAATATTTTATAAGAATTGGAAAATAAATTGACAGACCCAAATAAAATTAGAAATATTGCTGTAATTGCTCATGTTGATCATGGTAAAACTACATTAGTGGATGGTCTATTAAAGCAATCAAACACGTTTCGAGACAATCAAGCAGAGATGAATCAGGATCTAATTATGGATTCTGGAGATCAAGAAAAAGAACGTGGAATTACAATCACTGCTAAAATTACTGCCGTAAATTATGATGACTATAGAATAAATATTATCGATACACCTGGACACTCAGATTTTGGTGGAGAAGTTGAAAGAACCCTAAATATGGCAGATGGATGTCTTTTAATTGTTGATGCCCAAGAAGGACCTATGCCTCAGACTAAATTTGTTCTTGGAAAAGCACTAGCCAATGGTCTGAAGCCAATAGTTATTATTAATAAAATAGATAAACAAGGACGCCGAATCAATGAAGTTGAGGATGAGTTAGCAGATTTATTTTTAGAGCTTGCAGTTCACGAAGACCAACTTCATTACCCAATATTTTACGCAATTGGAAAAACTGGCAAAGCTTGGACTGAGCTCCCTGATGACCCCGAATCTTCTGCCGATTTAGGAGTAGTATTTGAAGCAATAATTGATAATGTCCCGGCTCCGGAAGTAGAGGTTGAGGCTCCTTTCCAGATGCTAGTAACAGCCCTATTTTGGGATAGCTTCCAGGGTAAGTATGCGATTGGTAAGATAAATCGAGGTACACTCAAGGCTAATCAAGAGGTTGCCCTATGTGCGAAAGATGGAACAATCCATAAAACTAGGATTGATAAGATTTATACTAACCAAGGATTAAATAGAGTTCAAACCGATAGCGCAATTGCTGGGGATATTGTCAGTATCACAGGAGTTAGCGACGCTAAAATAGGCGAAACTTTAGCTGATCCTGTCAACCCAGAGCCTCTACCGGTAATTGAAGTAGAAGCACCGACTTTGAGAATATACCTAGGTCCAAACACTTCTCCTTTCAAGGGCAAAGAAGGTGAATTTACTACAAGCAGGCAAATTGGTGAAAGATTAAAAAAAGAACTTGAAACTAATATCGGATTATTAGTAGAACCAGATTCTATTGGATTCCTTGTTTCGGGGAGAGGAGAGCTTCACCTTGGTGTTCTAATCGAAACTATGCGTCGTGAAGGCTACGAGTTTGAAGTTGGAAGACCACAGGTTGTCAC
>JBGSIS010000006.1:0-46460 GCA_041742395.1 Saccharimonadales bacterium (SeqCode)
TATGACGGTAGCATATGAATAAGGATCGGCTAACTCCGTGCCAGCAGCCGCGGTCATACGGAGGATCCAAGCGTTATCCGGAATTACTGGGCGTAAAGAGTTGCGTAGGTGGCATAGTAAGTCTGTAGTGAAAGCGTGGGGCTCAACCCCATAAACATTATGGAAACTACTAAGCTAGAGGGCGAGAGAGGTTACTAGAATTCCTTGTGTAGGAGTGAAATCCGTAGATATAAGGAGGAATACCGATGGCGTAGGCAGGTAACTGGCTCGTCCCTGACACTAAGGCACGAAAGCGTGGGGAGCGACCGGGATTAGATACCCCGTTAGTCCACGCCGTAAACGATGGATGCTAGCTGTTACCCGTATCGACCCGGGTAGTAGCGAAGCTAACGCGTTAAGCATCCCGCCTGTGGAGTACGAGCGCAAGCTTAAAACATAAAGGAATTGACGGGGACCCGCACAAGCGGTGGAGCGTGTTCTTTAATTCGAGGATAAGCGAAGAACCTTACCCAGGCTTGACATCCTTGGCAGGCATCCGAAAGGATACTGTGCCTTCGGGAACCAAGTGACAGGTGTTGCATGGCCGTCGTCAGCTCGTGTCGTGAGATGTTTGGTTAAGTCCATCAACGAGCGCAACCCTTGTGATTAGTTGAATTTTTCTAATCAGACTGCCCCGGTAACGGGGAGGAAGGAGGGGATGATGTCAGGTCAGTATTACCCTTACGTCTGGGGCTAGAAACACGCTACAATGGCCGGTACAAAGGGCAGCCAAGTCGCGAGACGGAGCAAATCCCATCAAAGCCGGTCCCAGTTCGGATAGCAGGCTGAAACTCGCCTGCTTGAAGCCGGAATCGCTAGTAACGGTGAGTCAGCACATCACCGTGAATACGTTCCCGGGTCTTGTACACACCGCCCGTCAAACCATGAAAGTCACCAATACCTGACGTCTGTACTTGCTACGGCCTAAGGTAGGGGGGATGATTGGGGTTAAGTCGTAACAAGGTATCCGTACCGGAAGGTGCGGATGGATTACCTCCTTTCTAGGGAGTATAAGCCTCGGAAGACCTCTATAGAGTCTTTCGAGAGCTACGGTTGATCCTCAGATAATTGCAGTTAAAGCGTGGCAGTTATCCTACGAGGAACAAATAGCTTTAGTTATGAACTTGACGTTGATTGCACTATCTAGATTTTTAAAAGTATTGCTATTACGCACGAAAGGGCGTAAAATTCACTTCGCTAAGATGAAAACTGAAGAGAGCCTGATTAACACAATTGAAACACCAAAACTAGTTAAACTTAACTGGGATTTGGTCAAAGATTATGGTCGTTTAGTTATTGCATATTATAATCGCCCACCAGTATCCGAAGAAAGACTGGTAGCTGCTATTTCAGAGGTATCTCAATTACCTGTGGAAGAGGCTAGACTATTAAAAAAGAACGGCAATATACACGATTTAATTTTTGATTATAGAAATGTTGATACAGAAAATTACAGTCAATCTCTAGATCAGTTCGTGGAATTATCTGGTAATAATGTCGAAGCAGTTGAAATTCGCAGCAATATCGATAGATATATAAACAAAGGAAGTACACTCGCTGATTTGTACTTAGATAAGCTTAGTAACTTTGCTTTGAGAGGAATCGAACTTGCTGAAGTGACTCATACAGCGTAGCAAATTTAAAATCATCTTGAGTTTTTCACCATTTTACCCTAGAATATCCTAGTCTTATGGTAGTGTGGGCGATTAGCTCAGCTGGTTAGAGTGCGTCACTGATAATGACGAGGTCGGAGGTTCAAGTCCTCCATCGCCCACCATTAGATATCATGGGTGTTATGGGGCAATAGCTCAGCTGGCTAGAGCACTGCCTTTGCAAGGCAGGGGTCCGGGGTTCGAATCCCCGTTGCTCCACCAAAAAAACGACTCGCATTTTTGCGAGTCGTTTTCTTGTTATAATTATAAAATGTCTCAAAACAACAATATAACAAGAAAAGCGTTAGATTACGTATCAGAACTTTTTAGTGTGCCAATAGACATAATCAAGACCATTGAGGTAAGTGGTGGTTATTCATTGAACCGAAGGTCAATTGTTCAGTTCAAAGATAAAAAGTACTTCATTAAAGAGGTTGACGATACTTTAGTAGAAGGAAATGGTGATACAGAGAGAGGTTGGTTGAAAAAAGATCATGAAATAATGAGACTACTAAGGTCTGAATCTATAGATATAGTTCCGGAATGGAGCGATATATCCAAAGAGGGTAATATGTTAATAACTACTGCATATTCAAATGATGATGGTTGGTTATGGGGACTACCTGAAGATTTCGAGCTACGCACCAACTATATTAATCAAGTTATTGAAGCTTCGTACGACTTAGAAAAGGCGACTTTTTCAAACGAAGACATTAAAAAATTATCATTAAATCCTTACTTTAGAGACAAGCTATCTGACCCAGAAGAATACAATGAATTTATTAAACTTGAAAATAGAACAGATAAGCTAGTAAAGAAGTTACAAAGCATTAGCTCAATTCTCACTGAGCATCAGAAGCCAAAAATTTCTAAGTTGATTGAAGTTATCAAAAACACAAATCTTATAGAAGATACAATACCTAAATCAATGTCTGAATTAAGACTACTGCCAAACAGTGTATTTGGTCATTGTGATTTACGTCCAGATAATTTAGCGTTTAATCCCAAAAACCAAAAAGTCGTTATAGTTGACTGGAACTGGGCATCCCTAACTCCTGAAATGTTTGGCTCTACCGAGTTTTTGATTGCCTGTGATTTCAGGGGAGCTGACATTACTAGGTGGCGAAGTGATATAAATAAGGAACTATTAGTAGTATTAATGGGTTTTTGGCTTATGACTTGTTTGCGACCAAACTTAGGAAAGACGACCACTCTTAGGGATCACCAAGCGATATCTGCAGCAGTTGCATACAATATTTACGAAACTATTAAATAATCTGAACTTTTAGTCTAGTCTCAGGGAACAAATAGACTATTAAAATAGTTTAGTTTAAACTAAAGGCATAACAAATAAGCATAATTGTAGGGTTTATTCTAAGGTGAAAAAGAAATCAAATTTTGTAGCTAAAACTATTAGATCTAATAATTTGTACGTGGTAATTATTAGTATTGCCCTCATAGGCTCTTTGCTGTTATTAATAACTAACGCATCATCACTCTTTGTCCAAACTGAATTAGAAAACGCCTCGTTATCCAATGGAGCTACAAAATTATCTGATTCTAACGCCAGTAGTGGAAGTTTGGTGGTATTTGGAAATAGTCAAACTGGTAGCGGCGCAAGTAACCAGATGAATTTGTTTATCAGTAACACAGAGCTTATGAGTGTTAAGGCAAAGTATGCTGCACGTCAAGAACCTTGGTTTTCTGCAGGAAATGCAGTAATGGGAGTTGCTAACGCAGAACTTTCAAAATCATATTATAGTGTTGTTAACAATGGCGGAGGAGCTAACTACTACACTGATCCTCCTTATACTTCCGACGGTGTGATCAATCCGAATGTCGATAGATCTGATTATATTGCAGCCGGAGGACTTGGAAAGGCTGTAAGAAGTTTGGCGATTGCTTATCAATTGACCGGAGATACGAAATATGCCGATAAGGCAGTATATTTCTTAGATAAATGGATGGTAGACTCCACTACTTATATGAATCCAAAATATACTGGCGGTCAGAGCGGAATTGAGCTTAGTATTACAATGCCTGCAATATTTTATGGTATTGATCTTTTGGAGCCATATCCAGGCTGGAGCGTATCAAGTAAGCAGTCGGTACTTTCATGGGTGAGCAGTTTTAGTGATAATGCCGCTGCTCAAAATTGGTCAGCTCAAAACAATTGGCAAGACTGGTTAAATGTTACCGTGGCCAGTAGTGCAGCACTTATCGGTAATAGCGAAAGATTGAACGGTGCTATAAATAAATGGAAAACTCGCTTAGATGCACATGTTAATACTTCAGGTTTTTTTACTCAAGAAATAACTCGAACACTTTCATTGGATTATTCTATGTTTGCTATGGACGCGTTCACGCAAACAGCATTAATTGCCAAACATAACGGCACAGACTTATTTTCATATACGTCGCCAACTGGTAAGTCACTAAAATTAACTTACGATAAACATGCCGGATATTTAGTTAATCCTGCCACATGGCCTTACAAGCAAATATCATCTTACAAAGGTGGTGAAGTAGCCATCTATGAAGTTGCTTATCAGGTATACGGACAAGCAAACTATAAACAGGTAATTGACTACTGGAAGCGACCAATGAATGATGTTTGGTCTATAGGTATAACTTCATTTACCCATGCTAAGGACTCTTACTAGAAAAAATCTTAGATCCGCAGCTAGTTTAACCATAAAAACTATAATATAATTACTAGTATTAATTTAAAAAACTTTCATTGAAATGCCTAGAATCAACAAATCTTTTAATCATAGAATAATATATTACGCAAAAACTAAGAAGTTATTTGTAGTAGTATTATCGATTGCCCTCATAGGCTCTTTGCTGTTATTAATAACTAACGCATCATCACTCTTTGTCCAAACTGAATTAGAAAACGCCTCGTTATCCAATGGAGCTACTAAATTATCTGATTCTAACGCCAGTAGTGGAACTGCAGTTGTATTTAATGATTTAGGAAGCGGAGGGGGAGAATTGCCTCCTAAGCCAAATTTGGATAATACTGGTGTTCAGTCCGGTATTTCCTTGAGAAAAGAACCTGGAACAGTAATTTCTCAAGACAATACATTAATTGAGAATGTAGAATTTCAGGGAAGTGTAATTGTTAGGGCCAACAATGTAAGGATGAAAAACGTTAGAATTTTAGGAAGCGGAGTAGACGGCATAAAACAAGATCGTGGCTATAGTGGGTTAGTAATGGAATATATGGAGATAACTTGCCCTGGTTGCCAAGACGACGTTCTTGGTAACTACAATAACGGTGTATATGGAGAGTCAGCTTGGACATTAAGGTACAGTGAGTTATCTAGATACCCTGATGGTGCAAAAATTCATAATAATCAGCTCGTAGAAAATAATTATTTTCATAGTAATCAAAGAGTTTTGGGGTCTAATGGATTACTTGCCCATACTGATGGAATGCAAACTACCGGAGGAAGCAATAACATTATTCGTAATAACGTATTCGCTACTGATACTAGAACTGATTTTGATATGGGTTCAAACTTAATGATACAGAATGAATTTGCGCCAGTTAAGAATTGGGTAATTGAATATAACTACTTTTCTGGAGGTAATTACTCGACATATTTTAATGATAAACCTAGCTACGGTCAGGGACCACACCAGAATATAATTGTAAGGAACAACACTTTTGTTAAAAATTCGGCTCAGTACGGCTATACTTACCCAATTGGATACAATAAACAAATTTGCTATACGGCAATAGATGTGAAGTTTATAAATAATAAACTAGACGATGGAACTTTGTTGAATTCTTGTCAAAATACATAATCTTCTCTTGTTAATAGCTTTATTATTTAAGTAGCGAGCAGTATACTTTAATCATAATCGTTAACTTAAATTGAAAGTTATTATTGGGTGACAATGATTAAGAGGGCAAAAAAGATTATTAGTACAAACAAAAAACCTTATATTGTAATTATTTCTTTTGCAATTATAGGATCGTTGCTAATACTTATAACCAACGCTGCAACTCCCTATGCTCAAACAGAACATGAGAACGCCACGTTAACTGGAGGTGCACAGATATGCAATGATATAAATGCTTCAGGTGTACAATGCGTACAATTTGGTACCGCTCCAATAGATCCTCCGGGAACTGTCCAAAACCTTTCTTCATTAAGTCATTTTGGGGTCACTTACACATTCGATAAGGCTTATCCAGCTGGAAAGTTCGCGAATGGGGAATGGTGGGTTAAGGGTCCAGTTGTGATAACCCGAATTACTCCAGACGCTGTTGGTGGTCAAAATGGTTGGATGAAATCGCCAATAACTCTAGGTAAACATGGCTTTGATTCTAGATCTCCGAATAAATACGATGCATCGACTGTACCTAATCTTCCATATACTACTTTGCCTGACCAGGCTATTGTTAAAGCAATAAGTTCCTCGGTAGCAGATAGAGCTGGAGATGGTTGCGATTCAGGTTCGAATCGTTCATGCATAGACTTCTATTCAGTCCTTACTGTAGTAAGCCAAAACCCACCAAATAACGGTGCTGGTGTTTTTAGACCAGGATATGCATCCGTAGATCGTAACTACAAACTTGTAGATAATTTACAATTTAACCTTCTTCCTTCTCTTGCTCCAGTTAGTGGAGCTCCAAGCCTTGACTCGGTCAAACAAAGGTTTGAAACTGCCCAGGTAGATCACTTAGAAGTTGTCTCCACAGAGTTTATATATCCTAGGCATAGTGGGGCAGCAAGCTATGCAGCAAATAGAGGAACGGATATGGCAGTAGCTGCTCTTAGGTTAATGAACAATGAACCGATAGAAACTAAAAAAGCTTCAGTTGTTGCTTATGTACAGGGAGGACTTGATTATTGGAGTGTAATGAAGACAGGTCACATTTGGAATGGTCAAGGTGGTCACGGAAATGCACGCAAACTTCCTATAGCATTTGCAGCGGCCATGCTTAACGACACTGAAATGAAAACTGCAATCAAAGAATCATACAAACTGGGTGGGTCAATAAAGATGTTCAACGAAAATAATCAAACATATATTGGAAGGAATGGATTGGCCCTTTATGGGGCTGAAGGATACTCAGAGGACCAGTACTGGCGTAATCAAATTGATTACGATGATACAAATAGACTAATAAGAGATCCATACGGATACATCGATGGTGGTTGGTCGGGAACTTCGTATCAATCTTGTTGTAACTCAATGCCCTGGAAGTATACTGCTTTAGCGGTAAGATTGATACCAGAAATAAAGTCATTTTGGGATGGTGCAGACGATGCATTTTTGGTGTATGCAGATAGGTGGGTAAATCACGGTGCATGGAGTCAGCCTGATCCTTGTGCACCAGCTGCTCAAGGAGGAGGGGCAAACCCCAATAAGCCTGGTGAGTGTATATTGGATCCGGATTTGACTGCTGGTTCCACATTTACGACGTTCAGTTGTAAGGCGGGACTTAAGTGTGGACGTTGGCCAGACAATCATGGTCTAAATAAAAACAGTGGCGATAGGTCTAGTGTGTACGGCAATAATATGTGGAGTGCATATAGGCCCACAGTTAATTAAACATTTAATATTTGTTATGATAAAAATGTGAAAAACAAACTAAATAAAAAAGGTTTTACCATAATTGAGGTCTTAATTATTTTAGCGATTGCAGCATTAATATTAGTTATAGTTCTTATTGCTATTCCTCAGTTACAAAGAACTGAGAGAAATTATAGAAGAAAAAGTGATGCTTCTCGATTGATTGCTAATGTTCGAAGTACTTATGCGACAAATTACAATAATTTTCCTGCAAGCTGTTCTAATGTGGCAGATGCTGTACCAGATTGTTTTAATAATGGTCTGGAACTAGCCTATTATTCTCATAATAGCGACAAAAAGCTTCAAGCTATATCTTTTGCTAATATACCTAATCCAGTCCCCTCCAACGCTTGGTTATATACCACTCTAAATACAAATGATAATGATCCAAGCTGCTTTGGTCCAAGTAGTTGGTATTATCCTGGAGCAGAGTGTTTTGATTCAGAAGTACTCAAAATCAGATCTTTTGCAAGGTGTACTGATGACAATCAATTAACTCCTGCAGGAGCAGTTAAAAGTGATCTAGCTGTCCAATTTATGACAGAGACAGGTAATGGATATACTCTGCAATGCATAGAAGGATAATTAACAGAATTATTTAATAAATACTCAATAGTGATTATTTCTTTTGCCATAATAGGATCAATATTAATTCTAATATCCAACGCAGCAACACCCTATGTAAATACAGAACTAGAGAGCGCAACTTTATCCAGCGGAGCTACCAAGATATCAGACACTAATGCTAGTGCAGGACAGGCGGTACTGTTTAATAATTCAGTTACTCTACCAGTAACTACCAAGATATTTACTGCGTCTGCATCGATACCAAACAAATCTACGCAACCATATACAGACCCAACGACGGGTATAGTCCTTCAAGGAATTGATAGCCAAGGTAGCCCAGGCTACTTAGTTTGGTCCACTAAAGCAGAGAACATATACGACCCGAATAGACCTAATGGCATAAGGAGAGAATACGCAAATAGAAATACTTGGGGACCATGTCTTGGTGTTCAGGGTGTGTCTAGTTTGCATACTTTTAAAAGGGGCAGGTGGGATAGTCAGATTGATAGAATTAATGGTAAAAGTGAGTTAGTTCAAGTTACGTTTCCGAATAGTGCCAAAAATATAGAGTTTATTATTGATATGATGTCGCCAAAAGAGACCAACAGTAACGTACCAGAAACCGGAAAATGGACAATATATAATCAATCTAATCAAATCTTATCTTCAGGATTGATAAATCAAAAAACAGGTATAGGTGCAGGAGATGGAAGCAATTACGAGAAATTTAACTATAAGTTAAATAATAATTCATCGGCTTATAAATTAACTATAGAAGCTACGGGTTACAATGACGGTCAATACCCTAATGATGTGAATTATTGGTGGGGTGGAAATCCTGCAGAATGGGAATACCAAAACGATAATAGTGACATTTGCTTAGTGAATGTTAAGTTTCAATAGCATCAAACCCACATGCTATACTAAAACCACAACAATTAACGGTAGTATAAGGTGTGTTACTGGGTGAGTAAAAGATTAAAAACTTCCGTAAAGTCTGTTAAGACTATCAAGTCTTATGTAGCAATAATTTCCGTAGCCTTAATAGGGTCCTTACTAATACTGATATCCAGCGCAACAACACCATACGCTCAAAAAGAGTTAGAGTTAACCACATTATCTAATGGGGCTATTGCAATTACAGATACGAATGCTTCTGGCGGTAGTGCAGTGGTGTTTAACCCTCAACAAGTATCAAACAAAACATATAAAATTATGCCTTTAGGTGATTCCATAACCAATGGAAACTATATAGACACATATAATGGGTACAGATTACATCTTTGGAACAACTTAAAAGCAGAGGGTATTAATATTGATTACGTAGGGTACTGGAGTAAAGGGGACAGTTCGTTACTAGACAAGGATTTAAGTGCATTAGGTGGCTGGTGTATTCAGTCCGCGAAACCATCTTGTTACGGATATCCACTTTATCCATATACCGTAGATTGGATTACTCAATATCAACCAGATATAGTGATAATGGAAGGCGGGACTAATGATCTAAAATTTCAAACTGTAGAGACAGTGAAGCAGTCTATGAGAGACTGGGTAGAATTAATTTTTCAAACTAAACCAGATGTAAAAATTATCTTAGTGGGTGCTCCAAATTTGCAGCCAGTGTATGAGCAGTGGACACCTACTTTTGTTGCAGAACAACAAGCGCTAGGCAAGCAAATTAAATATATGAAATATTATGGAGTTGTTGATTTAAAAGATGGTACACACCCAAGTCCTCAAGGCTATATTACGTTTGCAAATGAGCTTACCCCTCTTGTGAAATCTTTTATAAAGTAATGCCTTATGGCTTACCGGTCTTCGCGATAACCAAACCAACAATTATGAATATCGTATTTTTGGCTAAACGAGTCTAGATAATCAACTACACCACATATGTTTTTTATAGGTAAGTTATTTTTAGTTTAAGCAATATATATCAATAAGCTAACACCTTACATAATGTAGAAAGTTTTACATCATTAAGTGGTTGACTACCTCTGTTATTAATGATAATATGGTTTAGCTGCTTGAGTTTAGGCACGAGGATTCGTATTTCTAAACCGCCAAGCTTCTAGCATAGACTCAAGCTCCAAGGCTAGAACATCATAATTTAGTGGGATGTATCTTGAGTTTGTAACTTAACAATTTGGTAGAAATTTTTTTGAGAAATCAATTACATATATATGGATTATGTAATTGATGACATAAGGCAAACGGCATTATTGGTAATACCAATAACTAGTCAATTGCACTTATTATATCGTAAAAAGTTACTCAAGCGCACACAAAGGATGCCTTGACACAAGTTACCGATGAAGGACGTAGCAGGCTGCGATAAGCTTCGGGGAGATGCCTAGCAATCTATGAACCGAAGATGTCCGAATGGGGAAACCCGGCTAGAGTCATGTCTAGTCACACTTGTCTGAATATATAGGACAGGGAGAGGGAACCGGGGGAACTGAAACATCTTAGTACCCCGTGGAAGAGAAAGTAAACAACGATTCCGCTAGTAGTGGCGAGCGAACGCGGATCAGCCCAAACTTTAATGACTTTCACCTATTAATTTAGGTGAATAAGTTGGTAGACGAATGTTATTAGAGGGTTGTGACTTAACAAACAATCCATGCAGATGATTTGAATTATCGAGTTATCTGCTTGGCGGACAGAGGCTACCACGACTCTGTATAAGGTAAGAAATTAGCGAGGCGAGCAGAATAGTCTGGAAAGTCTTGCCATAGACGGTGAAAGCCCGGTATGCCAAGTTTCGCTAACCTTATTTTTGTTTTGTCGAGTAGGTCGGGACACGAGAAACCCTGACTGAATCCGGGACGACCACGTCCCAAGGCTAAATATAACTTGTGATCGATAGTGAACTAGTACCGTGAGGGAAAGGTTAAAAGAACCCCGGAAGGGGAGTGAAATAGAACCTGAAATTGTGTGCGTACAAGGAGTCGGAGCCCTTCGGGGTGACGGCGTGCTTTTTGTAGAACGATCCAGCGAGTTACTTCTATGCGCAAGCTTAAGACATTTGTCGGAGGCGTAGTGAAAGCGAGCCTGAATAGGGCGATTAGTGTATAGGAGTAGACCCGAAACCAGGTGACCTAACCATGGGCAGGCTGAAGCGCAGGTAAAACTGCGTGGAGGGCCGAACCGTAGTGTGTTGCAAAACGCCCGGATGACCTGTGGTTAGCGGTGAAATGCCAATCGAACCTGGAGATAGCTGGTTCTCCTCGAAATAGCTTTAGGGCTAGCGTTGTACGGTAGCACGATGGGGTAGAGCTCTGTTTCGGACTGGGGGTCGCAAGATTACCCACCCTTGACAAACTACGAATACGTCGTGTGGAACTACAGCAGTTAGAACGCCGGGGCTAAGCTCGGCGCTCGAAAGGGAAACAGCCCAGACCATCATCTAAGGTCCCTAAATTTACGCTAAGTGGGAAACGAGGTGAGATTTCTTAAACAACGAGGATGTTGGCTTAGAAGCAGCCATTCATTTAAAGAGTGCGTAACAGCTCACTCGTCAAGAGATCTTGCGCGGAAAATGTAACGGGGCTAAGCGTAGTACCGAAGATATGGGTGTGTACATTTATGTATGCGCGGTAGAGGAGCGTTGATATTGCATCGAAGTCGAATCGCGAGGTTCGGTGGAGCGGTATCAAGTGAGAATGCTGGAATGAGTAACCATAAGGCAGGTGAGAATCCTGCCCGCCGAAAGAGCGAGGTTTCCTGGGCCACGATAATCGTCCCAGGGTTAGTCGGTCCTAAGCCGAGGCGCGTAGCGTAGGCGATGGACAACGGGTTAATATTCCCGTACTAGTCATATTTTGTTTGGAGTGCGCATCATGTTAGCAAGAGCGGGTTCATGGTTATATCCGTCTAAGCAGTGTAACAACTGTGAATGAAAGAACATTAGTTCGATTCTTGTGAGAGTGGTGACCAGAAAAGCTTCCAAGCTTATGAGTATGGCTATCCGTACCGCAAACCGACACAGGTGCTCAGGTCGAGAAGACCAAGGCGTACGAGTGATTCTTCGTTAAGGAACTCGGCAATACAGCGACCGTAACTTCGGGATAAGGTCTGCCTCGCCACTATGTTTATAATCTAGTGGTTTTGCCAGTTTTCTTTCGGAAAACAATAAACGATATAAGATCGAGAATTTTTTGAGATAAGTAAAAACATCAGTATATAGAATTTAGAAAGAAAGCTGATCCAAACTGCTATTCCTATTGTAGGTATAGTGGCGAGGCCGCAGCTAAGGAGCCCACGCAACTGTTTATCAAAAACACAGGTCTCTGCTAACACGAAAGTGGATGTATAGGGGCTGACTCCTGCCCGGTGCTGGAAGGTTAAGGGGAGCGCTTCACGGTGCGAACTGAAGCCCCAGTGAACGGCGGCGGTAACTATAACCGTCCTAAGGTAGCGAAATTCCTTGTCAGGTAAGTTCTGACCCGCACGAATGGAGTAATGATGTGGGCACTGTCTCAACGAAGAGCTCGGTGAAAGTGCATTGGCGGTAAAGATGCCGTCTGTCCGCAGCAGGACGAAAAGACCCCGTGGAGCTTTACTACAGCTTGACATTGGGCCGAGGTGCAACATGTGTAGCATAGGTGGGAGACTTTGAAGCTTACGCGCTAGCGTAGGTGGAGTCACCGGTGAAATACCACCCTTGTTGTACTTCTGCTCTAACCGATACCACAATAAGTCTTTGACAATAGTCGAAGGTTTGTTCTGGTATCGGGACCGTGTCTGGTGGGTAGTTTAACTGGGGCGGTTGCCTCCTAAAGAGTAGCGGAGGCGTTCAAAGGTTGGCTAGATTCGGATGGAAATCGAATCGATAGTGCAAGCGCATAAGCCAGCTTGACTGTGAGGACTACAATCCGAACAGATACGAAAGTAGGAGCTAGTGACCCGTCGTATAGGCCTTAGGGCCAATGAAAGTGGGATCGACGACGCAATCGGATAAAAGTTACCCCGGGGATAACAGGCTTATAGCGCCCAATAGTTCACATAGACGGCGCTGTTTGGCACCTCGATGTCGGCTCATCACATCCTGGAGGGGGAGCACCTTCCAAGGGTTCGGCTGTTCGCCGATTAAAGTGGTACGTGAGCTGGGTTCAGAACGTCGTGAGACAGTTCGGTTTATATCCGCTGTGGACGCAAGGAAATTTGAGGGAATCTGCTTCTAGTACGAGAGGACCGAAGTGGACGCACCGCTGGTGTACCAATTGTCATACCAATGGCATCGTTGGGTAGCTATGTGCGGACTAGATAAGCGCTGAAAGCATATTAAGCGCGAAACTAATCCCAAGATTAGATTTCCCTATGAGGACACTGAAAGACGATCAGTTTGATAGGCGCAAGGTGAAAGTGCGGTAACGTATTGAGCCGAAGCGTACTAATAGTCCCATCGACTTTTTACGACCATAAGCCGCGAAACTTAGGTGGCGCGACTTATGGAATATATTAAGTGCATTGACTAGTTATTGGTGTTTACTAAAACACCACCGTTTACCTTAAGAAATTCTCAATTTTATCCGTGAAGTAACCTTTACCTGGACATCAAACTTGCGCCGCGTGCGTAGAATTACCGAATTCTACGCAATCGAGACGCAGAATTTGGTGCCCATGGCGAGAGGGAGACACCTGTTCCCATCCCGAACACAGCAGTTAAGCCTCTCAGCGGTTACAATACTTGGGTCATCAAGCCCTGGGAAAATAGCACGGTGCCAAATTATAGAATAAGACCTCCTAATCGGAGGTCTTTTCTTTTTTAATCGCATTTCGTCATAGTCTTTCATAATACTTACCGAGTTACTTTATTGTTCAAGCTATAAAGTTACTAAACGAATGGTATCTCATGAAAGCAATACAACAGCTTCATTCCTTGTTTCCCGTAAAAAATAATTAGTATTTTTTATAATTATGAATTTTAATATGTTAATAGATGGATAAGAATTACATAAATAAAAACTATATTGACCATTATCTCCAAGAAGAAGTAATTAAAAGGTTAGCATCCTCTAAAATCCCAGTTAGATTCACTGATCTTAAGGAAGAAGGTGTAGACAATAGTTTGTTTATGTATCATGTAAATAAACTAATAGACAGGGGCTTGGTTGAAAAAACAGAAAATGGTTTTACCTTAACGATTAAAGGAGTGAGGTGGGCAAACTTTGCCGGTGTATACCACTCTTTTAATATTATCACTCCGAGACCATTAATTCAGTATGTAATACGGAATAAGAATAACGAAATACTAATTTCTTCTAGGCGTGGTCAGATGAAAAATAAACTTAATTCTTATATGTTCCCGGGAAATATTTATCAGTATGGTAAAAATCTAGAAGAAAATTCTAGTGATATCCTGGGCGAAATAATAAGAGATAATAATGCACGACCAAAATTATTAACAGTTGCAGAAATAATTCATAATTTTGAAGACGGATTTACTAGCCATGTAATTTCGCATATTTTTGAAGTAGAACTAGATGGAAAAGAAGATATTAATAGTTATAACGAACTTTATAACTTAGAGTGGATGAAGGTTGAAAACATAAAGCAAGATAACCCATTATTTACAGACAGTTTGTTTGTACCGAAATTTTTGTCCAAGATTGGAAATCTAAGTAAACACGAAACATTTGAAATAGATCAGTAGTGAAAATTATTTGACTGCTTTTGCACATCAAATTTTATAAGATTCTCCTGCAACTAAACAGGAGAAATTATGAATCACGAACAACTATTAGAAGAAGGACAGAAAATCGTTCAGAAGGCCCCACAGGCGTTTTTTGATATAGATGTAGAGTCGGACGGATGGCCAGGATTTGGCTCGTTGCTAAGTATAGGTGGGGTGAGTCCTTGGGGAGATGAATTTTACGCCGAAATTAAACCAACTAGCCAAAAATTCATAGCTGATAATAAGCAGTTTTGCGAAGAGCATGGGCTACAAAGAGAAAGATTAATTAGGGAAGGTAGAGAGCTACCAGAAGTTATAACTGAGTTAGGTGATTGGGTGGAGGTTATTACTAGCAGGGAGGGAAAGACCGACGCAGTACTAACCGCTTTCAACGCCAGTTATGACTTCGCCTGGATTGATTATGCCACTAGAGAAGCCGGAATAGATAAAAACCTGTTTGGAATAGCAGGCTTTTGTATAAAAAGCTTAGCAATGTGTTTCGCTCAAGAATATGACTGGAAAAAGACTAGTAAAGGTTCATTGCCGGACATACTATTACCCGAAGGCGACTTTACACACAACGCTTTGGAAGATTCGATATACCAGCAAAAAATTCACTTCGCGATGGCCGCATTGATATCTTTCAAAAACAAAAAGCCTATAGACTACTAAAGTTATTCCAGTATTGACATTTAATAGTAATAATGCTATTGTTAGTAGGTAAATTTAAAAAACAAAAAATAAAAAAATGAATCCACAGAGCACTTTAGAATCACCAGAAATGTCACAAATAAATCAAGAGTTACTAGATCAATTAGTACCTCAAGAAGTAAGTGAAGAGCAAAGAACACAAATTCATGAGCGTTTTGCTGGTGTTGTTGATGTGGTTACATCTTGGGCGGCCGAAAGAGAAAGAGATGTTGAATCTGTTACCCCACTTGGTGGAGGTTTCAAGAATCCAGTTTTGCTAGTTACTACATCATCCGGAGAACAGTTTGTGGCTAAAGGCTTTACTGAAGAGGAAGCTCTAGATACTACAAAAAGTGCTCAGGTTAGGCTCGGTGAAATAATTAAAGATGACGAGCCAAAATTACTTCCAGGTTCGGAGATTTATAGTGATACTTTATTTTCGGAAAAAGCTAAGGGTGCTCCAATAAAAGAACTTCTTAAAGAAGCCACTGAAAGTCCTCAAAGCATGGAAAGAGCCAAGGAAGCGTTTCGGGCTGTAGGGGCAACATTGGGAATTATTCACGAAAGAACCGAACGAGCTGTTGATAGTGTAGATGATTTGAGCGAAGAGTCGGTAGCTGAAGTTCTTACTGACAGAGACAAGATTATGAAGCATCTCGATGCTTTAGGTGTAGTTGAGCTTACGGGAATGGAAACCGCAGAGATTGATGCAATTAAAGACAGGGTCTCTCAACTGACTGAACCAGAATTTGTAAGCTTGGTTCATGGTGATGCTCATTTGGATCAGTTCTTTCACGAAGAGGGTGGCGCTACAGTTGAGATTGTAGATTATGATGATATCAGAGAGGGTGACCCTATGGCTGACCTCGGTAGATTGATTTCAAGTCAGCGAAAATGGAGCGAGGAATTTGGTGTTCCTAGAGAAACAGAGATAGAAATCACCAAGGCAATAGTAGAAGGATACGAAGTGACCAGAAGAGAAAGTGGACTAAGTTCTGAGTTTGAAGAGCTTGATCCTATGAGGGTAGTCGTGTATGAACTGAGGCTAAACTTGATTAAGCTTAAGAATTTTACTGAACTTCGAGAAAAAATCACCACTATTGGCGAGCAGATAAGTATGACCGAAAGCGAGATTTTGAATTCCGATTCTGAACAATCAAGGGTGGTTGGTAGTTACTTAAGCGAAGAAGAGCAGAAACAACTTACAGAATTAGTTAGCACTAAGAACGAACTCCAAAGTATACTTACTTATCTTCGCCCCGTAGAGCAAAGCAAAGATTAGCTAGATATTTTATATTGCTATATATGTTCGCAAATTATATCTGTTGAGTATTGAAATTTTTGGTTAGCTAGTTTGGTTTTTTGTAAATACATCACAAGTTCTGACGAAACTTGGTTTTATGCTGAAAAAGCCGAAATTTTAGGATGATTGTTTATCTATGTATATAGCTCAAATAAAACGAGGTGGTAAGAACGGCAATACAAAATAAGTCAACTATATCGTCGGCAGTCATATTTAGCTTTTGGAGTCATAGAATACACTACTTAAATCGCTAAAAAGGATACTTAAACCTCAAATTTTTCAATGTGGTCGTTTAGGTTTGCTAAAAATTGCTTAGCTTGATCACGCGTTAGAGCGACTCTGGAGACTATTTGTTGTTGAGATGGATCTGGTAAGGCTTGAGCAAAATTAAAGGTAACTACGTTGTCATTGGAGCTAATTAAGTATGAATCAGCATACAAGACTAGAGTTTTTGCAGGATCGATATTAAAGTTTACAGGTTTTTGATCTTCGTCTTTAGACATATTATTCCTAACATTTAGATTACTTTTAAAAGATTAACATTAGCGGTTAGCACTCGTCAAGTAGGAGTGCTAATTTATTTTGTATCTACCCAATTATGATCTTTAAAATATTTCCAAATTGCCATTGCATGCCCACGTCCCAGGTCAAATTCTTTAACCAAGTAATTTATTAGATCAGTTGCTTTCATGTCTCTTCGGTATACGCCAGCTTTTTCGGCAGTATCTTTTAGTTGTTCAGGTGTTTTTCCGGTCTTCGCTTGAATATTATCCAAATATGATTGGTATGACATTACTTCTCCTTATTGTATTCGATAGCTTGCTGGACTAGTTTATTTATTATGACATCGTCAATTTTATCGCTAACACTAAAGTTTATTGAGCGGTGGTCTTTAGAGTCTAGACCGGAATTGAAGTGGCTTTGATCCGGCAGATGTGATCCATGAAAGAAGTTAATTTTTACATGTACTTTAAAACAACTAATAGCACAAAGTAGGCCATTACTGGTCCATACCGGTACACCCCACTTAAAATCTTCCTGAACTTCCAGATGAGAATTAATAATCACCCTAAATTCTTTAAGTATTTGTCCGCGCCAATCAATATAACTATTGATGTATTCGGTAACTTTTTGGTTCATGAATCTATATTACACCCAAGTAACATAATTTATTTAATAATAAAAAAATACTTGATGCTTATGCTAGAATTATTAAAGAGAGTAAATGTGTTTTGTAGATAAAAATTTTTAGTATCGCAAGCTAAAAATACAAACAAAGAGGGGGAAGCTCTGATAAATATTATAAAAAGAAAGGTTAATAATTTATATGGCAATAATTGAGTTAAATCCAGGATTATTTGATTTAGAACTTACTCAAGAATTTTCCCTAAATCAAGAATCAGAAAAAATCAACCAGCAAACATTAGCCCTGGGGGCAGTCCCATTATATGGAGAAGCGAGATTAGATAATGGACAGCATTGGAATCGTCTCCAGAAACTAGCGGAGTTCACTTGTATGAGGTTAGACATAAGAGAAGCTTGGCATGCGGGAAATGTAATTGATAAGGTGGCTGTAATACCAAAGATAGCAGAACTTGCGATTAGCGGACAGCTAAAAGGCGTTTTTAACTAAGAAAAACTTAACTTAAAGCAAGTCGACCTAGTTCATTTATAGTGTTGGCATCAGCATAGATAAGTTTGTATTCTTTGTCTTCAAAAATTTCTGTATCTATAATTTGCATTGGGTCTTCGGGCATATTTTGAACATAAGCAAGTTCGTAGTCAGGATTTATTGGGGTAGAGTTTCCTAGTATGTATGCATCTGCATCACTTGGCCAACTTGCGTTGCCTAAATAAATATATCCTTTTCCTTCAGTTTCTTCACCGGGCATTTCTACATTACCCAGGAAGCTGAAATTAAGATAGACGTTAGGCATCTCAAAGTCTGGAGTTATTGTGTTAATTATTCTTCTTTTTCTTCCATTTATGTCTCTTGTGATAAAGTCTAGCTCATTATCGAGAATAAGAAGTGGCATAGGGTAGTTCTGGTATTTAATACCCCATTGGATATCAGAGTAACCAATAATACTCAATCTCTCGTGATCGATAACTTCACCAAGAAAATCGCTCGGGCTATTTCTTAACTCTACCTTCATAATAAAAATATAATAACAGATAAATAACAGATAAACACAAGCATATTATATAGCTTACTTTAATAGAGACTCAGTGATCTTAATAATCAATTCATATGGAATTGGTCTGTCCAGAGGGAACTGAATTGTACCTTTAGAGGTTTTATATGGTGTCAATTCTTTCTTGAAGTCTTCTATTGCTTGTGCGCCCGGATAGAAACCTACATGTGACTTGTATGAAGCAAAATGTACTAGGTTCTTGCCGTTTTGCTTGAAAGTGGGTATGCCATAGTTGATTGATTCTTTTGTATCGGGGGCAACTCTTTTGATTTCTGACCTTATTTTGTTGAGGGCATTTTGTGCTTCTGCTGGTTGGCTACTAATATATGAGTCTATGTCATCATAAGATTTCATAAAAGCCCTGCTTTTTGAGTTATTAATATAAGATCCAGTAGAATTGCTTTACCTTCAGTTTCGGTGGCAGTTAATATTTTTTCATCCAATAACTGACCACTATCGCCTGTGACTCGTATTATTTTAATCATTTCAGATTCGCCGTGAGGATAGAAACTAACTTTATATTCTGAGGTGGTGTATGAAATTTCTGCAAGAGCGCCTTTTGAAGTAGTGTTCTTGCTAATCATATCAACGTATCCAGGAGTTGGCTTTCCTTGTTCGAAGGGAATTAGAGGTTTTTCAATCTCCGTGACTACGTCCATGAATTTAGCTTTCGGAACTGCATTTAGATTGTCTAGTCCAACACTATATATCGGTACCCAACCATCGTTCTCGATGAAACGCCTATTAAATGCTAAAGATTCATCATATCCATGAATATTTAAAACCCTAGCCCTATCAACAATCTGATGTGAAGTTTGGGGAGAACAGGGTTTGTCGTTTTGCTTCGGTGTTCCTTCAGTAGAATCCATAAGCACTATTATACAGTAGTTGAAATGGGTAGTGTGATTAGTTTTTAGGAGTTAATTCTAAAATATTATTTAGGTCGTTAACTACTTTTTGTGCTTCAGTCTCTAGAGGCTTTGAGACTATTTGTTCTGAATTGCTTCCGTCCGCAGATTTTATAAGCTCTACTTTTGTTACGTTGCCGTGTTGATCTATGTAATAGTATTTAACTCCGTTCTCTGACCAGTAGGATACTTCGCTGACTTCTATTGTCTGTTCCGATTCCGACACATTATAGTCGTAATTATCAGAAGAATTTAGTTTTAAATACCTGTTAATACCGATGTCGATAAACTTCGAATTATTATCAGTATCAAAACTATCGACTTGAATACTTTCAGGTGACATCATTACTAAGTCGGTTAGATTATTTGAGCTGTAAGCTACAGCGTCTTCGTAACCTGAGGAGTGTAGGGCATAAATTAGTTCACTAATTTTAATACCTGTATCACGATTACAAAATTCTTGTTCGATTGATGCCTCTGGATTATTTTCCATAATAAGTTCAGTATACAATAAAATATAAAAACAAAATAGCAAAAATATAAAAAAAGTATCATAATATGGTTATGTATATAATTACGATAATATTTTGAATTGATAGAGATATCGACTTGTTACTTAGGAGTTAGCTTCGTACTTTGTTTAGAGTCTTCTTAAAAATAAATACTGGAAGTACAACACTACCGATAACACTGAATATCCAAACTATAAGAGTTGCGAAAACCCAAGTATTTAGTCCTGTAATTGAAATTCCATCAGTAAAAATGTTCGTTATCATTAACCCAATTAATGTTGTAATTAAAGCAATACCTCCAACTAAATAACTTGCATTTTGCTCGGCAGTTTTCTGAACAAAAGGGCTTAGTATAAGCGTAGAGATACTGAATATTATTACTGCAACTACAAAACTCAATCCGTTAATGCTGAAACTATCTAAAATAATCGCTGCAGCAATTAATCCTATTGCATTTGCAATTGTACTTATAATTAATCTAGCTAATAATCTAATCATTTTGATACATCCTTTATATAAATAGTGTAAATAAATATAGAAAAATATACAACAATAAAAATGAATAAATTAATTAGTAAAATATACCTATTATGCTTATTAAACTATGATTTCGAACCAGGAGTTTTTGCTAGATTCATCTTAACAAGTTTGTCTATCAAGAATCCGACAGGGTCTCTTCTTAATTTTTTTCCTGAAAGATATGGTTCTTGTGGGTGGTCATGATGGTACTTGTGCCGTTGTTCTCCTATAACCACCGATTCAAATCCTGTCAATATGTCTGCAGCGTATTCTCCTTTTTCATCGGGTATTGGTTTTTCTTTACCAATAATTACTTTCAATCTGTTAATAAAACCTTTGGTTTGACCGGTATGATTAATGGAGTTAATATCTCCACCCATCCCTATAAGTGCAATTATATGTGTAGAAATTAATGGGATTGAAACAGATGGCCCTAAAAGTGCAGTCTCAACAGTTCCTTTTAGGACTAGACCCAAAAAGGGGTACTTATTTCGAAATGCGTTCGGGTTAGCTTCCTCAATGTCGAACCTTACTAAGTGTTCGGGCCAATGTTCGCGGTCATTTAGATTATTTATTTTATCAAATTCATCTAACTCGAATAAAAAGGGAAGAATCGCTTTTTTAGCTAGTCTGTGCAAACCGGATGTATTAAATAGAACTTTAGGATAGCCTTCTAAAATAACTGAATATGGATCACGCCAGACCTCAATAGGCGACTCAGGCGAACCTACTGGTCGTTGTTTGTTCCAAGAATCTTGAGCAATACTGTTTTCTTGGTCTGGATAGGCGTGGTGTACTAGATGGTCTACCCAATCAGCCTTGGGCATACCCGTCAGTAGCCAGTTTGCGCCCCGCCAGACTTTTTGGGTTCCATCGGAATACTCTACTCCTCCATGAGTTGATCTGTGAAGCCAGCCCGAGATAACAATCCCAGCTGCGTAGGCCGTAACTCCCCCTAAAGCAACTCCGGTTAAGACCGGATGTTCAAATCCCCTCGGATTAAGAATTTTTTCTACTGAGCTATTTTCTAAGTTCCCCATCTTTATTAATTATTACATGTAATTCAGAGTTAAGGGTAAGAATTATAATATCTAATAAAATATTATTGACATTAGCATAAAAGAGTGATACCATTAGCGTAATTCCAGAGAAGTAAAGAGGGTCATTCGTTAAATCGGAGGACTCTTTTTTATTCTTTAGAAGTTACAGGTGGGAGACTTATTAATAATGTGGAGGTCATAACAATGGCAGGAACAATAGACGGCGGCAAAGCAGCTGCTTCAACAAACAAAACTAAGTACGGTGCAGATTTTTACGCAAAAATCGGTGCTATGGGCGGTAAAAAGGGTAAAACTGGTGGTTTTTACGCTAACCGTGAACTAGCAAGAGTTGCAGGTGCAAAGGGCGGAAGAATTTCTCGCCGAACAAAAAAAGTAGCTTAAGCTATCTTAGGTGCATTATCATTAATATTGATGATGCACCGATAGATAGCTGGAGAAAATTATGAAGCTAAGAATAAAGGAATAAATTATGTCAGATCAAATTAATCAATCCATTGAACAAATAAGACGCTCTCTAGAGGGTGTAGAAGCAGCAATCGAGCTAGCCGATACTCTGGAAACAGTAGAACTATTTAGGCAAGAAGCAGTTGTCGAAATTTTATGCGAAGTTGAGACTCTTGTTGGTAAAATTGCTTTATTGCGTACCGCAGAATTAACTGATGAAGATAAAGTTTTCCAAGAGACGGTAGAACTTGTTGACGAAGTCGTAAGTACGAATAGTTTTGAAAAAGAAAATCAAGTAGTTGATATAATCGATCTTGATAGCGAAGTAGATGCCGATGATTTTGAATTATCTGAAGAACTTATCGAAGAAGAACTGGGAGAAGTTGAACCTATTGTGCAGTTTCCAAGTTTAATGGATAGAATAAATAAATTCACATCACCAAATACACACAAATATGATGAAGTTACAATTTTTTCTGCTGTTAAAGAAGTCGAAAAAATACCTGCTGAAACTCGCTCACCTGAACAGCAGCAAACTATAGATGATTTCGAGTTTGTGTCCAAGTTTTGTTCATCTCCTGAGAGGATGTTTAAATACACCTATACCACAGAGGAAATTCATACTTTAGCAGAGGCTCTGAGAGTATTTTCTCAAAAAAATCGACCTGACTTTAATGGTGTAGAGATGGACGTATTAGATGTTGTTAGAGGGCGCACTACTTACTTAGGAGACAATAGAGGACTTCATGAACTTATTCGAAGAGCCGAATCGGATGAAGAGGGAAGAGTTGGAATGCAATGGGCTACATTGAAGGAAAAGTCCAGAATTGCCTCAGCTAGGTTACGTGATACATCTCTAACAAAGAGTGAAGAGAGAAAAGAGTATCTAATTCCTGCAGTAGACCCTGAAGCTTCAGGAAAAGGTAAAACGAATGATTTAACTGATGTTTACCAATTCATTTTTGATCATTTTGCTCATAATGTTATGTCGGCAAGAGCTTTAGCGGTGGATAAAGTCAATCAAGAAGCTTTTGTTGGTAATGTCACAATTATTAAAAGCTATATGAAAGAATTCTCTGAGCTTTTCGACGAATTACCCGAAGATTTAATTATGGATGTTAGTTTTGGGAGTCATGGTCAAACTAGAAAATATAAACCACGTGAGTATATAGATTGGCTTATAGGAGTAATGGACGAAAGACATGCTAATGATAAAGTAGGCCAGGGTATGACGAAGGGCTATCGATTAGACACGAGCGCTGCACTAAAACTTCAGTATCGAATTGCTCACTTTATGAACGACTTAAATAAATTCTTGGTTGCGCGCACCGGCGGTGAAGTTAGTGTAATTCTTGACGAAGACCTAACTGAAGAATTGTAAAATTCACTTATCATATTCAAGTAAATCCCTAAAATTATTGCTGCATCAAATACTTGGCAACTAATTTATAGGTTTCAAGTTTATAAAGCTGAGATACGCCGTAGATTACACTTCCGTCAGCTTTGGTTCGTTCTTTGAATTTAACTAAAAGAGGATCGTGATCTAGTTCATTATTAGTTTGAATATCGTCTAATATATCGCTAATTGTAGATTCGTCTATCCAGGTGAATTTTTTAGTTAATATTTTTTCAAGGGCTTTAGGAGTTACCCATTTTGAGTTATCACTTAAAAGTGTATATTTGTTTGGGTTTACTTCCGGTAATCTTGATATATCATCAATTATTTCGTCTACATTATAGAATTTTCTTGGCTTGAAGTTAATTTTTCTCTCAGTTGAAGAGTAATCTGATCTTCTCTTAATCTCTAAAGTGTCTAGAATTCGATTAGATATTCCCGGTACGATATTTGATTCGTTCATTCTGGCAAGGGTTGCAAATCTTACACTGTAAACATTTCCGTCTTCGTCAATAAAACTATCTATGAAATCTTCTTTGGCTGTAGTTTTTCTATCTATAGACTGTTCATGTTGTCTAAGTAGTTCTTGTGACATCGTAAAATCTTGACTTAATGACTGTAGGGTTAATGATCTGTTTTGTAGAGCCTGTCTCAAATCTTCACTGAAAATTCCTAATGTCTTGCCGTCAGGATGACCTGTTCGGCAAGTTACTTCACCAATTTCTAGAGGGCTATCTCTTTCTAACAAGTCAGATGTGTTAACGGGAGATATAATTTTTTTATTACCGATATCATCAACTAGGTCAATTATTACACCTGGTTTTCCATTTTTATCTAATCTTAATACTCTTCCAAGTCTTTGCTGTCCGAATATAGCTGATCTAGTTGGACGTGCATTAATTAATCCTTTTGCTGTTTGACTATCCCATCCTTCTCTAAGAATGTTAATGAATGTTAATCCATCGTACTTTTCATTTTCGAAAGCACCTAAGATTCGTTTTCTTGTAGTAGTTGATGTGGCGCTATCTACTGAAGCCATTCTTGGTCTACGCTGTAAACCAGTTACAGGGTCAGTAATTAAACTTTTATTTATTAACTTTGCAATATGTCTAGGGTGATAAAGATCTTTTCCTGGCAAGCATGAAATTACTGGCGGGATTCCTGCTTCTATTAGAGCTAGGGCTGCATCGACTATTTGTTGGTTTCTGCTTTCATTGAATCCAAGATAGTTTGAAAGTACCTCATCGTAGTATTGGCCGGTACTTCTGTTGTATACGTCGTCACCGAGCCTTATGCCAGTAGAAATACCAAAGCTAATAACAGGTGCGAGCAGTTCTTTGTCCAGAGCTTCTTTAATTCCCATGGAGTGGAATTCTTTCCCGAGAACGTCGGTCAGCTGTCGATCTGGGCCATTATCTGGCGTAGCTGTAAAGCCTATCATATACATATCACGTTTTTTTAGTCGGTCAATTTTATCATTTATTGTTGCACCGTGCGACCAGTGGCTTTCGTCGAAAATTATTATGTCAAATAAATCTATAACTTTTTGGTATTCGGATTCTCTTCGGAAATATCTTTTTCTTTTGACCTTTTGTTTTCTTGAAGTGTCTTCAGACGGACTTTCGTACTCAAATATAAAGTCGCTTTCAACGGCGTCTTCGAACATCAGGCTAAAAGATCTATAAGTTGTAACGCATACGTCAGAATCTTTAACTTTGTCTTGTATACTCGATTCTTTAGTATTTTTTGTATCACTAAAGTAAGTAGATATTTTTAAATCTTCTGCAAACATAGAAAATCCTTTTTCTATATCTTCGCCAACTGTTTGATGTACTAGGTCTTTAGTAGGGGTCACTACTAGTATTCTTGGTTTTTTATTCGCCGGTGCATTATCTATCAATGCTTTACTGAGTTCTACGAAAATCACCGTTTTACCTGTTCCCGTAGGCAACTTAACATAGCCGGTTCTTTCACCATCTTCAAAATTATGCGCAATGTCTTCAAATACATCTTTTTGATGTTCTCTCAGTTCAGATTGGCCACTCTGTACGGATTCGTTGTGCTTTCTAAGAGATTCTATAAAATGCTCTTGCACATCATCGTGATCAGGCCTAGAAGGGTCGGTAATAATAAAGTTCCTATCCACATATTCTGTAGCTTCACTTCTGGTAACACCAGGAACTTTAATAACGTCAAAATTAACTATTTCCGAGCCAACCCGTAGGGGTCTTCTATAGCTACTTTCTTCTACTAGTTCAGAAGGGTAAAATGGCCTATCTTGACCTACAATCTCCCCATTATTTTCCATATGCATATTATAACATAAAAGTACTATACTAGTCTATACCTTTTAAGTATAAATGGGCTACTCCAATCGTTATTTTTAATTATGCTAGACTTTGGTTTCGAAAGTTTGTGGGGTGAATTACATTATTAATTGTCGGGGAGGGTGTTTTTAGGTTAGTGTGGCTAGATGGAATAATAATTGTAGAGACTAAACCGCCTTTGTTTTTATTGTGTAATTCAATATGGCCCCCAAGCTTCTCGACGACTATCTTTGTAACATAAAGGTTGAGACCGACACCTTCATAATTGTATACCTCTATGTCTGTGGCTCTTGAAAAGGGTTTAAATAACCTGTCAAGTTTGCTTGGATCTATTCCTACTCCATCATCCTGTACGGACAGCATGATATTACTGCCTTTTTTCTTTAAGTCAACTAGTATGCTTCCATTTTCTTGGGTAAACTTTACTGAGTTATCCAAAATAGACTCAATAATATGTCTAAGCTCTTGTATGTCAGTATCGGCATTTAAACCTGAAGTAATTCTCGAACTTATATTAATGTTCTTTTCTTTAGCCTTGCTTGCAAATTCGTTCAATACTTCATTAATTACATTGCTAAAGTTAGTTACTTCTTTGTAATTTTCCGGTGAAGAGAATCTAGATACCTTAGCTGTATTGTCACAAATTGACAACAACATATTTATGCCATTATTGAATGATTTTACCTCAGCTATCTCTTTATAATCGTCACTATATCTTTTTAAATTTGCAACGCAAAAGTATATATTTGCTGATGTTGCTTTAAGGAAGGAATTTTGTCCTTCATTTAGCTGGTTTAATACGCTTAAGTTCTGGTTCTTTATGTCTACTTTTTTGTCAATAAATACCTTATATTTATATGCTAAAATAGCCAAAATGAATGTAAAGAAGTATATAATTAGTTCAATCGTAACTCTAAAACTACTATGGGAAAGTAAGGTGTTATTGTAGAGAATTAACTGAGATAATAAGAACAAAATTGTTGCCAATGAAACGGGAATCCAGAATGCTTTACTTTTTACCGGCGAAACGAGGTCTTTACTTAAGAAGGAATTCTCTGAGCTAGGTAATATCTCTACGTTAATGTTCCTAGATTTAAGAGCAAATTCGATCTCTTTCTTTATATTTACAGCATAGCTTTTTATTTCATTTAACAATTCTTCACTAATCTTATCTTTATTAATGGACAACAGTTCTACGGCTCCACTGATAATTGTCAAAGGGGTATTAAGATAATGAGAGGTAATAGCCACGAAATCTTTAGTGGACTGAATAGTCTGAACTAGGATGTAAATAAGTTTATTAATCTGACTTAGTATTCTATATGAACGCCAAGCTTGGATTAGATAGAAAATTGCAAGTATCAGTAATAGAATTATTAGAATATACGGTACTTTTGGTAGGGAAGTATGGAAAAAGTTTTTGTAGAGCTCTTTTGCTTCTGGAGTAAATGCTAGTTCACTTATATCGACAGGTACAGATCCGCTGCCCGGTAAGTCTGAGTTACTTAAATCTTCATTTGAGTTTTCTGAATTGTTAATATTGTTCAAGAAGGGATTGCTAGTTCTAGATGCAGGTGGTCTTGTAGGTGTATTGGTATTTCCACTTGGAGGTACGTTGATATTTGTATCATTACCTGGAGTAGTTGAGACACCATAAGTCTGAATGCTTAAATTATTACTTGTTAAAAGGAATATATCTTGATTAGCCATTACTTGATTATTTAGTGTATTTTCAAAGCTTGTTTCGTTAGTTGGATCTAGGTATAAAGCTCTGTTTCTTGTAGAACTTAGAGTGAAGTTGGAGTTAGCTGTCCCGGTAATATCGAATTCTAAGTTCTCTCCATTTAGCAGTGGAAATGTACCAGAAGAAGGTGCACAGGCCAGGAAATTGTGACTGGAATAATAAGTCGTGAAATATGGGTCTCCCATATCTTCGGCTGGGCCTTGATCCAGACATAAGACTTCAGGGTTGGTATTTGTACTAAAAGTGAACTCCGTCGGTAAAAAGTCATATACATAACCTGAATATATGCTGTCATTGGGTCCTTCATTAGTTATTTTTATGCGATAAGTTACTGTTTGACCCGATGTTATAGGTGTTGGTGTTATAAGTGTTTTAGTGATACTAAAATCGGTTTGTGGAGCAACTGTACAAGCTGAAGTTGTAAAGGTTTGGTCTTGGCCATAACCTGTTTCTGAACTATTAGTAGCATATGCTCGATAGTGATAAGTGGTGCCGCACTGTAATCCAGTTATGTCAGATAAAATTGCAAGACTATACTCGCTAATTAGGTTTTCGCCATAAAGAGCAAGGACATACACTTTACCATCTGCGCTAACTTCAGTAGCTTCTGGAAGACCATCAACGTAAAATTCATTAAGTACAGAACCAACGTTTGAATATTGAACAATTTTGTAAGGTTCTTGAGGAAATGCCATATAAATATTGCCGTTAAGATCGACGCTAAGATTAGATGCTGCTATGTCTCCAAGTGTCCATTGCAGCAAGTAGTTACCATCACTATCAAATTTCTGCACTCTGTTAAGTTGATAATCGTAAACAAAGACATTGCCATAATCATCAGTTGAGACGTCATTAACAAAGTTAAACTGACCATCTCCGTTTCCCGCCCCTCCAAAAGTCTGCAAGAGAGTACCACTAGCGTCGTACTTATAAATAAATGTGTCAGCCTCGCCAGTCGCGTAAACATCGTCATTAATGTCTACGTGTACACGAGAAGGAAGAAGGGGACCTGTCCATTTTAGGAGAAAATTACCATTGCTATCAAATTTCTGAATTCTGTTATGATAATCATCGGCAATATAAATATTACCATCGCTATCTACATCCATACCCGATAATATACCTACTCCTCCATCTTCAGTACCAGTAGTAAACGTGAATTCTTGAATAAAAGTTCCACTAGAATCATATTTACGAATACTTCTGGTTCCGTCAGTATTTTTAAGATACAAATTGCCGTTTCGGTCGGTTTCAATACTTTCGGGTGGGTCACCAGGTAGAGTCTCAATTAATCCGGATTTGAATGCATAAGATCCGGCTGTTTCGTCTCTCGAACTAAAGCCATAACTTGTGTCTGTGCCATATTGGAACCCCCGTTCAATTACTCCTTTTGGTGATGTAAGACCATTTAATGTGACTGAGGTGTCTGATATATTTGTGGTTATTCCAGTAGTTAGATTTGGCGGTGGACAACCTTGGCCATTATCATTGATGGTCCAATTATACGTATCAATTATTTTTTGTCTAACGGTGCTAGCACTACAGAATGTGCTATATCCTGCATCAAAGGCTACAGAGTTTTCAAGATCTTGACTAGACCAAGATATGAGAGTTGTGTCGTAGTTTAAAGTAGAAAGGGTTGCTCCATACAACATGCCCCCCATATCCGTAACATTACTAACATCCCAACTATCCAAGGGCTGATTAAAACTAGAAGCACTCAGAAACATATTTAACATATTAGTAACACTGCTTACGTTCCAATTATCCAATGGCTGATTAAAGTTAGTTGTATTCTCGAACATAAAACTCATATCCGTAACATTACTAACATCCCAACTATCCAAGGGCTGATTATAACTCGACGCCCCAGAAAACATTCCCTCCATATCCGTAACTGCACCAGTATTCCAACTGTCAATATCTTGATTAAACATGACTGCTCTCGAAAACATAGTTCTCATGCTTGCAACTCCACTAACATCCCAACTATCCAAGGGCTGATTATAACTCGACGCCCCAGAAAACATACTGCTCATATCCGTAAAACCACTAACATCCCAACTATTCAAGGGCTGATTAAAACTAGAAGCATCATTAAACATAGATATATTATTTATAACTCCACTAACATCCCAACTATTCAAGGGCTGATTAAAACTACTCGCCGCATAAAACATCATGTTCATATCCGTAACATTACTAACATCCCAACTATCAATCGGCTGATTAAAACTAGACGCCCCGGAAAACATTGCCTCCATATCCGTAACTGCACCAGTATTCCAACTACCAATCGGCTGATTAAAGTTACTAGCATTGGCAAACATGAAGCTTGTGGAGATCACATTACTAACATCCCAACTATTCAAGGGCTGATTAAAACTAGAAGCACCAAAAAAGAAGTCTCCCATGTTGGTTACTCCACTAACATCCCAACTATTCAAGGGCTGATTAAAACTACTCGCTCCAAAGAACATCTGATCCATGTTGGTAACTCCACTAACATCCCAACTATCAATCGGCTGATTAAAACTACTCGCTCCAATGAACATCTGTGACATTTCGGTAACATTGCTCGTGTTCCAGCTACCGATAGGCTGATTAAAACTAGATGCTCCGCCAAATAGGCCACCTATATTTGTCACTCCACTAACATCCCAACTATTCAAGGGCTGATTAAAACTAGAAGCACTCTGAAACATGCTTTGCATACTGGTAACTCCACTAACATCCCAGCTACCAATAGGCTGGTCGAAACTCGTAGCTGATGAAAACATATTGAACATGAATACTGCTGAGCTAACATCCCAACTATCAATCGGCTGATTAAAACTCGAAGCACTCTGAAACATGTATGAGAAATTAATAACACTACTGACATCCCAATTATTAAGGGGCTCATTAAAATTACTAGCACCATAAAATAAGTCTCCCATGTTAGTGACACCACTAACATCCCAGTTGCTAATTGATGGTCCGCTTAGATTTGTTGCCCCATAAAACATATCTAACATGCTATTAACGCCAGTGAGATTAGGGGAATCAATTGCTGTAATGGTTAGATTGCTCGCGCCTGCAAACGCAAATTCCATAGAAGTCCAAGCATTATTACCCCATTGTTCAACCGTCATTAACTTTTGACACTCTGAAGAGTTTGCACAATTAATTCTAGGAAAAGTACCGGTTATAATGATTGTGTATGTTCCTGGTATTGAGTATGTGTGAGTTATATCTGAAGTTACACCAATGTCAGATGTTGAGTCTCCCCAGTCAATGGTGTAGTTGTATGTAGCACTTGAAAATGTAGGAATAGTTACCTGATTATTACTAGACACTCCAGGGTTATCTGTCTTCCATGTAGTTACAAATTCGTTAGGAGCATATGCAAATGCTCTCTGTCCTAAAATATTGAAGGAAAAAGCTAATACAAATATAAAGACAACTACGACACTTGGTAGGTAAGTAAGTTGTTTCTGGTAATACTTTGTTTTTGGAAAAACTACTACCTTGAAGTGGTGTCTTAGGCTATAAACTATATTTACATCTTCGCTAATCAACGGTTTCTTGTGTTGAAGGTAATCTATGCTGAGGTACATCACTAGCCCAAGTAATGCTATTAAAAACTCAAACAAAGGTATCAAATCCCAAAAAATCACACGCGAAATCAAGCTTGTACTGTTCGAGGAGTTTAATAGGAAGTTAGTGATATTTGAATGTGAGTTAAGTATTCTTACGAAAAAAATTGAAATTAATAAACTGAACCCAACTACAAAAGCGAAGACTGAAAGGTTTTTATTCTTTTTGAGTATACTTTTTATTTTCATTTTTTATATTTAAATACTCTACAATAATTCTATACAGTTCACCGGTGTAAGTCAATTTTTGATAAAGGTTAAAAATGTTTAACTATTTACTTAAAATAACTTCTTTGTTTCGATGGGGGATTGTCCGATATTGTTTTATTCACCGACCTATAAGGGCGACAGAATCTGGAGTTGCTAACTTTCCAGCTCGTATAACAGTTGTGGCATTTATATTCATTAGATGATGATTGAAAACAGACATTGCTACAGCCTGGACATGTACTTCTTTGATGTAGCCAATCTCTGTAGGTGTCTAGGCAGTCTTGTATATGGTCTTCATCTATCAGCACTCCAAGATTTGAGCCAATTTCTTTAGCACACTCCCAAGCTTTCATCTCCATAGTTAACAAATCAAAATCTGATTTGTAGTTTTTGTGGCCTAGTTTAGCGTGTGACGCTTCGTGAATTAGAGACCAGATGTTTTCCTTACTTTCTTGGTTGTCGTAAAAAACCTCGCTACTTTTAGGTGACCAATAAAAAGAATCATGAACTACGAAACTCACCCCAGGAAGAATAATCTGGAGTTTATGTACGATCTGGTCCATATTTCTCAATCACTAAATGGTAGCATCCATAAACAACTGCTTCCTCGGGATTCTTTGCTTGAACAATGGGTGGAATGCTAAACATTGGTGTTTCGTATATTTTTAACTCTTCTTCTAGTCTGTCTTTAAATTTTGGCAGGTGAGTACCAACTCCACCGCCGATTATGATAAGTTCTGGGGTTAAAGTTGCAATCACAGCATTAAGTCCTATAGCAATATTTCTAGAAATTATATACCAGTCTTTTTCATCTGTGATTTCTGAAGCTTTTTTACCAAATTTTTTAAAAATTGCTTTGCCAGATGCGAATTCTTCCCATCGTAATAGTTCGCCACGATGCTCCATTAACATTTTACCGACTTCATTATTGTCAAAATCAGGATCAATTTTACCATTTGTGATAAGACCACTACCAATTCCAGTACTTATGGTTAGATAAAGTACTTTTCTATACTCATTATGATATTGTGCTTCGGATAACGCAGCTAATTTAGTGTCGTTTTCTATTAAGCCGGGTGCTTTAATTATTTTTTCAATGTCATGCAATATTGGGGTATCAGTCCAGGGTAGGTTACCAAAAGCTAAAACGCTACCGTTTTTGTGATTTATTCTTCCTGGTGCCGCCACACAAAAAGCTTCAAAATCTTTAGTAGATAAATTAACAACGTTAGTGGTCAATTCTTTTATGAAATCTTCGTAATTTATTGGTGTTGGAAATTTAACTCTCTCTGTTAATGTTCCTTTGGCGTCGAAAACTGCAATTAAAGTTTTAGTTCCGCCGATATCTATAGACACATAGTTTTTAGACAAATTACCCTCCTGAATTTATTAATATTCTAACATAAAGATTTGAGCGTGGCTTATAACTTTACTTTTAGAGGTACAACAGATATAATTATGTTAACCGAAAAATATTTGCTGTATTTTGTTGGCTAAATTTTTTAACCAACAGCTAGTATTTTAGGAAATACATTATAAAGGAGGACATGAAAATACATGTCAAAAACAACTAATAATTTAACAATGGATGATTTGCTTGCCGAAAGCGACGTTAAGCAGCTAAAAGCTGGTGATGTTGTAGAGGGAGTAGTCAGTAACATAAAGAAACACGAAGTTTGGATTGACCTTGGGGCCAATGGCTTAGGTGTTGTAATTCGACGAGAAGTTAGCGGACAGAATTTAGAACTAGGTAGTCAAGTTGTTACTAGTGTCGTTGAACCAGAAATGGACGAAGGCTACGCTTTGCTTAGTATGCGTCGAGCAGCTAAAGACCGTGGATGGGATGAACTACAAAGGATTTTTGATGACCAAGAAATTATCTCAATTACACCTTACGATGCCAATAGAGGCGGTTTACTTATTGAACTAGAAGGAATCAGAGGATTCTTACCTGTTTCTCAGCTTTCAGCTGGAAACTATCCGAGAGTATCTGGCGCTGATAAAGATGAAATTCTACAAAAGCTAAATCAGCTTACCAAAAAAGAATTAAGAGTTAGAATTCTTGATATTAGTCGTAAAGACAATAAGCTTATTGTTTCAGAAAAAGAAGCAATCAAGGATGACATGCAAGATCGATTCGCAAAACTTGCTGTAGGCAGTGAAGTTGAAGGTGTGGTTACTGGAGTAATCGATTTTGGAGCATTCGTAAATGTTGATGGCATAGAAGGATTAATTCATATTTCAGAGATATCATGGGAGAGAGTTGAAGACCCAAGAAAATATCTAAAAGTTGGCGATACTGTAAAAGCAAAGATCATTGCAATCGACAAAGATCGTCTAAGTCTAAGTCTAAAGCAGATGCTAGAAGATCCATGGTTAGTTGAGGTTCAGTCATTTAGTAAGGGCGATACAGTGGAAGGAAAGATAACTAGAATTACTCCTTTCGGGGCATTCGTTCAGCTAAGCGCAGCTGTTGAAGCTCTTGTGCATGTTTCTGAAATGAGTGATGACGATAGTGTTGATCCTGAGAAAATTTTCCAACTAAACGAAACCAAGAATTTTAAGGTCATTGATATTGATCTTGATGGACGAAAGATAGCCTTAAGTCTTAAGGATTCAAAAGTAAAGAAATCTACAGCTGAAAAAGAAGACCCTAAAAAGGCAGATAAATAAAAATGTAACTTAAAATCGGCTTTTTCTAGCCAGAAAGGATTCGACCATGTCAACAAAAATTGAAATCGAAGAAATGATAACAGTCGGATCACTGGCTGAAAAGCTGATGATTCCAGCAACTAAGCTAATTAGTGAGCTTATTAAGAATGGAATAATGGCTACAATTAACGAAAGTGTTGATTTCGACACTGCTCAGATAATTGTTGGTGAATTAGATCTGGATATTGAGTTAGTCAAGAAGAGCAAAGAGTCTGCACCTAAAAGAGAAAAAAGAGAAGTAAGTAAAAATGCTAAATCTCGACCTCCTGTAATTGCTGTAATGGGACATGTCGACCACGGTAAGACTAGTCTTTTAGACGCAATAAGAACAAGTGATGTCGCCAAAGATGAAACAGGTGGTATTACTCAACATATTTCTGCATACCAAATTTCTCATAATGACCGAATGATTACTTTTCTTGATACTCCGGGGCATGAAGCATTCGCAGCCCTAAGGGAGCATGGAGCGCAGCTAACTGATCTTGTAATAATTGTTGTTGCAGCAGACGATGGCATTAAGCCACAGACTCTTGAGGCAATTAGGTTTGCAAGAAAAGCCAATGTAAATATGGTTATTGCAATTAATAAGATGGATAAAGAAGGCGCAGATCCAAACAAGATTAAGCAACAGCTTTCAGAAAATGATTTATTGGTTGAAGAATGGGGTGGTGACACAATTGTTGTTGAAGTATCCGCTAAAAACAATATGAATATCGATAAATTACTAGATATGGTGATTCTTGTTACCGATGTTGAAGAACTTAAGGCCGACGAAGACGTGTCTGCCAGTGGATTGATCATCGAAGCTCACATGGAACAGGGTCGTGGTCCTGTTGCAGTTGCCTTAGTAGAATCTGGGATTTTAAATCCAGGAGATTATGTGGTTGCTGGAGGAACTTACGCTAGAGTAAGGAATTTAGAAACTCCTGACGGTAAGCCAGTTAAAAATGCTGGACCATCAACACCCGTGGTTATTTCTGGTTTTAAAGAAGTACCGAGATTCGGTGATGAGTTTAGTCAATATAAGACAGAAAAAGAAGCAAGGAATGCTGCATCTAAAACTAGTACAGATCGTAAATCTGAAGGTGGTAAAGGCATAACAAGTAACGAGCTAATTAGAATAATTGATAGGTCAAATCAATTAAATGAACTAAATGTTATCGTCAAAGCTGATGTTCAAGGCTCTGTTAAGTCAGTAATTGATAGTCTAAGATCTATGGATACTGAGGAAGTTGCAGTTAGGGTTGTTGGTTCTGGTATTGGTCCGGTTAGTGAGAATGATGTTCATATGGCTCATTCTAGTAATGCAATAATTTATGGGTTCAATGTAAGTATTCCTCCGAATGTCAAACAGACCTCCAACAGAGATAAGGTTCGTGTAAGAATCTATGGGATTATCTACGAACTAATTGATGATGCTAAGCAAGAATTAACTGAACTGTTAGCGCCAGAAGTGATCGAGACAGAAATGGGAAGATTAGTCGTAAAGGGAGTGTTTAAGACTACCAAGACTGAAGTTATATGTGGTGGTGAAGTAACAAAAGGGAAGCTCGTCGCACCTAGTTTAGCTAAGGTATATCGTGACAAAGAGCTAATATCTGAAATCGAAATAACTAACCTGAAGCACGGACCAACTGATACCAAAGAAGTAATTGAAGGTGAAATGTGCGGAATGAATATTAAAACTAATTCAAAAATTGATATTCAAGAAGGCGATCGAATCGAGTGCTACACTCGAGAAGTAGTTGCAAGAAAGCTTTAGAAGTTATATAATTTACTAAATGAACAGTAAAGCCAATAATTCTGGCTATCAAAATCCTAAAGAATATAATCCTGATCAATTACCTAACATTGACTCGGAACCATTAATTAAACAGCACCCTAGTGTATCATCCGAGTATTTCAATCAGTTTGAAGGACCAGTTGAATCAGTTGGTCAAATTTTGCAAAAAAACAGCAATCAAACCTACAATGTTCACTCTACTCAGCCACAAAATACGAGAATTCAGATCACCAATAAAAAAATAGTATTTATTAGTGTTATTTCTGGTTTTATTGCCGCGGTACTAATAATTATTATTGCCCAAATCGTATCTAGTTAATAAAATGGTAGTCAATAAATAAACAAGAAGTTATAATGTTAATAAATAAGGAGAAATATGTTCAAACTTGATGACAATTTACTAAAAGAACTTGGTCTGGGTGATCTACCTGTACAAGAAAAAAACACCATGCTTAGACACATATATGAGACTCTTGAAATGAGAGTTGGTATGAAGCTCGCAGAACAGATGACTAATGAACAGCTTGATGAATTCGAAGGTTTTATAGATAAAAACGATGAATCTGGTGCGTTAAAATGGCTAGAAACTAACTTCCCAAACTACAAAGATGTAGTAGCTGCCGAATTGGATAATCTTAAAAATGAGATAAAAACGTCAGCACCTCAAATAATTGAAGCTTCAAAACAAGCAGCACAAGAAGCAGCCCAGCAATCGGTCGATCCAGCTCAGTCTTAAATTATTTTACGTAACCTCGAATAAAATCAGCGGAAGCCATTTCTTGTTTCCCGTTGGGCTTTATCTTTTCTATCCATAAAGTTCCATTTGATGTTGCAACACCCAGTTCACCTATTTCGGGCAAAATAATAGTTTCGCCTGGTTTATCTTTTGGGTTTTTACTTGGCACTAAGTGAGCTTTAGTTATGATAACTTCTTTTCCGAATAGATTAGTGTGACTCTTGGGCCAGTCTTGGAAAGCTCGAATTTCTCGTTCAATTACTTCTGCAGGTTTGTTCCAGTCGATGATTCCGTCACCTTTAGTGATTTTTCGGGAGTAAGTAGCTCGGTCTGGATGCGGTTGTCGTTTGGGCTTTATATCTCCGCTAAGATAGCTTGGTAAGTAATCATTGAGTAGTTCGTCACTCAGCATGATTAAACGCTCTGTAAGTGATGAGGATGTGTCATAAGGCAATATACTAATGCTTCTAGATGTTATGAGTTTTCCGGTATCCATTCCTTCATCGATTACCATCAAACTAACGCCAGTTTTAAGCTGTCCACTAAGAATTGAAAAGGTAATTGGATCAGCACCCCTCCACTGAGGCAAAAGGGAAAAGTGAGAGTTTACGATTCCGTATTTAAAGCTATCGATCACTTCTTTATTAACTATAATTCCAAAATCAATAATTATTCCTATTTGGCTTTCGAACTTGTTTTTGTGTATTAATTCGTCTAATTCGGCCTTGTTAGTCACTTTAATCTTATTTAAACCGTAATTTTCTACCACATCTAAAACAGGGAAGTTTCCTCTGTGGTGAGCTGGTTTAGGTTTGGTGATTACGCACTCTATATTAAAATTCTTAGTCAAAAGCTCTAACGATTTTGCCGCAACTGGACCGCTTCCTAAAAAAACAACTTTAGGTTTTTGCATATTTAATTCCAAAGATCCAAATTATTTTTTACATCTTTTTCGTACTCAAGTTGTTCCAAGTGTCCATTTTCGTCTAGTATGAAAAAAACATCGGGGTTATCTTTTATATGATCGATAAATACTTTTCCGTTCGTATGATCAATTTCGTGCTGAAAAATTCTAGCCATAAAACCATCAATAGTTATCCTTGTTAATTTGCCATATTCATCTAATGCTTTAACTTTTACTTTTGAATACCGCGGAACTTTTCCGTAAATGTCCTTTATACTTAGACATCCTTCATAGTCCTCAATAATATCTCCCTCATATTTAGTAATTTCTGGGTTAATGTATACCCTAAAGCTTTTATCATCTTTGTTGTCGATATTATTCCTGACAACTACTACTCTGAGTAGGGAATCTATTTGTACGGCTGCAAGCGCAACACCAACTTCATGCTCTCGACTATCCTCCCAATCAAGCGTGGCCGATTTCATATCTTCGATAAGCTTCTTTATGTCATCGTTAATGACGCCGACCTTCTTTGATCGCTTACGTAAATTTGGGTTTGGAAGTTTAATAATGTCTTCTTTTTTCATAGTGTCTAACAAATTATATCAAAAAATAATGGTAATGTTTACAACAAATTTATAGGGTCCAAATCATAACTGAATTGACCGGGCAGAGTGTTGACTATAGTTGTTAAATGCTCACGTTTCTTAGTCTTAACAACAAGCTGCCAAAAGTACATATCATTTTGTTTTTGCTTGAAGCTGGGTGATGGACCAATTATCTCAATTGACAGAGGTAAATCCAAGATTAATTTATTCAATTTTCTTATAAAACTTTCTGCTGATTTATCGCTTTTTCTACTACAAGTAATCTTTAAAGTGTAAAAGTATGGTGGAAAATGAAACTTTTTTCTTTCGGATAGTTGTTGTTTATAAAACAATGAATAATTTTTGTCTACAGTCGCTTTTATGGAAGAATTTTCTGAATAATAAGTTTGTATTACTACTTTACCGTGGTTGTGGCCGCGACCAACTCTGCCTATAACTTGTTGCAGCTGTTGGTAAGATACTTCTTCAGCAGTATAGTCTGGAAAAAATAGAGCAGTATCGGCGGTTACGACTCCAACAGTTGTTAAATTCGGTAAGTCTAAGCCTTTTGTAAGAGTCTGAGTTCCTACTAGGATATCAATTTCTCCATTTTTTATATCTTCAAATCGACTGTTTAATGATTCGCTTTTCAAGTTGTCACTATCAAATCTGGCTATTCTTGCTTCGGGAAAATTTTTTATTACTTCATTCAAAAGAGCCTTAGTGCCTATTCCTTTAAATTCTATTTCTATTGCTCCACAATCCGGGCAAGAGGTGGGTGCTTTGGATTTTAGGCCGCAAGTGTGACACCTAAGAATATGACTATCCCCGTGGTACGTCATTGGAATATCACATTTTGTGCATAGGGCTTGCCAGCGACACTTTTGACAAAGCGCCACTCTAGCGGAACCTCGCCGATTTAGAAAGAGCAAAGATTGCTGACCAGCATTAAAAGAATTCCGCATAGAATTAATTAAACTGTCAGAAAGCCAAGCAGACTTAGAAAATTTCGAACGGTCATTAATCTCAATTATCTCAATTTCGGTACTAGACTTCTCTTGGTTAACTGCTAGGGTCTCCATTCTTACAATTGGTAGGTTTTTTGTTTCAAATATAAAGTAATCGCTTACGTTGGGTGTTGCACTCCCTAGTATTAGTTTTGCGTTGTGTAAGTTAGCTAGTTTTGACGCAACTCTAGATGCAAGATAATGAGGTGCTTGTTCTTGTTTGTAGGCGCTATCGTGGAACTCATCCACTACGATTATTCCAATATTTATGAGCGGTAAGAACAAAGCTGAACGGGGCCCGATAATAACAAGAGGTTCACTAGAAGTACTCACTCTAATCCAGATATCTCTTTTTTGGGCTGGAGTTAGCTCGGAGTGAGTCACGATCACTTTATCTGTAAATATTTCTTCAAAAGATTTGGCAAGTTGAGGCGTAAGGCCAATTTCAGGAGTGAGTATTATGGCTGATTTGTTTTTTGATATTGCATGTTTGGTTAGTTCTAGGTATATTCTGGTTTTTCCACTTCCAGTGTCACCGTGTAGAATAACTGGTTTATTTTCAGAACTTTCTATTTGTTTTAGAGCATTAACTTGTTCTTTTGTTAAGTTCGGGAGTGGGTAACTACTTGATATTTTTACATCAGGTACTGTGTTTCGAGGTTTTGTATTGAGGTTACTTGGAATAAACAATGAAGCTATTTGACCGATCGGTGCAGGATAGTAATTTATTATCCAATCCAGTAACAATAAATTTTGTTTGGTGGTTTTTGGTCGATTTTCAATAGTTTCTATATCTTTTGTCTTAAATTTTGGTTTTGTTGAAGTAGCTTTTACTATTCCAAGACATTTTTTATTACGCAAATTAATGCTGACGATTTCTCCAATCGCTAGCTTCTTACTACTACTGTAAGTAAGCGGTTCTTTGCCATGTAAATTAATTGCCGAAACCCAAATTTTATAAAACTCCATACACCTTAGTTTATACGACATAGCTAAAAAAAGTATTGAAATGTTGTGAATGCTATCCTATACTACGTTGTTGGAAAGACAATAAAAGCTTATGGTAGCCATAAAGCTGGTCACTAAGGGAGAGAAATGCTAGACGTATTTATAACATCAAGAGTTAGAAGAAAGATAATTGTGGTTTATGCTAAGTATCCTGATTTCAAGACTCATGTAAGGGGTCTAGCGAAGTTAATTAAAGAAGATGCTGGTAATATTCAAAGGGAGTTAAAGCGTCTTGAAAAAATTGGCTTTCTTATTTCTGAAAGACAAGGTAATACTAAGATTTATCACACCAATAAACACTTCATAATATTCAAAGAACTTCAGAGTATAGTGCTTAAATCACAACGTGTTAGCCAAAAGAGAACACAACCTGGCGCTTAAAAGACTTGAAATATTTAATCTGTTAAGGTAAAATCGAACTCTATGATACAAGTTACAAGAAAAGACAGCAAAGAATCTAACGAGAACGTTCTTAGAAGGTTCACCAGAAAAGTTCAGCAATCTGGTGTTTTAGCAGAAGTTAAAATGAACCAACGTTTTGAAAAGCCAATTAGTAAAAGAGATCGAAGAACTAAAGCTATAATTCGTAAAGAGCGCAAAGAAGAGAAAATGAAAAAAATGCGCTTAGGCCAAAGATAAACTCGAATTTTTAAACTGAAGTCTGATATTTATATCTTATGTTGACAAAACAATAGGTTGTTTAGGAAGAATACAGAATGGACTATAAATCGTGTTAAAGAATCGCTTATGATAATGTTGTAGTAAAAAATTTTTGCTACAAGACCAAGGTGTTTGTTAAACTGTTAGTTATGAGTATTTCAAATCAAATAAACGATGATCTTAAACAGGCAATGCTTGCTGGTGATAAAGTATTAACGACAACGTTACGTGGTATTAAAAGTGTGATCCTTTACGAAGAGGTCGCCAAAGGCGAACGTGAAAAAGGTCTAGAGGATGATGTGATAATTACATTACTTTTTAAAGAAACTAAGAAAAGACAAGAAAGTGCAGATCTATACTCACAAGGCGGTAATTTAGAAAAAGCCAACGCTGAACTGCTTGAGAAGAAAGTTATCGAAAAATATCTTCCAGAGCAAATATCGGACGAAGAACTGAAATCAATAATTGATAGTCAGATAGCTAGTATTGGCGCTAATTCAATTCAGCAAATGGGTCAAGTTATTGGTGCAGTAAAAGCAAAAGCAGGCCCAGGTGCTGATGGCTCGAAAATTGCTAATTTCGTAAAAGAAAGGTTAGGATAGATGATAATTTTTATGGGTGTAGCTGGTGCTGGTAAGAGTGTTCAGGGTAGAAGATTGGCTGACGAATTAGCAATTCCTTGGCTCTCTACTGGTGAATTCTTGAGAATGTTGACTTCTGGAAACACTAGAAAGCACATGTTGTCTGGAAAGCTAATGAACGATGCTGAGATTATTTCATTAGTAAGAAAAATTTTTGCTGTAGTAGATACAGACCATGAATTTATTTTGGATGGTTTTCCGAGGACTGCGGGTCAGGCAGATTGGCTATTGAATCAAGCTAAGTATGATCAGCTTGATATAACTGCCATTATTCACATATCTGCAACCGCGGATGTTGTTAAGAAAAGATTACTTAGCCGCGGCAGGAATGATGACCATGATGAAGCTATCGAAGAAAGGTTCCAAGAATACGAACATTCCATATTGCCAATTTTAGAACAATTCAAGACTGCAAATATACCTGTTTTCGATGTTGATGGCGACAAACCTATTGAAGAAGTTCATGATCAGATTGAAAAGGCCCTAAGATAGTTCAATAATGCTTACAAGAGTAAAAACCAAACAAGAAATTGAAGCCATGCGTCACAGTGGTAAACTTCTGTCTCAGGTTCTTTTGAAACTGAAATCTAAAATTAGTCCAGGTATGACTACCAAAGATATGGCGGAAATTGCTAAAAAAGAACTTAAGGGTACGGGTGGTATACCAACATTTTTGGGTATGTACGGTTTCCCGGATGTAATTTGTATATCCGTTAATGATGAAGTTGTACATGGAATACCTGGAGATAGAATTATTAAAGACGGCGACATCGTAAGTTTAGATTATGGAGTGACTTATGACGGAATGATTACTGACTCTGCCATTTCAGTAATAGCCGGTAATATAACTAGTCCTAAGCACGCAAGGTTAGTCAGAGACACAGAAGCATCTTTGTCTGCTGGAGTTCAAGCGGTAATCGACGGATGTAGGGTTGGAGATATAGCTAATGCAGTAGAAAGTTCTTTAGGTAAAAAGTACGGAATTGTTAGGGATCTAGTTGGTCACGGCGTCGGTCATCAGTTACATGAAGAGCCGAATATACCTAACTATGGTAAGCCTGGAATTGGTATTAAATTAATTGAAGGTATGACAATCGCCATTGAACCAATGGTCACTTTGGGTGATTATCGAATTTTTACAGATTCTGATGCATGGACAATCAAAACTTCAGATGGTTCATGGGCAGCACATTTTGAGCAAACAATTCTGGTCACAAAAGACGGTCCCGAGATACTTACTCCACACAAGTGATTGCATTAATATTAGTTTAAGCGGTATACTACTGCCATGCGCGATCAATCGCAAGATGTTCATTATATTGGTCTTGATATTGGGACCAGCACAGTTCGCTGTGTTGTTGGTATGTTGGATCAAGAAGATCCGACTAGAGTTAGTGTGGTAGGGCACGGAAGTGCTCCAAATATTGGCATGCGGAAAGGTGTGATAGTTCATGTTGAAGATGTAGTTGATGCTGTTTCTCATGCTGTTACTGAGGCAGAACGTGTCTCAGGTGTACATATTAAAAGTGCAACCGTAAACATAAACGGAGCTCACGTTTCAGGGACAAATTCTAAGGGTGTAATTGCAATCAGTACTTCAAATAAAGAAATAACAGATGAAGACAGAATGAGGGTTGAAGAAGCGGCTGCTATCATCCAGATGCCAGCCAATAGAGAGATAATACAAGTATTTGCTAAGAACTATCGTCTCGACGGACAGGATAATATTAAAGATCCTGTAGGGATGCAGGGCGTCAGATTGGAAGTTGATACTCATATTCTTACTGTTGCATCACCTAATCTTAGGAATCTAGACACAGTATTAGACAAAACACACGTTACTCCCAGTAATACTACGGTTTCTAGTTTGGCAGCCGCTGAAGCGGTCCTCAATAGACAACAGAAAGAGTCTGGTACCTTGCTTTTAGATATCGGTGCAGGAACAACCAACTTGATTGTTATTGAAGATGGAGAGGTACAGCACATTGCCGTTATTCCTGTGGGCGGAATAAATATTACTAATGACTTAGCTATTGGCTTAAAAACAGATTTAGATATTGCAGAGTTGGTAAAGATTAATCACGCCACATTAGATCCCAAGCCAGTAAAGACTTTCGTCAGAGTTGAACACGAGGGTAGGTCTCATCAGTTTGATGGTGGAGATATAAAGATGATTGCCGAAGCAAGAGTAGAAGAATTACTTGAACTAGTAGACAAAGAACTTAAGAAGATTAACAAATCTAGAAAATTACCTGGAGGTGTTGTTTTAGTTGGAGGCACTTCAAAATTACCCGGAATAGCTGATTTTACTAAAGAAAAGCTAGAACTTCCTGCTAGAGTAGGTAGGTTACAGCCTTTAAGTGGACTTGTAGACACCGTCCAAGACTTAGCTTATACATCAGCTGTCGGTCTAATGATGCTAGATATGTTAATGATGCCATCTGTTAGTAAAACTGCACCTGGCGAGCCAAACAATTCTGTCTTTGTTGCGGTAGAGGGAATTTTGAAGAAATTTAGACGTTAAATCTAATAATTGAACCGACGAACCTTATGAGGTATACTCGGTGTATAGAAAAGAGAGGTTGATTATATATGCCACAAGTAGATCCAGCTATAGAAACATTTGCACGAATTAAGGTAATTGGTGTTGGTGGAGCAGGCGGGGCAGCAATTAATCGTATGGTTGACTCCGGAGTAACAGGGGTAGAATTTGTTGCTGTAAACACCGATGCGCAAGCACTGCACCATTCTAAGGCTAATACCAAAATTCATATTGGCCATGAAACAACAAAGGGTTTGGGTGCTGGTGCTAATCCAACAGCAGGTCAGAAAGCAGCTGAAGAATCCATCGAGGAAATAAAAAGAGCCGTTTCTGACGCAGATATGGTTTTTGTTACTATTGGCGCTGGTGGTGGTACAGGAAGTGGCGCTGGTCATGTAATTGCAAAAACAGCTAAAGAATACGGTGCACTAGTTGTTGGTTTTGCAACAAAACCATTTGCTTTCGAAGGAGAAAAAAGAAGAAAAAACGCTGATTTGGCTATCGAAAACCTGCGCGATGCAGTCGATACACTAATAGTTATACCTAATGATAGGTTATTACAGACTATTGATCGTTCAACTCCACTTCTAGAAGCTTTTAAGGTTGCCGACGATGTTCTCAGACAGGGTGTTCAGGGTATTTCAGATTTGATTACAGTTCATGGACTGGTTAACTTGGATTTTGCTGATGTTAAGGCAGTAATGAGTAACGCCGGATCTGCTTTGATGGGAATAGGTAGAGCTAGCGGCGAAGATAGAGCCGTTCAGGCTGCACAACAGGCAATTGAGTCTCCGCTACTAGAAGTATCTATCGACGGCGCCAGAGGAGTTCTATTTAACGTTATTGGCGGTACGGATGTATCTATGCATGAGATTAATACTGCTGCCGAAACCATTACTGCTGCCGCAGATCCAGAGGCTAACATTATATTTGGTGCAACAATTAACGAAGATCTTGCTGGCGAGATGATTATAACAGTTGTAGCTACTGGATTTGACGCTACTTATTATACTAATCGAAGTGCTGTAAATGCAGTCCCAACTAACAGCTACTCGTTTAATTCAAATGATACTTCTAAAAGCAGTTCTATGACTTCGTCCGACGATAATTTTGAAGCTAGCGAAGACGACAACAGCAAAGCAGTCACTGAGACAAAAGTCGAGAGTAAAGATTTAGATGAAATTAACATGAAATTAGATACTTCTTCCAAACACGATATTGGAGACTTCACTAGCGATAAGCCAGTCCCTAACATTTGGTCAATTGATTCCAGCTCTGTAGACAAAGAAGATGAAAAGAAAATTGAAGAAAAATCTGATTCAAGTGTATTGCCAGCTGATGATGACGACGAAGAACTAGAAAAACCGTCCTTTCTTAGAAGACTTACCCGTCGAAAGCATAATTCTGACGACAAAAAAGGCTAATTAACAGATACAAACGTAGTGTTGTTTGGAAAACATTACCGTAAATAATACACCAATATTAGTATTGCATTACGCTATTTGTGGAGTATTATATTTTGTATAGGCACTATATATGGGATTAGAAATAGGTAGTGACCGGCACATTAAACGAATAAATAACTTGTGCTAGAAAATAAAAATTTGTTTGAATAGGGGTGTAAGGTTCTTTATTGAAACAAAAATATTAACTAGTACAAAGGAGGTGCAATATGAGATGCAGTCAATGCCATCAAGTAGACACCAAGGTTATTGAGTCTCGTGACGTTGCTGAAGGGGAGGCAATTAGACGACGAAGAGAATGCATTCAATGTCACTATAGATTTACGACATACGAAAGGGTTGAAAGGCCCCAACTTATAGTAGTAAAGAATAATGGCAATCGAGAGCTCTTTAACCGGGATAAACTACTTGCAGGTCTGTATAGAGCTTGCGAAAAAACTCCAGTAACCAGTATGCAGTTAGAGAATCTTGTTGCTGACATAGAACAAGATATCTATTCTTGCGGAGAACAAGAAATACAATCTGGAAAGATTGGCGATATGGTTATGGGAAGATTAGCAAAGCTTGACGAAGTTGCTTACGTAAGATTCGCTAGTGTCTACAGGCGCTTTAAAGATATCGCAGGTTTTGAAAAAGAACTTCTGCAGATTAAAGAGCGAAAGACTACAGTAATCGATACGTAAATAATGCCAGTTCTTCTGAACTCTAATATAAAAAAGGATTCAGAAGAGCTGGCATCGGTAGAATTAAATATCGTAGCAACTCTAACAAAAACTACAAACATTAATAACTTAAATAAACGAATTACTAGATTGGTATCAGGGTGATGAGAGACACTTTGATTCTTAACTAGCACTTCGTAAAAGGAGTGAGGGTACAATGGGACAAACAACAATCCTAGAACGCAGGAGATTTTTTACTCCCGCAAAAAGTAAAGC
>JBGSIS010000007.1:0-4620 GCA_041742395.1 Saccharimonadales bacterium (SeqCode)
AGCTAGACAAGTAAAACTATTAAGAACTAATGGTCATTACCGTAGTGCTCCAGCTGGCGCAGAACCCCGAACTAGTGCCAACATAGCAGAAGTATTCAACTTCAGCCCAGAAGTATATCTTAATCCTACTGATTTTGGGGGCCAGAGTAACGGATATAAGTATGATGGCATAAGGACTCTGCCGCCAATTTTTTAGAAAAATTTATAATTAAAAGATAATATGATCATATTGCAAAAAAACAATTATTTATCTAGACTATAATTAGAATAATATGCAAAAAAATACTACTACCAGCCCAGTAGAAGAATCTTCTTTAAAAGAAAATGATTCTGCTGATAAAATAGAAGAAGTTTCTGAAAGTAAAGATCTAAAAATTGAAATACATCAAGGTGGGAAATGGGCATTTCAGTATAGAAGAGCTTTTAAGCTGTTATTCGTTTTGTTAATTTTGTCTACAATTACAGGTGTTTTATTTATAATTATTCGTAGTTGATTTGAATGGCATATAACTTTATATATTATTTCTTTTTTTGTAATTTAATCTTAAAGTGATTTTTATAGTAGATGAATATAATTACAATTAAGTTTGTAAGTATGATTAAAGATACAATATAAAAATCCCCTAAAATTCCGTATATCGTGTTACTTCTGTTCGAAGATATTTCGATACTGTTTACCTCTTGTAAAGATTTACTTATTGGACTACCGTCTTTGCTAAAAACAAAAGAATTTCCCTGCACGCTCGAAATTATCATTGGCTTGTTCAGTGATGCACTAATGAATTTTGCGAATCTCTCGGTGTAACGTTCGTATTCAGGTGCTGTTTTAAATTGGGCAAATGACAAATTGCTGGCAAGTATTTCTATATTATTAACTACCTGTTTTTGATAGAAGTAAGGAGTAATATTTGCAGAACATGCACCAATTCCTACACCAATAACATTTTGCGGATAATCATTTTTTTGTTTAACTACTGATTTTCCTCTTTCTGCGTAGAACCTATTTACGCTAGTTTTGTCAACTTTTTTCATCAGTTCGGCTATCCAAGGAGTCATGTACTCTCCACCTGGTACGAGAAATTCTTTTGGCTTTTTATATATTACATCCAGGTTATTATTGAGAATATAGGTCATAGGAGATTTTTTACCATCTATGTATTCGTCTTCAGTTCCGATTACTATCGTATTGGTATTTTTAATTTTATTTTTTAATTCTTCGCGATAATCTTTGTTTATATTATTGAGGGGACCTTCAGGGAAGGGTCTAATCAATGAACTATATTCTGGAAGAACTATTAATGTAGGTTGCTCTTTACTAATATTTAAAGAATCTATTAAAGAATCTAAGTAACTGTTAGAAGAATCTTTGGAAGATACATAATAGGCTTTAACTGTTTGATTATTGGTGTCTTTTTGAAGTGTTGTTGCTATTAAAGACACAGAAATTACCACAGTAATAATCAAAACCGCAGGCATAAAAATATAATTTACTTTTTTACTTTTTAAATACTTACTAATTGATTCTATAAATAAAGCTAAAACTAAGTACATTAAATACGAAGTTCCCCAGAAACCTAATACTCCTGAAATGTTTTTGGTAAAAACGTTGATTGAAACTAATAGAGCCGAAGAACTAAAGTTCCATGACGGCCTTAGTGGTACGCCATTTCCTTTTATGATGAACGCCAGGGAATAGGAAAGCGCAATTTCACTTAACATCAAAAGTACCGCCCAGCATAGTGGGTATAGATAGTTTGACGGTTTAGTTTTATTATTTATTAGTCGCAAACTTATTCGCAATATAGCTACAAATAAGCTGGCAAATAACGAACAAATAACAATTACTATAAATAACCAGGCGGAGGGGTCTAATATCCATATTTTTGAACTCCAACCAGATGCAGATATATTTATAAACCAAAATGTAGTAGAAATAAAAATTAAAGATGTTCCTACTACGATACTCACAAAATGAACCCAAAAATTTTTCTGTAATAACCTTTGCTCGTAAATATACATTAATGAAACTGCAAAAATCCCCAACAAAATCCAATTATTTAAAATTGAAAGACCCAAAATACCGTTAGCAATAATAAATAATACGCTATATTCTGTGTATTTTATTTTTTTATAAATTGTATTCATTAATATACTAATGATATTATAAGCTCAAGAGTTTTGATATTAATTTATGGAAAAAGATACTACTCCAGCACCAAAAGTAAAAAGAAGTAATAAACCTATACTTATAGCTTTAGCTATATTTCTAGTTATTATTACTATTTCTTCTGCAACTTTTTATTTTTTAAATAAAGACCCAGCTCAAGAAGAAGCACAAAAAATACTCAAAGAAAATTTTGAATCTATGAAGAAGGCAGAATTACCGCCAAGTGCATTAGATCCTTCTTTACTGACTGAAATAAATCAGTTGATTATTCAACAAAAGTACACTGAAGCTAAAACAAAGCTAGATCAGATAACTTCTCAGAGTAACTTAACACAGGGGGACTCATTGATAGTTAATTCTTCCTTATCTAACGTTTGTGTTCAGATTGCTGACTTTGAATGTATAGACAAGGTTATTCAGTTTAATGAATCACAGAATAAAATAGATGTTTATTTACCAGTTGCTGCTGCACGTAAGGCAGATTCAGTAGGTAATAAGGAACTCTCTGTAAAATACTACAAAAAAGCACTAGACATAGTTAATGCCAATGGTGGAGAAGAATTTATAACCAAACTCAATACTAACAGCGAAGGAACACTTTCTCTACAGGAACTTCAGGGGGGTAGTACTCAGTGAATGTAGCTTTTAGCAATAGAATAAAGTTAATGCTAATTATTTCACTTGTTTTTGTTGGTATATTTTTTGCTATGTCACCTAAGGCGAGTGCGGCTTACGATAGTTATCCGGACGGAACTAACAAATATATATCTGTATCAAATGCAGATGGTGTCAATATATTTTTAAGTGCACCTGCTTCTGTAGTAAAATTAAAATTTTCAGGAAATACAAACTATTTTAGAATTAATATTCAAGATGGTAGATTCCATGACGCAGGTGGTATTGATGCAGCATCTCCTACGATCGCTCAGGCTGATGATACTACATTTCAGGTTTGCGGCTCAAGTGCATCTGGAGCCAAAGACAATGGCGCATGCACGCCAGAGTATAATTCCTTCCAAGATGTAATTCAAATACATGCTGCAGGTTCTGCACCTGGATTCACTGTTGCGGTTAATGTTCCGAACGCAACAGATGGCTTCAGGCATCTGTATTTAATTGTCCGACATAAGACGACTGGTCTTAATGGGTTCAGGGTATCGGCTCGGGGATACTCCAATAATGCTCTGACAACAGAGACAGCCTACACCAGAATTGGCTTTGCTGCCACCCAGGGTACTGGATATAACATGTCGTTAGTTAACCTTCCCTTAAATGGAGGAGGTAATTCAACCTATTCTCTCAACTTCAAGACTCCATGTACTGCTACGAATCAGTTCAATTTGAGATGGTACGACGCAGATAGACCACCCAGTACAACGCCTCAGGATGTAGATATTAGATGGGTACTCAGGAATAATGAAACCGGGCAAGAGCTTAGTTCTACGCAAATGGCTTTTTTAAGTTCTACGGACGAAAATAACTATATAGGCGGTAATGATGTTCAAAGAGATGCAACTATTGTTAATAGTACGCTAATGAGGATTCAGACTGACGATAGTTACACTTGGAGATGGGAGAATGTCAGAGATAATAATGGTGTACAGTTTGCTCTACCTTATGCAGAGCCAGACGTTGATGTGACTTGTCCTCCTCCTGATCAAGATCCTTCACTAACTGCTGTAGCGGTTAGTTCTTGTACCGCAGGTAACCCAACAATTACAGGTACAGCAACCGATTCACAGGGTACACCAACGGTAGAGATTAGGATTAGAAATAATACGAATACAGACTGGATCAGATTACCTAATCCAGTTGTTGCCGCTGGTGGTTCATTTAGCTCAACCGTTCCTGCAATTTATAGAGATGCTCACAGTAGGGCAGTGCTTGTGCGAGTACTAAATAATTCTACTGGTACTGCAGGTGGAGCCGTTGCTTTTGTTGATGTTCCAACTGGAATTCCGCCGTGCGTTAGGCCAACTTGTAGCATAGGAACAGATCCAACCGGATTAGAGGTTTCTCAGCCATTTAGAATTACTTTGAACTGGCAGTATAGCCCTGGATCAGCGGGTAGGGGGATAGATCCTTCAAATGCATACTCACTTTTTCAGACACGAACACAGAACGTTGACCCGCCTCCACCTGCTTCGAATGTTGGGGGTACAGTAATATTTCCATATCTATTTCCTGGACTATCACCAGGAGTATATTCTGCGAGTGGTAGGTTGACTTATACCGATATAGGTTTTCCTACGAATATAGTTAATATTGATTGTAATAACGGCGGTAATCCACCCTCAATTTCTCCAGTAAGCAGACCCTACTTCAAAATATACGGCAACGATGCTGCAGCAGGTAGTACCTTCGCTAGCGGAAATACATGTTCTACTCCTCCCAGAAATGATGCGACATTCATAGGTTTTAATGAAGGTTTGGCTACCGTACCTAATGGTACT
>JBGSIS010000008.1:0-14180 GCA_041742395.1 Saccharimonadales bacterium (SeqCode)
TAAGGGTGATAAAAAGGGTGTTTGGGATTTAACCGGAAGCTTACTTAATCTATTGGCTGTAGTAATGGCCATTGTTGGTGTAATTATAATTATTTTTGCAGAGCCACTTATTCGCTACATAGTTGCACCTAATTTACCGGCTGAAGAATTTAGTAATGCAATTATGATTATGCGTTTAATTGCCTTTAATCCCCTTTTATTTACAATTTCGGGAATTCTTGCTGGTGCACAACAGGCTTTTGGTAGATTTTTCTTTTTCGCAGCTGGACCAATATTTTATAACGCAGCAATTATGGCTAGTGTATATATTTTTAAAGATAACGTCGGAATAGTTGGGCTTGGTATTGGCGCTATGGCAGGTGCGGTTTTACAGCTTGTAGTAGTTATGTTCGGATTAATTGGGGCAAACTTTAGATGGCGACCAAGAATTATGTGGAGGAGTACGGATTTTAAAAAAATATTACGACTTCTTCCAGCAAGATCTATTGACCAGGGTGTAGATTCAATAAACAGTATTGCTGAAACTAACTTTGCGGCAAGATTAGGTGCTGGAAACATTAGCTATTATGAGAATGCTTATATTCTGCATACTACACCTATACTTTTAGTAGGTACTACAATTAGTACTGCGGCTTTTCCAAAACTCACTGAACGTTTAGCTCAAAATAGAAAAGATTTATTTAGAAAAGATTTTCTTCAAATCCTTAGAGTAATTATCTGGTTAACATTGCCGATAGCAGTGGTTAGCTATTTCGCTAGAGGATATTTTGCACGTTTAATTTTTACTAATAGTGCACCTGAGATTGCCTTGGTTTTTGGATATTTCGCAGTAGCTATTTTGTTCAGGTCTATTTATTCAATGCTTTCCAGATGGTTTTACGCTCAAAAAGACACCATGACTCCCCTTCTTATCTCACTTTTTGTTATTGGGCTTAATATTGTATTAGCCTACTTATTATCTAGGCCAACATCTTACGGGATAGTAGGTTTAGCAATCGCCCAGTCGATTGTCGCTGCAGTTGAAGTAGTAATTTTATTTATCGTAATGATCTATAGAGATAAGAAACTTTTAGACAGAGAGTTTTGGTCGGCCATACTAAAGATGTTATCAGTTACTGGTTTTGCTATTTTAACTGCCTTTTTGATGGTGTCGTTATTGCCACTCCAAATTAGTGATAAAGGATTCGTTACTCTAGGAACAAAATTAGCCACAATTGCTGGAGTCACCTCTTTGGTTTACTTGCTAATTTCTTGGCTATTTAATTTAGATGAAGCGAAGTCAGTGATTGCTCACATTAAAAAAGCTATCTATAAACCTCTCAAAGTAAGTATTTAAGTTAAATTTTGTTATACTCTGTTAAGCATGAAGAGACAGGACATTAATGATTAACCAAACTAATATAAGAAATTTTTGTATTATCGCACATATTGATCATGGAAAAAGTACTTTAGCCGACAGACTTCTGGAACTTACTAATACCGTTCAAAAACGTGATATGAAAGCTCAGCTATTGGATAAAATGGATTTGGAACGGGAAAAGGGTATAACCATAAAACTTGCGCCAGTAAGTATGAAATATAAAGATTATGAACTTAATCTAATAGATACGCCTGGTCACGTTGACTTTAGTTATGAAGTATCAAGAAGTCTTCAGGCTTGTGAAGGGGCAATACTAGTTGTTGACGCTTCTCAGGGTATCCAGGCCCAAACACTGGCGAATGTTTATCTGGCCCTAGAAGCTGACTTAAAAATTATCCCTGTATTAAATAAAATTGATTTACCGGCTGCAGATGTAGAAAGAGTAAGTGCTGAAGTTGTTAATTTATTGGGTTGCAGCAAAGAAGATATTCTTCATATCTCTGCCAAGACAGGTCTAGGTGTCGAAAAAGTTCTTGAAGAAGTAGTTAAAGAAATTCCGGCACCTACTGGAGGGTCTATAGATAAAACTAGAGCTTTGATTTTTGACAGCTACTACGATGATTATCGGGGAGTTATTTTATACATAAGGGTTTTCGATGGATCAATTAAAAAATCAGACTCAATTCAAATGATGGCTACCGATGCTGATGGTTTAGCCCTAGAAGTTGGCGTTTTACAGCCTGGAATGAAACCAACAAATCAATTAAATAGTGGCGAAATTGGCTATATCGTCACTAACTTAAAGAGTACCAGAGAAGCAAAAGTTGGTGATACAGTGACCTTAAGTAGTGCAAGGGCAGAATCACCATTAGAGGGATATAAAGACGTCAGGCCATTTGTTTATGCTGGATTCTTTCCTGAAAGTAACGAATATTACCAAGAGCTTAAGGATGCAATTGAAAAGCTTAGTTTAAGTGACTCAGCTTTGCAGTATGACTTAGAAAACTCGCCAGTTTTAGGCTTTGGAGTTAGGATTGGATTCTTAGGTCTACTTCATATGGATATTGTTAGAGAACGCCTAGAACGAGAGTACGATCTTACGCTAGTCGTTACTAATCCATCAACTGACTACCAGATTACTTTAAATAATAGTGATAATATTGATATCAAATCAGCCGCCGATCTGCCGGATCCGGCTAATATTGTAGAAATCAGAGAACCGTGGATAAAAGGAGAGATTGTAGTACCCAAAGATTATGTCGGCGCAGTCATTCAATTAATTTCATCTAAGCGTGGTATTCAAAAAAACATTTCATTTGTAGATGCTCAGCTAGCATTAGTGTCATTCGAGGCGCCACTGGCAAACCTGTTAACGGATTTTTATGATCAACTAAAGAGTGTGACTAGTGGCTACGGTTCATTTAATTATGAGCTGGACGAATATCGGGCAGAAGATTTAGTTAAGTTAGATTTTTATGTGGCCGGAGAAAAAGTAGACGCTCTTAGTATTATGGTGCATAGATCTGAAGCCCCAAGTTTAGGTAGGGAAACGGTAGAGAAGTTGAAGGAAGTTATTCCTAGACAGAACTTTGTTATTCCTCTTCAGGCTGCTATTGGGGGCAAATTTATAGCTAGAGAAGACGTTAAGGCCTTTAGAAAAGATGTAACGGCAAAACTCTATGGAGGAGACGTTACGAGGCGTAAAAAGCTCCTAGAGAAGCAAAAGAAAGGTAAGACTAGAATGAAGAAGTTTGGAAAAGTAGATATTCCAGCCGAAGCCTTCACGGTCATGCTTAAGAGGGATTGACAAAAACTTAAATACAATATAAAATATTGTATGTGTCAGAAAAAATACAAATACCTCCAGAAATTACTATTAGACCAGCACAGACTGGAGATGGTGAATTTCTAAAACCTATACTTGAAACTTGGATAAGAAACTCCGAAACAGGTGATGTTATAGAAGATGAAGTACAATCGGTAGTATCATCAGTCGAAGAATCCGCAAATGGTAATCACGAAAGACAATATTTTATTGCCGAAGAAGCAGGAGGTAGAGTACTTGGCATGGTTGGCATTAGAGAACCTGATGCACTAATGGCTGAATATACCCAATCCGATAACCCAACTGAGATTATAAACGCCTTCGTAGATTCTAATTCTAGGGGAAGGGGTATAGGCAGTAAACTTTTTGATCATATAGAGTCTGTAGCTAGCGCTCAGGGAAGAAGTGAAGTAATTCTAAATAGTGGTCCTCGATATAAGAATACAGCACATGGTTTTTATAACGGCCGCTATGGTCAACCAACAGCCGTGATTAACGACCATTATGGGACTGGTGTACATGCTCCAGTATGGAGAAAAGAGCTTTAAAAAATTAAAAATCCCCGCGTTACGAGAATGCGGGGATTTTTTTATAAGTTTTTATTTGTACTTATTATTCTAACGCTTACATATTTACTTTTGCAAATCTTTTAAGTCATTTATGATTTCTACAGCATGTTTCTTGGGGTTAACTTTGGGGTAATGTTTAGCTATGTTACCTTCTGGGTCAATGATATAAGTAGATCTTATGATACCCATGTAAATTTTTCCATACATACTTCTTTCACCCCATGCCTCGTAAGATTTCAGGGTGTCCATTGATTCGTCACTTAGCAAAGTAAAATTGAGATTATGTTTTTCGGAGAATTTTTTGTGCGACTTAACACTATCTTTGCTGATTCCAATTACTTCAGCATTACCAAGTTCGGCAATAGATTCTCTTTCGTCTCTAAAATTACAAGCTTCAGTTGTACATCCTGGGGTGTCATCTTTAGGGTAGAAATATAAAACAACCCACTTTCCTTTGTAATCAGACAGTTTAACCATTTTTCCGTCTTGGTCTAGAAGTTCAAATTCTGGTGCTTTTTTCATAGTATAAAACCTTTTTTTAAATAACATAATAATTGTAGCATTTCTTAGCACTCTTGACTACCGAGTGCTAAAGATATAGAATAACATTAAGGTTTTTTATGAACAATCTATCAGAACGTCAACAAAAAATACTCAAAGCAATTGTCGAACAATACGCTGAAGTTGCCTCACCGGTTGGGTCAAGTCTTTTAGCGAAGGTGTTTAACGTGTCTTCAGCAACTATTCGTTCAGAAATGGCAGACCTAGAGAAAAAAGGATTCATTCAACAGCCTCACACTAGTGCTGGACGAGTTCCAACCGACAAAGGTTATCGCTACTACGTAAACGGCTTAGACTCTAAAGATAAAAACCCTACTGAACAACGAGCCGAAAGAGCACTAACTGCAAGGGTTGGACACGGGGGAGTTCCAGAAAGAATGATAAGAAACGCTGTAGATACACTAGTGGAACTTACCCATAATCTTGGTATGGCGACCATTGGCGATCAGTTATACATGAGCGGTTTAAGCAATTTGTTTGGTCAGCCAGAGTTTATTAACGGCGGGCAAGTTAAGCAAGTAGCCACACTATTGGATAATTTAGAGCCATGGATAAGAGAAGCGGCCCCGAACGAGCCTCTTAGCGTTTATATTGGTGCCGAGAATCCTATTGGAAGAAGTGCAGGTTGTTCATTAATAATATGTAAATTCCGAAGTAATTACTCCGACAAGAGCTATATTGGGGTAATTGGGCCAACAAGACAAAGTTACCGAGATGTTATGGCGCTTGTGGCACATGCCGGAAGATCACTGGAAGGGGCATTATATGACGAAGCATAAAAAAGACGATAACCAAGACGATAACTATGATGAAATTCAAAATGAGGATGACTTAGGTTCTACCCAGCCAACTGAACTTAATGAGTATGAATTACAAATCCAGCAACTTACTCTGGCATTACAAAGAGAAAGAGCCGATAGTGAAAATATTAGAAGACGCCACCAGGACCAAATTAGTAATATTAAACAACTAGTAAAGTCAGAAATTATTGCTGACTTGTTGCCGGTAATCGATAACTTTGAGCGGGCACTAAGTCATGTTCCAAAAGAGCTAGAAGATAATGACTATGTTAAAGGTGTCCAAGGTGTAGTTAAACAATTCGAGAGAACACTTTCTGAAATAGGTGTATCCAAAATAAAAACAGTTGGAGAAGAGTTCAATCCTGAGTTCCATGAAGCAATCAGTATGGAAGAAGGTGATGGCGATAAAGAAATTGTTAGTGAAGAACTACAATCCGGTTATGTGCTTGGCGATTCTGTAATCAGGCACGCTATGGTTAGAGTAAAGAACGGCTAAAATTAAATTATATAGGCCTTTAGTAACATTAATTGGGTATTTTATATCTAATAAACACAAGATTAGTGAAAATAAATTAGCACTCTTGACACACGAGTGCTAATTAGGTAAACTGGCAGTATAGCTTAATTAGTGCTAAATTAATTTACAAAAGGAGATTAGAATATGGGAAAAATTATAGGTATAGACTTAGGTACAACTAACAGTGCCATGGCTGTAATGCAGGCTGGAAAACCAGAGATTATTGCCAACAGTGAAGGTCAAAGAACTACACCAAGTGTAGTTGCCATTAATAAGAATGGTGAACGATTAGTGGGTCAGGTTGCTCGCAGACAACAAGTAACCAATCCTAAAAATACTATTTATGAAGTTAAGAGATTAATTGGTAGAAGATGGGAAGATAAAGAAGTTCAGCGCGACATAAAACTTATGGGCTATGAAATGGTCAAGAGTAAAAGTGGCGTAAAAGTAAAGATGGGCGACAAGGAATACAGCTCTGAAGAAATTAGCGCAATGGTACTTGGTAAGCTTAAGGCTGACGCTGAAAGTTTCTTGGGTGAGGCGGTAACAGAAGCAGTAATTACTGTTCCTGCTTACTTTGATGATTCTCAAAGACAAGCAACAAAAGATGCTGGTAAAATTGCCGGTCTTGAAGTAAAAAGAATTATTAACGAGCCAACAGCTGCAGCACTTGCCTATGGTTTGGACAAAAATACAAAAACTGACGAAAAGATCGTTGTTTACGACCTTGGAGGCGGTACATTTGACGTATCAATTCTAGAACTTGGCGACGGTGTATTTGAAGTAAAAAGCACAAATGGTGATACTCATCTTGGTGGCGCAGACTTTGACAGAGTTTTAGTTAATTACTTTGTTGATGAGTTCAAAAAAGATAGTGGAATAGATATCACTGACGACAACGCAGCAATGCAGCGACTCCGAGATGAAGCTGAAAAAGCTAAGATTGAGCTTTCTACAACAAATGAAGTAAACATTAACCTACCATTCTTAACGGCAGATGCTGAGGGTCCAAAACACTTTGAACATAAACTAACTCGTTCTAAGCTTGAGCAACTAGTCGGCGATCTAGTCGACAAAACAGCTGCTCCTTGCGAGAAAGCTTTGAAAGATGCCGGTTTAAGTGCAAGTGATATAGACTCGGTAGTTCTAGTTGGTGGAATGACAAGAATGCCAGCAGTTCAAGAGAAGGTTAAGAAAATATTTAGCAAGGATCCAATGAAGGGCGTTAACCCTGACGAAGTAGTTGCCGTAGGTGCTGCTATTCAAGGTGGTGTTTTACAAGGTGATGTTAAAGACGTGCTACTACTAGACGTAACTCCACTTTCACTAGGAATAGAAACTCTTGGTGGAGTTTCAACGAAGCTAATTGAACGAAACACTACAATCCCAACTAGTAAAAGTGAAACATTCTCCACAGCAGCCGATAATCAGCCACAGGTAGAAATCCATGTTGTACAAGGTGAAAGAGAAATGGTTACCGATAATAAATCTCTAGGTAGATTTGTACTAGACGGTATCCCTCCAGCCCCTCGTGGTATTCCGCAGATTGAAGTTACCTTCAACTTAGACGCTAACGGTATATTGAATGTAACCGCCAAGGACAAAGGTTCTGGTAAGGAACAAAGTATCACTATTCAAAATAGCGGTAACTTAGATAAGACTGAAGTTGAGAAAATGGCTAAAGAAGCTGAAACTAATGCCGAAGAGGACAAGCAAAAGCGTGAAGCTATAGACGCTAAAAACTCTCTAGACAACGCTGTTTACCAGGCCGAGAAAATGAAGACTGAATATAATGATAAAATAAGCGAAGATGATGTAAAAGTCTTAGACGAAGCTGTCGAAGAAGCTAAAAAAGTACTCTCAGACGAAAAAGCTGACAAGGAAGCTATCGAAACGGCTGCCAAAGCACTAAACGAAAAATTGATGCCAATTGGCGCAAAGATGTATGAAAACACTACAGCCGACGACTCTTCTTCTGACGAAGAATCTAAATCAAAGGAAGACGATATAAAAGACGAACCAACTGAAGGGGAAGTTGTCGACGACAAAAAAGAAGATAAATAACTTAACATGCTAAACGACCGAGAACGAGGAATATGGCAAGAATCCGTTACGGAATATGGCCCAGATTACATTCATGGTGAATATTTAGTGCCAATTACTGTAAAGACTAGTTATATACTCCAGGGTGTTTTGGATCTCAAATTAGCCATAGAACAGAATCACCAGGGCGGATTACTTAATGATGAACAACGAGAGATTGCTCTTGGTTTTTGTGATGACATCATTTCTACTAAACGAGCAAATGAAATTGTAAGAAGTCTAGAGTTCAATATCTCAACAGAAAACAATGGCCTATATACGATTCTTGCATTACCAAATGCATCCGAAGATTAGACAGTGTAGAATAGTAGTATGAAAGACTTTAATAAAAAATACGGTTATATTTTATCTATTGGTGGTGTTTTAGGCTTTGTAGCTATGGTGTGGCAAGCTTCCGAACGAATAACGATGCTTAAAAACCCCGACAAAGCTCTAAACTGCAACCTCAACCCAATCATTGATTGTGGAGCAGTATTAGGAAATAAATTGGCAGCACTATTTGGTTTTCCAAATGCTTTTATCGGTATAGTTGTGTTTTCAATGCTAGCAATGGCTGGCTTTGCATTACTATCCGAAATCAAATTCAACACTAAGTTTAAAAAAATTGTTTTCGGATTAGCCACTATTCTTATCATGTTTAGTATGTGGTTCTTTGCTGTTAGTCTATATTCAATTGGTAAGATTTGTATATTCTGTGCGGTAGGCTGGATTGTTAGTATACCGATATTTATTTATGCAACACTTGACTTGTTAAGTGATCTTAAAAGTAAGAATTCTAAAAAATATTATAACTGGTTATTCTCCAATAAGTACAAAGTATTAATTGTTTGGTATTTAATTATGCTAGGCCTTTTCCTATTAAAATTCAGAGATTATTATTTTAACTAGCACTCTATAGCATCAAGTGCTAAAATAGTTTATATGTCAAAAAGAGATTATTACGAAGTATTAGGAGTCAAAAAAGACGCGAGTGCCGACGAAATCAAAAAGGCATTTCGTAAACTAGCTATTGAACACCACCCCGATAGAGGCGGTGACGAATCTAAGTTCAAGGAAGTTAACGAGGCTTACGAAGTACTAAAAGACGATAAAAAACGTCAGCGTTACGATCAGTTTGGTCATGCTGGTGTTGGTGGTTCAGGGGGCAGTTCTAGCGGTAATCCATTCGAAGGGTTCGGAGGCTACAATGGTGCCGGTGGTCAAGAAATGCACTTCGACTTTGGCGATCTTGGTTTGGGTGATATCTTTAGTAGCTTTTTTGGGGGATCAGGTCAGCAAGGACAAAGACGAACAGCAAGGGGCAGAGATGTTGAAGCCAATATTGAGATAGGATTCGAAGAAGCTGTTTTTGGCACCGAGTCAGATATTACTCTTAATTTGCACGATAATTGTGAACATTGTAAAGGCAGTACAGTTGAGCCAGGATACGAACTGAAGACTTGTGATAATTGTAAGGGCTCTGGCCAGTCATATAGGGTTACACAGACTATATTCGGTAATATCCAACAGGCGACTGTCTGTAATGTCTGTAAGGGTCGAGGCAAGATTCCAGAAAAAGTTTGTTCTGTCTGTAAAGGCCAAGGAACTCAATCAAAGAAACAAACCATTACTTTAAAAATCCCGGCTGGAGTTGATGACGGTGCGACTATTCGACTAAGAGAACATGGCGAAGCAATAGCAAACGGTCCAAAGGGTGATTTATACGTGAATATTAGAGTAAAACCTCATAAGAAATTTACTAGAGAAGGCAATCTTATATTAAGCGAGGAACATGTCGGAATGGTTGGGGCTGCACTTGGTATGGAGATTAAGGTCGATACAGTTGATGGCCCAGTAACTATGAAGGTACCTGCTGGCACACAAAGTGGCACGGACTTTAAACTATCTGGTCATGGTGTCCCGGAAATAAAGGGAACATCTAGGGGAGCACATATAGTTACTATAGTAGTAGATACTCCAAGTAAACTTTCTAAAGAACAAAAAGAACTACTTGAAAAATTTCAGGGTACCAGTAAAAAACACTTTTGGTAAGCCACAAAGTTTTGATTTAAAACTTAAGCTATTTAATAATAAAAGCAGAACATGAAGAAACAATCCAACCAAGACGGCTTTTTTACTATGATAGTAGTTATCCTTATTATATTGCTTTCAGTAATATGGCTGGCTTATACAAGAGTTAACAACGCAAACTAGAAAACTAAATAGTTGAAATAAGTAACAAAAAATGATATAATAATTAAGTGAAACTCCAAGAAAGTAAAATTTATAGAATTGCTATAATCTCATCTGCTGAAATTGATGAGAATATTGCTATAAATGATTCATTCGTGGATGATCTTAACAAGGGTTTTGACGGTAATATAAATATTGAGTGGCATAACTACCACGATATTCAAATTAACCTTGAAAAAAACAAAATTGATTCATTTTTCGTTTCTACAAACGAGCCGTTAACCAATTTTGATGCTATATATTTTAAATCTTATTTCAGATATCACGAACAAGCATCGACAATCGCTGAATCTCTTGAGCATAATAATGTAAGGTTTATTGGAAGTGAGTTGAGACAGTATATTCCAGCGTACAAGCTTACTCAAATGGCCAGATTGGCCCGTGGTAAATTTGAAATTCCTAAAACCGTCTACTTGCCTATGGAACATTTCTTTAAAAAGTTTGACTACCTTGAAGAGAGCTTAGGTCTACCCTTTATTTTTAAGGCTATAGACGGAGCAACTGGTAGAGATAACTTCTTAGTTAAAGATAAAGAGAGTTTCAAGAAGATTGTTAGTGAAAATAAAGGTAGTAATTTTATAGCTCAAAAGTTCATACCTAATGATAGCGATTTAAGACTTGTAGTTATTGAAAATCAGGTTCGGCTAATTATTGAACGTAAAAGAGCAGATGACTCTACTCATCTAAACAATACTTCCCAGGGAGCGGATGCTCTTTTACTGGACATGAACACTTTTCCGGAAAAGATAAAGGATATTTCAATCAAAGCAGCTAAGGTAATGAATAGAGATATTGCTGGAGTAGATGTGATGCTCGAAAAAGGTAGCGGTAAGCCATATATTCTTGAAGTGAATGCCAGCCCACAAATTGCTAGTGGTGCATTCATGAAAGAAAAACGTCAAATGTACTTAGATTTTTTCGAGAACCTAGTTACAACAAAAAACCCTAAAAATACAGTTATTGGGCCGGTTGAGAGTGTTGAACTAGAATCGGTATCGGATCACTTAATTCAGGCTAGAATCGATACGGGCGCTAGAACTTCAGCTATTTGGAGCTCTGAAGCAAAAGAAGTAAACGGTAAACTTGAAGTTATATTCTTTGGACCTGAGAGTCCTCACTATGATGGCAAAAAGCATATTTTTACAGATTACGACTTAAGGATGGTTAAGCCTTCAACAGGTGAAGAACAAGAGAGATATGTAATTAAAATGCCAGTTAAAATTGGTGGTCGAAAGGTCAGAGCTAAATTCACACTAGCTGACAGATCAACCCAGACTTATCCAGTTTTAATAGGACGTAATGTACTTAGAGGTAAATTCGTAGTTGACGTAAAGAAAATACGTGATTGAATGACAATTGAAGGTATTTAATATGAATATAGTAATTTTATCTAAAGGACCAGGAAACTATTCCACAAAACGACTCAAGGAAGAAGCTGTGGCACGTGGCCATAGCGTCAGAGTAGTTAACTATGTTAAATGCTTTATGGCCATCGAAAAAGGTAATCCAGTCGTCTATTACAAAGGAAAACCACTTATTAATGTCGACGCAATAATTCCTAGGATTGCCCAGAGTTTTACTAAGTATGGATCAGCTGTAGTTAGACAATTTGAGATGCAAGGAGTTTTTACCACTGCTAGTTCTATTGCAATTGTTAGATCACGAGATAAACTAAGAACCTATCAGCTACTCGCCAAAGCAGGTGTAGGAATTCCAAAGACAGTTTTGGCTAGAGAAACAGCTGACTTTGAAGAAGTTATTGAACTAGTCGGTGGAACCCCAGCTATTATAAAAGTTGCTAGAGGAACTCACGGTAATGGGGTTGTTTTAGCTGAAACTAAAAAGGCTGCAAAAGCTGTAATGCAAGCTTTTTATGTGGAAGGTGTGAACTTTTTCGTACAAGAGTTTGTTGAAGAATCTGCTGGAGAAGACATTCGAGTATTGGTTGTTAACGGGCGTGCAGTAGCAAGTGTAAAGAGGCAAAGTCTAGATGAAGATTTCCGATCGAATACCCACCAGGGTGGTGTAGGTCAAAAGGTTCAGTTGACAATCGAGGAAAAGAAAACGGCAATAAAGGCAGCTAAAGCTATGGGACTAACAGTTTGTGGTGTGGACCTTATGCGTTCAGAAAAAGGCCCCTTAGTTCTGGAAGTGAACTCCTCAGCTAGCTTAAAGTCTCCAGAAACTTTAACTAATCGAAACGTTGCCGAAAAAATTATTGAATACGTAGAACAGAATGCTAAGGGTAAGCGACGACGTGACCGAGTCGGTGCCTAAAAATCGTAATAGATTAGTATATCTCTTTCTTCTTATACTATTTGTTGGGCTTTTAATTTCTTTGCCGTTAATTTTTAGTAAATCCAAATTAAGTTCATGTCCAATTGCCATACAAACAAAAGAATCAGGAAAGGTTGCATTCGCCGATACCTACACTCCTGAAACTTGTATTAAACTTGAACTTGCCGATACAAGCGCAAAGAGAGTAGCAGGACTATCAGGAAGACCTTCGATGGGAGTGGATCAGGGAATGCTCTTTATTTTTGATGAACCGGGTAACCACTGTATTTGGATGAAAGATATGAAGTTTGCAATAGACATAGTTTGGATAGACGAAAATAAGATAATTACTGATATTAAAAAAAATACTAAACCAGAAACCTATCCCGAATCTTTTTGTCCAAGCAAAAACGCTAAATATGTAATCGAGTTAAATAATGGTGTAGCTGAACAGGCAAAATTAGAGGTCGGCAAACAGATTTATCTATAAAGCTTGTGCTATTATTAGCTTATGTCACAGTACTTAATGCTCGCTGGGTTTATTGCCTTACCAATTTTTCTATCAATATTTTTCCGAGTTAATGCTGTTCATCTTTATTTGAGCTTATTGATTGGAAAAATGTTATTAATTTTTGTGGGAGACGATGCAGCTGTAGCAGTAGGTGGATTTGTTAAAGGGAATAATAGTCAATTAATTTCTTCTTTATTACTTCTCTTAATTCCAGTAGTATTGACTTTGTTTATTCTCCGATCTAGTTTGCCGAAGACTCAGGTTTTTTTACAAGTTCCGGCGATGCTGGCAGTCGGAGTAACCTTATATATATTTGCAGTCCCACTTTTTAGCTCGGGTGTTCAGGGAAATATTATGGCCAATGAAATAGGAAAGAGCATTAATGGCTCACAAGACTTAATTGTTTCAGCATCTGCACTAATTGTTTTGATTACTATGTGGATTACTAATAAAACGCATCATGATCATCATCACAAGAAACACAAACATCACAAGTAACATCTTGAAAATGTTGACTTTTCAGAGAAAATAAGCATAATGTAATAAGTTAATTTCCTTAGTAAATATGGAAAAGAACACAAAAAGTAAGGGTCCATAGCTCAGCTGGTTAGAGCACCTGCCTTTTAAGCAGGGTGTCGTGGGTTCGAGTCCCACTGGACCCTCCAAGCGTAAGCAATTTAAATCCTCAAGACGATTTAGCAGTACCTGCAATGACCACCAATAATTGACAATATGCCACCACCGTACTATGGTATCTTTATGCGTCCAGAAGTTTACTTAAATCCAAATTTAGGAATGTTCTATGGCTATCGGGGTGACGACCCACGTGATTTCCAGGCATTCGTACAAACTTTCGATGGAGACGCAACAGACACCCCCCCTAGAGAACTGGGCCCTCCACAATCGATGTCTTGCATTCAAGTAATGATAGCCACAGCCCAGGCTTACGATGAACTCTTACCAAATACGAGTCTCTACTCCATTAAACCAGTTGAATAAACCTCTTCATTTTCATAAATTATATTCTTCCACCTAAGTAGCTCCTCGTACAATAGTGCGAACTTGTTGGTGTATGGCCCTCCAAGCGTAAGCATAATGACCTAACCTAGGTCATTTTTTATTTGGTACAATAGTGAAATGAGTAAATACCAATACATTTTGTTAGACTGGGATGGTAATTTAGCTAAGACTCTAGATATTTGGCTGGAGGCCTGCAGGGTCCCTATAGACAACAGGGGGCGAAAACTGACTGATGAAGAAATAGCAATGAGTTTTGGGGCCTTCCCTAAGCACATTAGAGAATGGGGTTTTGAGGATATGGAAGCCATAATTCAAGAGGCAGACGAAATTGCTAAGAAGAAATTACCTGGAGTCGAACTGTATCCTGATGCCCTTGAAGTTCTTGAAGGTCTACACAATAAAGGT
>JBGSIS010000009.1:0-4976 GCA_041742395.1 Saccharimonadales bacterium (SeqCode)
ACAGGGATCGCACTGCTACTCGTGGGCATACTAATGTCACTTATTATAATGCCGGTCCGTCTAGGCAGAATAGTTACAAACAACAAATAACTAACTGGATTAGTACTGTAGCTTACAATAAGGGCGCGGTAGGCTACAGTACTATTATAAAATTATGAATAAAAAAATAGCTAAAGCTGAATACAGCAAATCTCTGAAAATACACATAGCTGTCGAAACTGTAATGTGTGGTCTGGTTGTAGCTAGTTTAGCTACAATTCCATTGTATTTTATTGAAGGTATAGACGAATCTGTTCTCCATACTGTCGAAATTATGGAGTTATTTATTTCTAGTATTTTCTTAATAGAGTTTATTGTTAGATTTTTCTTATCGAATGATAAATCTAACTATTTTAGGCATTATTGGTGGTTATTGCTTGCCGCCATACCAATTCCATCGGCACTCGGTTCCTTACTTAAAAGCTTCAGACTGCTAGGTCTTGTAAAGCTTGTTAGGCTTCTTGACCATTACGAATATGAAAAAATATACGATAATGAACTTCAAAAAAAATAGTTCCAACTGCGTGTAAGCACTGGCTGCGTGTTCAATAAGTTTACTTAAAATCCTTCAAAATCTTGAAGTCGTTTATCTAGCTCAACCAAATCCTCAAAAAAAGAGTTCCACCTAGTACCCGTTAGGCTCACCAAGTAACAAGATCAGCTTTAAGGCTGGTCTTTTTTCTTGGCTGAATCTCGAGAGCAAGCCAATGTTTGGCTTGCGCGGGAATCGAACGGCCGGAGCTCAGCGGTGCGAGGCGGACACACATGATTCTTCAGTAGAAAAATCTTGTGTGTCGAATTATCCTTGGGATAATTGATAAATTTATCAAAATACAATTGGGCTAAAATTCTTTAGGCCATAGATAAATTCTACAAATCTAACAGATCAAATAATAAATAATTACAACGTTATTTGTTGAACTTATAATTTATTCATTAGCATAATTTACAAAAATATAAACTACGTTGACTATCTGTTGTTAAAAAGTCTTATTTGTGTTAAAATAATACTAGTGAATAAATATGGAAAGCGCCTGCACACTGCATTTAGTGCTGTGGCACTAATACTAGTGTCTATTTTTGCTGTGTGGTGGTTTAACCCGTCTCACATTCCAAATAATTTTGATGACTGGTTTAATGTCTTTGATATCTTGCTTTTCTTGTTTGTATCTTATGTTATATGGCATCCGATTATCATGGCAATTTTCTCATGGTCAGTACTTTCAAACATTAAGGAGCACTCTGCTTCAAAACCAGAAAAAGGATTAAAAGTAGCTTTTATCACTACCTTCGTTCCTGCGTCTGAGTCGGTAGAATTGTTACACAAATGTCTTCCTGCATTGGTTAGGGCTAACTATAAGCACGACACTTGGTTACTGGACGAAGGAAATGACCCTGAAGTAAAGATTTTCTAACTAAAACTCTAGGTTACTTTAAAGACCCTAAAATTGCATTTGTAGGAACTCCTCAAATCTATGGAAACACAGCCGACTCACTAATTGCACGCGGTGCAGCAGAGCAGACATATAGTTTCTATGGCCCAATACTACGTGGTTTTCATGGTATGGAAATGACAATGTTGATTGGCGCTAACCATGTAATTAGGGTTGAGGCGCTTGAAGATGTAGATCATTATAGTGCTCATATTACCGAAGATCTACTAACCGGCATGAAACTACACGCAAATGGCTGGAAGAGTACTTATGTTAGTGAAGCCCTGGCAATTGGAGAGGGACCAACAACCTGGCAAGCTTATTTTGCGCAACAAATGCGTTGGGCTTACGGTTGTATGCATGTCCTCCGCCACTTTAGCTTCAAACTTTTTAGAACGATGAGTATACGGCAGAAAACTTATTACTTCATGTTACAACAGCACTACTTCTCAGGGCTTGCAATGATAATAGGCTCCATAGGACTTATCTTATATTTCATGTTTGGCATTAATACAGCAACGGTTGATTTCATTCCTTTCATATCTATATATCTGCCAGTTATTGTAGTTATAGGACTTATGGCTCTCTGGATGCAACGATTTCATATACGACCCAAGGAAGAGAGGGGGATAATGTTCTCGGGCAAAATTATAAGTGCCGCTTCTTGGCCAATATTCTTCATCGCTTTTTTAGGAGTATCAGCCAAGAAGAAGCTAACCTACAAAGTAACGCCTAAGGGTGACAGTAAAGTAGTTAACGAAGACTCACTAAAGCTATTCTTGCCGCACCTACTAATTGGAGGTGTAGCGTTGATTGGGATTATTTCTTCAGTCTCTACTGGTCGCAATTCTCCAATCATGCTCTTCTGGGGCTGCGTTACAGCTATGACAATGTTGTTTGTGCCATTTGCGCAACCTGTTCTAAACTTCACGTTTAAAACATATGACCGAACGGCTCATAGAATCAGAATTATCAATGAGCACTACAGGGTGTTCGAATTTCGCGCTCCGGGCAAAGAACTACTTCCAGGATCACCTACCAACGAAGATAAGTGGATGTATACTAACAGAAACTACAAGCTAATTTTGTTCTTCTCCGTAATTAGCTTCAGCCTTGTTTCAATTAGTATGTACCGTTTCATAGCAGCAAATCCCGCTATTTGGATACTGTTCGGATTTTTTGCACTTACGGTTATCTACTTTGCCGTCTCTCTGATAGTAAATGTCGGAACAAAGAACTTCGACCTTAATACACACAAGATGCTCGTTATGGCGTGGCTTCCGAAACGATATCCAGACATAGATATATTCCTACCAACAGCGGGCGAGAACATTAACGTACTTGCTAATACCTGGGACGGTGTACAGGAAGTAATTAATCATTATAGAGGAGAGATTACGGCTTATTGTCTAGATGACAGCGGGCGAAATGAAATTAGGGAACTATCAAATAGATACGACTTTAAATACGAATCAAGACCGAACCGAGGTCAGCATAAAAAAGCAGGAAATCTAAGACATGGTTTTGGAATCTCAAATGGAGAGTATATCGTAATTTTTGATGCAGACTTTAGGCCTCGCGGAGACTTCTTAAATGAACTGCTACCGTATATGGAGAAAGATAAAAAACTAGGTATAGTGCAATCGCCTCAATATTTTGATGTGCATAATGGACAAAACTGGCTTGAACGTGGTGCGGGGGCTGTTCAAGAATTATTCTATAGATTCTCACAAGTATCAAGACAGCACCACGACGCTGCTATATGTGTAGGTAGTAACGCTTTGTATCGAAGAGCCGCCTTGAACGATACCGGAGGCACAGCACTAATAGAACACTCGGAAGATGTACACACAGGGTTTAACTTACGAATGCATGGCTGGGGACTTCAATATGTGCCAGTAGTACTAGCTAAAGGTTTATGCCCTGATTCAATGCCGGCTTTCTTTAAGCAACAATATAGATGGTGCATGGGTTCAATGAGCCTTTTGTCATCAGAAAAATTCTGGAGCACAAAACTTAAATTTAGAGCTAGATTATCTTACGTATCCGGGTTTCTTTATTATATTAGTACAGCAATCGTCTCCTTCTTTGCACCAATGATACCCTTATATTTATTACTCGTAACACCAGAGGCTGTGAAGTTAGAATATATCTTATTAATATTACCTGCATTCATATTTTCATGGATAATTTATCCATTGTGGCATAAAAACACCTACGGCGTTGAAGCCTGGGCGGTTAGAAGTGTATACGGCTGGGCTCACTTTTTCGCAATTTATGATGCTGTAACTCGTAAGTCAATGTCTTGGCAGCCTACGGGGGCGGTAAAAGGAAGAGATTATAGGTACATATCGTTTAGAATTCTTCAAACTGTGTTTAATTTCATACCTGCATTACTATGGACGGGATTATCTTTATGGCATGTCATTGTTCTTAACGAACCCGCATTTATTTTTATGATGATTAGCGGCGCACTCTACCTTGCAGTTTGCACAAAAGTAACATTCTACACGACAAATCATATACAAATAGTCAAAAAAGAAAGTACTAATAAAACCTACGCTATGGACAGTATTTAGGTACCCATTTTTTAGCAGATTAAGCTACTGTTTAGAATAAATCCCGACCCACATACTCTGTGCACAAGTATGGCCAGCCATAAGTGCAAGGAGAGACGAGCGCGTGCATTGTTCTGTAATTTCTAAGTTCTTATCTACTGCATAAAGAGAAAACACATATCGATGTTCTCCTGTGCCACTCGTTGGATCGGGACCACCATAGCCGATATTCTTAAAACTATTGACTCCTTGAATTGCAACAGAAGGTAAAGTTTCTGAAGATATCGATACTGTGTCGACTGGTATATTCCACGCCAACCAATGAGTCCACATTTTACCTCCGGGAGAGTCTAGATCATGCATAGTAAGTACTAAACTCTTGGCGTCAGATGGCACGTCGCTAATCATAAATTCTGGGGATACATTGACCCCATCAGCGGTAAATTTTGTGTCTAAAGTACCGTAATCGTTAAAATCATTGCTATAAAACTTCATATAGCCCTAGTATATATTGTTTTTTAGTAGATCGCTTGCCTTGAAGCCCCGAAACAGAGATAATGATCGCTAAAGTGAACATAAACGAATTGAAATAATCAAAATATGAAAACGATGGGCATAGTGGTGGGTGCGCTGATCTTAGTATCGGTAATCGTAGTGGTCCTGCTAATTATACTGCGCAAACGCTCATCTTCGGATGTGAAGCAGAAGGACTCCAGGTCTGCAGTACTGGCCGCAGACTTAAAAAATGAACAGGCAAAATCAGAGGCGATCTTAGCTTCAATCGACGACGGGGTAGCGCTAATTGATAACCAAGGCACGATACAGTTATTCAACAATGCTGCCGAGAAAATCACCGGCTGGCCGGCGAGTGACGCTATTGGACTTAACCATCATTCGATAATTCCAATCCTCGATGAAAAAGGGAATCTATAGGCGAAAGAACAAA
>JBGSIS010000010.1:0-93856 GCA_041742395.1 Saccharimonadales bacterium (SeqCode)
GGCAATCTATAGTTATTCATCCTCCAATTAGTGTAGCTAATTATAAATTCAATGAGATTGGAGATTTCTACTTGTGTATTTCTCGTCTTCGGCCAGAGAAGCGAGTAGATATTGTTGTTGATGCCTTTCGTAACATGCCCGAGGAACGTCTGATTATAGTAGGAGATGGCGCACTTGCAGAAAAGATTGAATCAAAGATAAGCCCTAATATTAAATTGTATAAAAACATAAACGAATCCATGCTCATTGACTTACTTTCAAAATGTAGGGCTGTAATTTACGTTCCGCTTAATGAAGATTTCGGTCTTGTTCCGTTAGAATCAATGGCATCTGGAAAAATGTGCATTAGTGCAAACGAAGGTGGTTGCCTAGAAACAGTCGTCGACGGTATGACAGGCTATCTTATTAGAGTCAACGAGAACTCAATTATTGATTGTGTAAAAAATTTTGATATTAAGAAAGCTGAAAAATCCAAAAATCTATGTATCGAGCGCGCAAAAATATTCGATTTTAAAAATACTAGAAAGCAGTGGCTTAAAGTCCTTAATGTAAAGGAGGATTTGGGTGATTAGGCTCAACAAAAAATTAAAACTTTCGTTCTTGCGTCTTGATGTAATATTATTCTCAATACTTTTCTTAGTGGCAAGTTTTATTGGATTACTTGATACTCCCCTACCTTTTATAGGATTAATCATTATCGCTGCATACTTATTCATACCTGGGTATATTTTATTACGAGCCTTAAGAGTGAATTCAGACGTAGGATTTATAATAGTATTATATTCTATCGGTTTGAGCATCATGATGCTGATAAGTATTGGTTTGGCAATAGGATACGTTACGGACTTAACCAGTTTGAATATAGCGGTAATAACAAATATCTTTGTCGTGACTATGTGCTGGATAACAATAAAGCACGGCAATAGTAGACACTTAAATTTAAGAATATTACGAAGACAAAATTTTGATATTATGACGATTTTTCATATTGTTTTGCTTGTATTGATACCGTTATTCACAGTATTTGGCGCGATTCGATTAAATAACTACGGAAGCGAGCACATATCTTTGGTAGCGATACTTTTGATGATCATTAGTGCAATATCGGCATTGAGACTTAGTTATATAAAAAACAAAAATACTGCATGGGTATTTCCGGTGACTATATTTATTATTTCAATTTCGCTTTTATTTATGACATCGTTAAGAAGTAACTTAACACCTGGTCATGACATAGTTCAGGAATTGAGAGTAGCAAATGCAACTATTATGGATAGCAAGTGGAGTCCAGGCAATTCTATCGAAGATGCTTACAATGCTTGTCTAAGTATTTCTCTACTTCCAGGAATATTACATGTAGCTACAGGCGTTTCAACAATTCTAATATTTAAGGTAGTATTCCAGATTATATTCGCCGGAGCTGTGGTCGGTATATATTATTTTCTGAAAAAATTTAATAAGAATAATTTGGCATTTCTTTCTACTATTCTATTTATCAGTATTCCGACGTTTTTTATTGATCTACCTATGATTAATAGACAAGAGATTGCGCTGTTCTATTTTATATTATTGCTAATTGCTCTCTTTGATAAAGGTCAAAGACTAATATTAAAAAATATACTTGTCTTGAACTTTGCTATAGGGATAGTCATATCTCACTACTCAACTACGTATATTGCGGTGGCAACTCTATCACTAGCTTTTATAATCAGTAGGCTCTTTGTCATACTAAAAATATTCAAAAATACATCTATAGATAGATCATCGATAGTCAATCTTCCATTAATATGTATCATGCTCCTATTTTCTATATTGTGGTATGGACAAATCACTCAATCAAATGAAAATATCCAAAAGTTTATAGGGTCTTCAGTTGTAAATATAAAATCAGCATTGAAAATTAGTGATAATAACGAAAATAGTTCTATTAGTGGATTTAATAATATAAGTTCGCCAGAAGCCTTCGATCTGTATAACGAAAGATTAATTACCAAAAGTCCACCTGATGCACTTATTAAAAATAAAGCTGTTGCACTAGTGGATAACAGCATAGGATTTCAGGCTGCACAATATCAGCCCATTAACGTTAACCAGGGATTAGTCAGTAATATTAGTAAAATAATAAATGTCCAGATATTCATGATAAAAATTTTCATAGTAGTTGGTGTCATATATCTTTTTATTAGGAGTATAATTAAATCCGAAAATATAGATTTTCTAGCTTACGTTTTAGCGGCTTTCTTAATACTGGCTATAACTGTAATTTTCCCAGCACTTAATTCAAATTATGGTTCGACTAGAGTCTACCAGCAATCTTTGATTTTACTTGCGCTGCCCGCGGTAGTCGCTATGAACTATCTTTCGAGCTTAATTTTAAAGAAGAATAGCATCATCGGGCCAGCGCTGTTTGTATTGTTATACTTTTCTCTAATGACTGGGTTTATAACCCAGATTACGGGTGGTTTTCAAGCTCAGATTAACTTAAACAACACAGGTGTGTATTTTGATAAATACTATGCACACAAATCGGAGCAAATTGCGGGATATTGGATATCAGGAGTTGACTATTCGGGAGATACGATTCGCGTTAATGCCGACCCATCTACCACAACTAGATTACAAAATTATTCTACGCTTCCACTCTCATCTTTCGATAATGACTTAGCTCCACCACTTATAAACAAAAATTCGTACGTATTCTTCGGTTATACAAATAGTGTAAAAAATATTGCTCTTACGTACTATAAGGGTAAACTCTTAATATACTCTCTTCCTGTTGAGTTTTATGAAAATAATAAAAATTTTATCTATAGTAATGGCGAATCTAGGTTCTATAAATGAGTAGAATAGTATTATTTTCGGATTTCTTCCCCCCCCATATACGGGGGGGAGCAGAAGTAAGTACAAGTTTACTCGCCAAGGAGCTTGTTAAATATCATCATGTTGAGGTGGTTACTTCTAAACTAAGTAGTTCAGACTGGAAATGGAATAGTATCACCATTCACCCTATACTTTCAAGGAATGAAATTAAAAACAAAAATGCGTTTAGTCTATTGAAATATGCGATTGGTATCATTGTGCTACCAATATTAAATACTTACCGAATACATAAATTCTTAAAATATAATAAATTTGATGTTATTAATTTTGTTCCAACTTCTTATGTTAGCTTTCCAATGATTATTTTAGTGATCATTTTTAGTCGAAAAATTAGGATAGTAATTGATGCTCGGGACTATACGTTAATATGCATATCTGATTTTAACAATAATAGTACGTGTAAGTTTGAACACAGACATAAATGTACGAGTCACATTAATTCTTTATATCAAAATGATAATCGTTTAATCGGACTACTACAACCCCTAATGGGACTTTACGAGGTTACAATATTCAATATATATAAAATCACACTTAGATTCATCATTAATAATGATAGCAAGGTGCGTGTTGTAGCTCTATCGGAGTATGTAAAAAAACAACTTACAAATAATGGCTATAACAAAAATAAAATTGAAGTAATTAATAATATTGCTGAAACTAATGATGAAAACAAACGCGACCAAAGACAGGCTTTGAGTTATGATTTCATATATGCAGGCAGACTCGAAAAGCCAAAAGGCATATGGGATGCTATCCATGCTTTCGAACAATTAAATATGCCAAATATCAATTTTGCGATAGCTGGTGATGGTGCTGAGTATAATTTAATAAAAAAATATATAAAACAGAACAATTTAGATAATATTATTCTTCTCGGTAAACTTCCTCCAGAAAATATAATTGATCTTTATAAAAAATCAAAATTTGTATTAGCCCCAGTAAAAAGACCAGAGCCCTTTGGTAGATTTATACAAGAAGCGTCTATAGCGCAAACACCTATAATTGCTCCAAACATTGGCGGTATTCCCGAAGCTTTATCTGATGGCATATCAGGATTTTTATATGATCCAACTCTATCTAAAGGTTTGCTAAAAACGCTTTCAAAAGCATCTAATATCGATGGATTAGAGTTAAGTAAGATGCAGAATAAAATCGGTAAATTATCCGTTAAATATTCCCCTTCTTTTATATATGAAAAAAGAATCAAAACATACTTTGATATTTAAAGAATACCCAATTGTATTTGATACTCGAGACTTATAGAGAATTAACAACAGAAGATAATTCATCTATCGTTTTGATGAGACTAAACTCTTTTTCAATAAATATTCTAGCGTTTTTTCCGTATTGTTTTCTAATCATAGGATTCTCGAATAAATATAACATAGCACTTTTTAATTGTTCTATATTACGCTCTTCCACCAAAATTCCTGTCTTGCCATCAATCAAGCCTTCACTAATCCCACTATGTCTCGTTGAGATTATGGCTAATTCCAACGAAGACGCTTCTAGTAACACGACGGGGAGTCCTTCCATGTCTCCATTTTCAGCAGTAACACTAGGAACAACAAAAACAGTTGCTTCTCTCATTAGTTTAACTACTTCGGCAGTATCTAGGCCCCCGAGCAGTTTAATTTGGTCAGCAACACCTAAACTGTGTATAAGATTGGACAGTCTAGAATATAATGGACCACTACCGATAATATTATAATTTATAGATTTATCTCCTGAAAAACATTCCGCAAATGCTCTTATGGAATACTCGAAACCTTTTTTTTCTACCAACCTACCGACAGACAGATAACGTATACTATTAATTGGGTCTTTTACTGGTAGAAAATAATCTGTATTTACACCCATTCGTAACACTATAATTTTATCTGATGGACAGCTTAGGCTAATTAATTTATTCTTCCAGAAATTTGATATGCATAGAATTTTATTTGACATTCTAAAGACATCTTCATATACATTACGAGGTTCTGATTTAAGAAATGCGGACATATCATGTCCATGAAATACTGATATGAGTTTAAACTGTTTCCCGAATCTTTTCATAGCCGCTGCCTTAATTGCGACCGGTCCGAAATTACAAATTAAAGTATCATTTTTATCTATTTTCAGATCCATCAAATAGGGTATTTGAGTTAATAAATATAGATGGTACTTACTATTGAATTTGTAGCCAAACAATCTATTTACTTTTTTTAAATAGAATAATGAACATCTAGATAATGTCTTAAGGTTTTTTTTGGGGACTGGAGCCAATATAGTTTTTTTCTGAAGCTCTTTATTTTTGAAAATTGGTTGGGTTTGACCTTCGATATTCAGAGCTGTTGCAATAATATATACATCGTAGCCAAGATCGATTAGCCCAGATATTTGTTGTAAAATGAAAGTTTCAGATAATTTAGGAAAGTCTTCCGTTAAGAAATAAACTCTCATTTTAATACCTTTTGGTGTAAATATTTAAAGTAAAATATAACTGCAATTCCTGCTCCAAGACTTTGACCAGATAACCAACCCAATGCAAGACTGGTGGGTTTGCCGTCATTCATAATATACACAAAAGACATTACTGCACCAAGAATAATAAAGTTCATTACCACCATTGCTTCTATGAGTTTTACGATATTCAGCATCGTTCCAACTGTACTAATTATTGCGATAGGGATAGAAGATACAGCAAGTATAAGCATAGGAATGTATGACGTTTCCGAATATATTGAACCAAAAACACTTAATATTGGTCGTCCTATAATTATTAATAATAATATGCTTGTAGTTAGTAGTGCTGTTATGAGTTTCAAAGATTTTGATTGGTGTTGTCTAATTTCTGTAATATTATGTGAACCTTCAGCAAAAAGCGATTTGTTTATTGATGACGGTATCATAAAAATGATTGAAGCAACTGAAAGCGCAATAAAGAAAAACGCTGATTGAGTTGAACCAATCAAGCTAAATGCTACCAATGGGATAAACATGTTTGCCCCACTCGATGCAATGCCGGAAATATAGTTTCCAAATGAGTATTTACTAACTCTTTTTAAAGACGTAAAATCAGGTTTTGCGAAGACTGATATATTATTTAACTTGAAGCCAGCAGTAGTTACTAATAAAGCTGCGATGTAACTACATGCGTAAACGAATATTATGGTGACAAAGTTGGAACTACTTAATGTGAATGGTAGTATGATCTTCGTAAGACCCATTAAGACGCTTTCAATAAGTATCCAGAATGCGACCCTTTTCGCTATGAATACATTATCAGTAAATGCATTAACTGCAACAATATAAACTAAAACTACAAACGAAATAGCCCAAGCTGGGTTTGTCAGAGTATTTTTGAGATCTGGGGCGAAAAATTCAATACTATTTATAAAAATTGCACTTGTTAGGATTGTAGCCAACAGCACGGCTATGAGTGTCGCACTCATAAATCGATTAGGACTTTTTAATTCTTTATAATAACGTATCACTGAATTATTTAGACCTAGTAGACTTAAGCTTGCAAGCAAAATAACGGAAGATATTAGAGCTGTAGCTGTACCAATTTGGTCGGGGCTAAACAATCTTGTATTAATTGCCCAAAATAAGAATCCCGCTGCCGATGCTATTAACATATTTAACAGGATATAAATAGAATTTCTGTACAAACTATCATGCATAAAATGCCGATACATATTCATTGGTAATTGTTTATAGTCTTTTAGCATATTGTTATTAGCTTGCTTATTACATCACAAAGTATTAAATTCACCCATGAAACGAATACAATAGTACAAGTGTTTAATCTTAGTATTATTATACTATCAAAATTACCCCTGTACAATTGCTTAAGGTTACTGTTATTTACTGTATACCAAGTATAATTGATACTGTGAGCAATAAATCAAAAACTTTTATTCGCAGACTATTGGAGGTCTTTCTTTTTTTTATTTTGATATTCTATATAATTTACGCCTCTGCCCTGTTTGTACAATTACGACTATTTAAAATACTTATCAGCCCTACACCACAAGTTCTAATTATTAGCAGTTTAGTACTTATATTAATATCATTAATTTGGGCATTGATAGCCAAGAAACAAGGATTAATAAAAAAGTCTAGACTAGTGCCAGTTGTTATAATCGCTAGTCTTTTTGTTTCTTTGTTCTGCTTTATATTTACACTTACTATTCAATCAACTGCTCAAATTAGTGAAAGTGATGAAGTTATTAAGATCACATCTTATAACCGTCTTTATGAAACTGAAGATAATGATACTCCGGCTGCTTATATGAAAACCATTGATAGTGATATTATTAGCCTCCAAGAAGCGAGTACGCCAGATTATACGAAAACATTTGCTGAGAAAGTTGGTCATCAATATTATATACAAGCTCCAGATAACGATACTGGTCTAGTGAGCCGCTGGCCTATAACTGAGACAGAGGTACTTCAAAACGGTAGTAAACAAGTAATACGAGCGGAGATAGCAACTGATCAAGGTAATATAGCTGTCTACGCGGTTCATATAACTCCACCATTTACAGAAAGCATGTACCGTGAAGGTTTAGTCGAATTAAAACAGCTAAGTGAATGGATTGCTGAAGACGAACTACCGGTTATTGTTGGTGGAGATTTGAATACTACAATCTATTCACCTGAGATGCGAACTTTTACTAGTAGCCTAGCAAGTAAAATAAAACCAACTACTGAGCAGCGATGGCCACAGTGTAGCTGGTATGGACATGGTAGACTGCAGTGCCTACGTATAGATTTTGTATTTATTCCTACGTCCAGTTTATTCGCAGATAGTGAAATATCTCCAGATTTAGGTTCGGATCACCGTGCTATTACTGTTCAGTTTTCTCTTTAGTCTTAGCGGTTTTTTTCGTTGGCGGAATTAACAGGTGCTTGTACATAATGAGCCAGAATGCTCCTGCATAAGCCATGAAGAATAGCATTCCCGCATAGGAGTGGAATAAACTAAATGCTAGTTCAATATTTATATGGTAGCCTGCAAGTATTAGTATGAATACTCTTAGGATATTTAGAAGAAACAGTATGAATAGGGCAACTGGGAAGACTAAAAAGAATCGTTTCTTGTTAAGCTTTTGCCAGTCTAAGATACCGACAATTGCATACAGTCCACTGAATAGAGCTATGGATTCAATACCTGAGCAGTACTTCTCTACTGTCACTCCGAACTTATCTAGTATTATTGTAAGTTCCGGAACTATGGTTACTGTTAGTCCGGTTAAATCCAGTAGCCAGGCTACGGAATACAAAACTATAAATGCCAAGTATTTCCACAGACCATATACAACCAGTAGGAATAAGTAGAAAATCGCTGCTATAACGAGAGATTGTACGATTTCTGTACGAAATTCAGTTATTAACTTCTTAATATTGTTAAATCCAAATACCGCAAGGGCTGCAAATACAATGCTTAGTAACATCAACGCATGAGTAAGTATAATATTTGGTAATGTATTGTTGCCTTCAATGAGCTGACTGACCATTAACCAAGCGCTATGCGTTAATACCAGACTAAGTGCTAACCATCCTATTAAACGTCTGTCCCACTTCTCTAATTTAACATTGGTAATTTTGTTCCTTACAAGTAAAGCAAATGCTACTAAAGCGAACGCAAGGGCCTTACCTGCTCCGCCGTAAATAGCAAATCCATCACGATACAATATACCGTTAGATATTATTTTCGGGCCAATGATTCCGGTTATGAAAATACAAAGCAATAAAAAAGCCACCAAACGAACCAATAAAGGCGGAATGGCGGCAATTTTTATTTTCATTTGATCGAGAACTTCTAGCTTTGCATTTGACGTCGTCGTGAGTAAACTATTGCTCCACCTGCTACGGTTAGTGAGCTAATAGCGGCAATTGTACCAATTTCTGGAACTGCTACATCGATTACTGCAACGTTAAGCTTGGTAGTTATCTTAGAAGCATTACCAGTACTTGTACCACTCATACTATCTTTTACTGCAGATACAGTTATTTGTGATCCAAGCGGACAGTTTGAAGCTAGGAAGCTAACTAAATAAGAACCGTCTGTGTCTGAAGCAGTAGATTGAGTGTTGCTGTTACAAACAACTGAAACGCTTGCACCTGATACAGGAGTAGTGTTTTCGGTTATATATCCGGTTACTTCAGTTCTGGCCGGATTTGGTACTGATTGTGCCGATGTTATCATCGGTATGGCTAGAATACTTAGCGCAAAAGCAAGTACTCCAGCTATTATAAGGCTTTTGAAATTACGAACAATGGTATACATACTGAAACTCCTTTATTAAGCAACTCTTATTACTGATAGTACACCCATAGGTAAATATATACAACTTAGTAACTTGTATATTTAGAGTTTTGTGGTAAATATTACTTTTCTGGTATTTAGCTTTATGCTAAAGGAGAGTTCTGTAATGATTTTCGACGTACGTAAACAATCGCTGCACCAGCAATTCCGACTGCTGCGATAGATGCAATTGTACCAATTTCAGGAACTGCCACATTAACAACTGCTACATTGAGTTTGGTGGTTACTTCATCTGCTGTTCCAGTACTTGTTCCACTCTTACCGTCTTTTGTTGAAGCTGTTACGCTAACTGATGATCCTTTAGGACATTTCTTGTCTTTGTATTCAACCCTGTATGTTCCAGAGTTGTTAGTTTTATCTGACTTGGACTTACCATTACAAACTACAGTAACTTTTGCATTTTTTATTGGGGTTCCGTTTTCTGAGATTACTCCAGTAACTTGTGTTTCACCTTTAGATTTTGCTGATACTGAAGCAGTAGGTATAGCAAGCAAGATAAATGCAATAACCATTAAAGCGATAAGTAGTATTTTCTTAGTGTTTAGAACTTTAATTGTCATGTTGTGCTTTCCTTATTATGAAGTATTTATGATTGTTAGTATTATAATAAACTAACTTTACTTTTTAAGCAATTTTATACTAAATTTAAATGTTTCTATGTTGGTGTGTCGATGGTATTGTTGTTCAGGTAATTCATGGCTTCAACTATTCTTGATAGTGCAGTCTCTTTGCCGATGGTGTTTAGGTATTCATCTAGTTTTGGACTAGATGGTGCCCAGGTGGTGGCAATTCTTATTAGACTAAATAGGACTGCTGGTTTTTGGTTGGTCTCTGTTAGTAGGTCGTTAAGTTCTTGGTTTAGATCTTCAATTGAGAATGTGCTGTTATTTAATTTTGACTGGGCTGCTTCTAATATTTCTGTAAGTTCTTGGTTTGTAAGTTTTTTTAGTTGTTTGTTGGTGCTAATTAATTCTTGGTTAATCTTCGGTTCTTCGAAATAGAAACTGACAAGATCTGGTATTTCAGCGAAGTACTTTAGTCTCTCTTGGATGGAAGATAATACTTTTAATTTATAGTTGTCGTCGTGCTGTTTGGACGATTCTGGCCAAAAATCCTTAGTTTTTTCATACAGGTCATTAATATCCATTTGCCTAATTAATGATCCATTGGCCCATTTGAGTCTTTGTTCATCAAACCTAGCGCCACTTTTCTGGACTCGATCTAAGCTAAACTTGTCTACTAATTCTTGCTTAGTAAAAATTTCTTGAGTTGTTCCGTCGTTCCAGCCTAAGGTTGCTATAAAACTGAATAGTGCCTCCGGTAAGTAGCCTTCCCTTACGTAGTCTAGGACATCTTTGGCGCCGTCACGCTTGCTTAACTTGCGGTTTCCTTGATCGGCCATAATATGTGGCATTGTGGCCATGGTCGGAAGAGTTATTTCAAGTGCCTCATATAGGTTTAAATAGTTAGGAATACTGGCTAGAAATTCTTGTCCGCGAATTATGTGAGTAATCTGCATTTCGTGGTCATCGACAATATGGGCAAAATTATATGTCGGGTAGCCGTCTGATTTAATTAGAATAAAATCGTCAATAACTTCTGGTCCAGTAGATAATTTACCCATTACTTCATCATGCCAAGTATATGCTTTGGGGTCAGACTTGAATCTTAGTGGTGTTTTTCCGTCCCACTCTAGTGGATCGGTCGGGCGGTGATTACGATAAAGGAATGGTTTTTTTGAGTTAATTGCTTCTTGTCGGAATTCTTGCACTTCCTCGGAACTATATGGGTCAGCGTAAGCCCTACCGGAGTCTATAAGACCCTTTGCCCACTTTTGATATATTTCTAGGCGTTCGCTTTGTTTGTAGGGCGCATATGGACCACCAATGTCTGGACCTTCGTCATAGTCTAAGCCGATTGTTCTCAGACTTTCAATAAGATGTTCAGCAGAGCCAGCAACTTCGCGCTTTTTGTCGGTATCTTCAAACCTAAGAATAAATTCGCCATTGTTCTGTCTAGCTACAAGCCAGGCAAACAAAGCGGTTCTTATTCCGCCGACATGTAAGTATCCAGTGGGACTGGGAGCAAATCTAGTTCTTGTCATCGGAGTAATTGTAAACAATATTATATAAATTAAGAAGTGTAAAGTTTAGAATTAAAGGCTATTGGCGATTTTAATAACTTGATTTGCACTTAATGACGATTGCCCATTTATTTCGTACCAAACACCATCATCTATCCAGCTAGCACTATCGCCATCATAAATGTAGATAGTCTTACCCTTCTCTTGTAGTAACTGATAGCTTCGGCTATTAGTACTGACATGATTAGATAAGAGTGCGTCACTATTCCACTCTGATTTCTTCTGAGTAATTACATAACTCCGGTCGTCAGAATTAGATCTATATTTAATAGTAACTTGGCCTACTTGGTATTCAATCGGGCCATTAAAACTGAAGCCACCTGCCTGGTAAGCGGGTACTGTGCCATTAATTCCAGCCCTAGTTGAAGCAACTTTCATAGCCAAATTAGGTACATTATTGTAAGCGAAATATCCTCCAAGAAGTAATCCGGCAACTATAAACATACTTATATTCAAGAAACCTGGTTTCAGTTTCAGTTTTTTTGCAAGTTTATGGGTTCGGGGTGTCTTTTTATGTGTAGCGTTTTTATGGCTTTGCGAGTTGTTGATGGCGTTTTCTAGTACACTTGAGGTCTTTGGTCTGCTGCTTATAGTTTGTGATTCACTAGTCTTGCTGATGTTCCTTGGAGAGTCGTGTTTAGTTGCTGGTATTTCTTTAGGTGGAACGGAAATTGGTAATGGAGAATATTTGGTGGTTTTTTCAGTTTTGCCAACTCCAAACCTACTTATTAAGGAACTTTTAGGTGCTGTTTTTGCTCTTTGCTCTCTACTTTGATTGACTGGTGTAGTCTTTTTTATTTGAGGTCGGCTGTCTATTGGAGTTTTCTTTTCAGGTGTAGTGTGTGGCTTATTGACGATGCGCCTAACTAGAGTCTTGGATTTATGAGCAGTTCGACTTATATTATGAGGCTGTCTTTTTATACTGCTCTTAAGGGGAGACGGTCTACTTACAAAACCATCTGTACCTGAAGTAGATGAGCTAGGTGTTTTTGGGGCTGATATTTTTGGCTTAGGTGAACTAAGAAGCTCCCCAGTTACTGCGTCGTATCTGTTACCGTTTAAAGTAATTACGTTTCTTCTATTTCCCACTTTTAGTTTGGTCTCGACTTTCTATTAATATCCCTATACTATAATCTTAAACCGACTTTGCTCGGCCTGCAAGTAAAAATAAGCATTATAGATAAAATTTAGTATAAATGGAGTATTTAGACCCTAAACAAAAACGCGCTCATGAGATAAAGCTATACATAGGATATGGTCTCATGGCGATATTGATAGTTATAGCAACCATTATTATGGCCTTCTTGTCATTTGGCTTTAACTATGATAGAAACAGTGGCTCAGTAGTTCAGAATGGCCTGTTGTTCGTCGATTCACAACCAGAAAGTTCAAAAGTATTTGTTAATGATGTAGATAAAGGTCAGACTGACGTTAGATTAGTGGTACCCTCCGGAAAGTATAAGATTAGACTTGAGCGAGATGGCTATCGTCAATGGAGTAATGAAGTAGATATTACTGGTGGTGATATCGCTAGAATTGTCTACCCATTTCTGTTTCCTACTAATTTAGAGTCGGAAGAAGTCAGTTCTTTAACATCAAAACCGGTATATTCTTCGCAGAGCCCAGACAGAAACTGGCTGATTATTAAGTATGCCGATAAGCTTAATGAGTTTGTTGAATTTAGTACTGTCGAAGAAGTTATTACGCCTAAGGTATTATCTCTTAGCCCTAGCATTATTAACCAAACAGGTAAAAACCATAATTTTAAAGAAATTGAATGGTCGAGTGATAACCGTCACTCCTTAATAAGGCATGATTTTGATGGCGGATTTGAGTTTATTATTCTAGATAGACAGGACGTAACTAAGTCTTTCAATTTAACTACAAAGTATAAGAATGTAGTGGCTAAACAAATAAGACTACGAGACAAGAAGTTCGATAAATACTACATTTTAAATGACGCAAACGAGCTTTATTCCTCAGAGTTTAAAAAAGAAGATTTAACTAAAGTTGCCGAAACGGTTTTGGATTTTCATCCTCATGGTGCTGACATAGTTATGTACGTTTCTTCTATACCTAACGTTAAAGATAAAGTTATGGTCAAAATTGCCGAAAAAGAAAAGCAATATAATATGCATGAGTTGCCTACTGACAAGAAGTATCTTCTGGATCTAGCTGAGTTTGACGGTAGTTGGTATGTAGTTCTAGGCGCTTCAAGTGAGAAAAAGGTCTACATCTATATAGATCCGTTTAAAGAGCTTAAAGATAGCGACGAGAACTTGCCAGGACCGCAGTCACTACTTACTTTGGACGAGCCGGTTGAATATCTGGCTTTTTCGGCAAATGCCCGTTTTATTTCGATTCAAAGTGGTTCAAACTTTTCACTTTATGACGCTGAAAATGTTAAATATTTTAAATATAATATTGGATTAGAGTTACCTAGTGACAATAAAGCAAAATGGATGGACGGACACAGATTTAATATTGTGAATAAAGACAAAGTTCATGTATTTGATTTTGATGGTACTAACAAACAAGAGTTAATGGCATCCTATACTGGTATTCTACCGTTTTTCGATAGAGACTATAATGATGTATTTACCTTAAGTCCTTCTTTGAAGACTAAAGATAAATCTGCTCTGTTTTTAACTCCATTAAAAGAACAAACTAACTAAGTTTTAATTAAATATACCAGTAATTCTTTGCCATAAACTCGGTGCGTTACTAGGTATGACGGCTACTTGATCAGAAGCATCAGTTTGATTGGCGGTACTGGCGACATTAGTTGTCGGATCGGGAGAAATTTGCTCACCGGTTACTAGTAGTCTTCTGAGTGAGGTTCCAGGAGGGTCACAGGTAATTAAAGTCATAGTGGATTTTTCTGTTGAGGTTGTTAGTACTGAAACGTCTGAGGGATCCACCACTTTCTTACCAGTAACTCGATAAACGAATCTTTTACTGTCTTTATTGAGATAAAAAGTGTCACCCTCTTCAAGTTCATTAAGTAGTACGAAGGCAAATTTATACTTCCCTTTATTTAAAATATTGTTACTGGAATGTCCGAAGATTACTCCGTTACCAATTTCTCCTGGAAGTGGGGTTGTAGCGTAATGAACTACCCCCTGTTCTAGGGATTTTTGAATATCGTCTTCTTTAATTGAGGGTTGGTCGTAAACTACAGGAATTTCAACATTAATTTTAGGTATTATTATCTTTGGTTCAGGACCGACAGCCGCCGTTGCTGGATCAATAATTATTGGAGTGTTGCTGACTGACTTACTAGGGCTAACAAAAGGTGCTATAAATCTTTCGTTAAAGAATCCAAATAAGAACAAGACAAGCATAAATGAGCCTAGTCCAAGACCGAAGCCTAATGATTTAAGATGTTGTTTGTGAGTAGGTTTGGAGTTAACGTTCCTAATTATTTGTCTTTTTATTTCTTTAGGATTTTTCAGAGATTTAACTTTGTGGACGGGAGTATTCTTGGTGTGTTTAGGGGCGACGTTATCTTCAGTTTCTTTTGTCTTTTGTTTTGCTGAGCTGTATTCTGATTGGTCCATACGGTTGTGCTCTGCATAAAACTCTTGCCAGACTTGGTGTTTTTGATCATCAGGCAAACTAACATAATATTTATGCCATTCAGTTTGTATGTCGGCCAACGATTTTCCAGAAGTACTTAGTTCATGCATGAATTGTTGATGTTTACTTCTGTGGGTTCCAGCTACTTCAGCTTCTTTAGATTCTTCTTCTGCGTTTGGTTCTTTTTTGTACAGATCTTCAATTTTGTGACGTATTAAATTAGCTGCGTCATTATTTGACGAGTTATTGTCGTTTGGTAAAGGATCGATTGTTTTCATAATTGACTAGATATAACAGATGCAATTATAGTACAATTACTTCTGTTATCCTATAATACATAAGGTTATTTTAGGGCGAGTGGCGGAACTGGTATACGCGCACGACTCAAAATCGTGTTCCTTTCAGGATTGAGGGTTCGATTCCCTCCTCGCCCACCAATTGAAAGCCCTCACTACTGTGAGGTTTTTATTTTTAATCTATAACGTCCAGTAAGTTTTCAGTTATTACATCTAATTTTTCAGTTACGCTACTGTCTCCATACATTTCACGATAAAGTAGCCTTGGAACTCCTTTAGTTTTGTTGACTATTGGTTGGCTTTTACAAACTTCGCTTAAACGAACCACTTGTATGTCATTTTCATATGTGTCGTTATTGTAAGCTGTTTTAACTTGAATTTTGTAAGATAATTCAGTCTCATCATAATGCGTGAAAACCGATAAATCCCATGAATTCTTTACTGCGTTATGGTTGGAATTTTTTCCTAAATCCTGACTTATTAAGCTTGGTAATATTGTCCATTGGGGATTTCCGGAACTAATATTAAACCTTTGCAGCAATGACAAAACCAAAGTTTCCGATAGTATACCTAAAACAACATTATTAGAACTTAGTTTATCTTGTGATTGTAATAGGTATTCGTGTGCTAAGTTGGCTGTTTCTACTGTATCGTAGTAAGCTTTTTCAATTTGTTCTAGATCAGCCATTTCATTTGTTAAAAACGATCTGTACATCGATAAGTTGGATAGTCGAACACAGGAACTTAAGTAGTGACTATCGATGTACTTGGATAACAAAATGCTTTTATCCCAACAATTTCCTGCAATTTCCAAGTTAGCCAGAGCTTGATCTGTATTTATACCTTGTTCAAAAGCCAGTTCCAAGAACATATCTCCAGCCAGCTGCTGACCAATATTGGTAGTGTCGTGGAGATTTTTTCGGGCAATTTCAATTCTACTTTCTTGTTCGCTATTCTTGAACAAAAATCGTTCGTGGGGTTCTCTTTCGGGGTGCATATTATTATCTTGGGATAGTTATTTTAAAAAAATTCTATTAAATCAAGTATTAATAATATCAAATATATTATATAAAAACAATAACTGATTAAAGTAATGCGGTAGTTAAAGCTTCAAAAGGTTTGGTCGGGTTTTGCATAAGCCATACCGATGATTTAGCGGCTACTTCAGTAATCCATAGATCGTCTTTTTTGCCATGTGGAGTAGAGCTAACTCTACCACTGCATGCACACCAGATATTATCTTGGTAATTGACGACTATATTTGTATTTATTTTTTTACTGAAATTTTCTAAGTTTATGGCTATTTCCTCCATTGTAAGACTAAATTTGAATAAAAATTCACTATAGGTATTTTTTGATAGTTGTTGCAGTTGAGTTAGGTTTATAACTAGGGTAGTTGAGGGTCTATTAATTAGGTTTTTAGCGGAGTGAATAAATGAATCGGCAGCTTCTTTGGTAAGGATAGTTGGGGTTTTAGAATCTTGTAGAAATTTCTCTACTAGAATAGATGTTTCACTATTCCTGCCTAGGTCACCAGCAAATAGTACTAGATCTGACCACAATGAATTTTCCATAAAATCCGCCAGGGCAATTTTTGAAAATCCGCCACTTGGGTTTACTGGTGCAAAATCACTATCGGGTAAAAGTTTGCTGAGTGTTTTCTTTAGAGAAGTTGGCAGAACCATTCTGATTTGCCCTGCTCCTTCAGCAGTAGCGATTTTATAACTTTCCGAGACATTACTAAAAGAGTATAAGTTTCCACCTATTATTAGCAGTTTACCGGCTTGGAGCTTATTTTCGGGCTTACTCCATATGAGATCCTCGAAAAGTGGATTATCCTTAGTTTGTTTTTGCCAAGACATAATCTTCTCCTGTTTTAACAAGCTCATAAATTACATTTTTTCTTTCTAGGACAATTTTCCAACTGTTTAAAAATGCTATTTCGTAGAGTTCTTTGTCGGGGTTAAAAGCAATTGGATTATCTACTACTTCAAGCATACTGGCGTCACTTTTGCTGTCTCCAACCGCGTAACTATCTTCTAGTGATAAATTATGTTTTTTAATTAATTCTAGTAAGGTGGATTTTTTATCGGCGCTTCCTAGTTTTTTGATGCCGCTAAAATTTCCACTGACCCGTTCGTAAACGGTTCCAGTGCAGTAGTCAAAACCAAATTTTGAAGATATTCTACTAACCAGTTCTTGATGAGATCCTGAAATAGCAATTAGTTTGTAATTTGCTTTTTTTAGTTCATCGATCAAGTTTCTTGTATATGTATATACTTGATCGGAATATTCATTTATTACTTCATCGACCGATACTTCAATGTCTTCTGTAATTAAGTTTTGTAATGAGTTTTCAAATACCTCTATTAGTACTAACTCGTATTCCCGGAATGAATTTTCACTTGTGCGATTCTTCCATTTCATTCGAGCATTCTTTAATTCTTGGTAATCGGCTGAGTTAATTAATTCTTTTTTAGCTAGATTATCTACAAGTGCATGATAAAGCTGCCAGCGTATTAAAGTTCCGTCAATATCGAAGGCTGCAAATTTTATATCTTTCATAAATGATCTACTATTTCCAAGTCGTGTTTAATTATTTTGTCCATTTCATCCAGTGCAAAATATGCTTTAATCTTCTTGCCTTCCAAAACATTACCTAGCCAGTATTTATCGTCGGGCCACATTAAATCATAAGGAATGTCGTTCATTTCAAACCATTTAGGTGACATCTCCTCGGTTTCTTCGGGGTCGCCTTCCCAGTTTGTTGAGATATATACAGTGACTTCAAAATCTCTGTTTTTGCCATCATGCCATTCATTAAAAATAATTATTGCCGACTTATTATAAATTAGTGGCTTTACATTAATTTCTTCTTGACACTCTCTGACCATGGCCTCTTCAACAGTTTCATTTTCTTCAACCTTACCTCCAACGCCGTTCCATCTGCCCTTACCAAAGCCTCGTTTTTTCATAGCTAGTAAAACTTCGTTATCTTTTTTTAAGAATAGAAGAGTTAATTTTTTCATTCTTTTACAAATCTATTTCTATACTTGTTGGGCAGTGGTCTGAACCCATTACTTCAGGGTGAATATCGGCATTCTTAATTTTATCTATGATTTGATCTGAAACCATAAAGTAATCTATCCGCCAACCAATATTTCTTGCCCGGGCGTTTGCCCAATGTGTCCACCAGGTATAAGCATCTTCTTTTTCGGGATAAAATTTTCTATATGAATCGACATAACCAGCGTCAATGAAATTCTGAAATCCCTTCCGTTCTTCATTAGTGAAGCCATGTTTTCCAACATTTGGTTTGGGGTTTGCTAAGTCAATTTCTTGATGTGCGACATTTAAGTCTCCGCAAAAGATTACCGGTTTAGTTTTTTGTAATTCTAGGCAGTAGTCTAAAAATGCTTTATCCCACAGATCGTGTCTAAGGCTTAATCTTGACAGGTCTCCCTTACTATTTGGTGTATACACAGAAACTAGGTAAAAATCTTCAAATTCTGCTGTAATTACACGACCTTCATTTGCGGGGTTGCCATAATCATCATTTTTGAAACGGTCATTAATATCTTGGGTAAATCCGTTGCTAACTTTAATTGGCTGTTTTTTAGTGAATATTGCTGTCCCACTATAGCCCTTTTTTTCAGCTGAGCTCCAAAATTCTTGATACTGAGGTAAATCTACTTCGGATTGGTTTTGTTGGGCCTTTGTTTCTTGTAGGCATATAATATCTGGATCATGTTTTTGTATGAAATCTTGGAAGGCATTTTTGTTCCACACTGCTCTAATTCCATTAACATTCCACGAATAAATTCTCATTGTTTTAGTATAGCTCTTTTAATATAAAATCTGCTAGACTTAGTTAAATGTCAAAGTACTCAAGAATACTACTAAAACTCTCAGGAGAGCAACTAGCTGGTGAATATGACGGTGGTATTGATCCTAAGTTAGCAACTTGGCTGGCAACTGAAGCAAAGAAAGTGACTGACGAAGGTATTCAGGTAGTTATTATGGTTGGTGGTGGTAACTTTGTTCGTGGTGCACAGATTGCTGGGCATGGAATAAAGCGAGTGACAGCCGATCATATTGGTATGCTGGGCACAATGATGAACGCCCTGGCGTTAACTGACATATTTGAAAATAATGATGTAAAGACTAGATGTCTTTCAAATATATTTGCAGAACAAGTTGCCGAGCCATTCGTCCATAGATTAGCATTTAAACATCTTGAAAAAGGCAGAGTTGTAATTGTTGCTGGAGGAATCGGACGACCATATCTTACTACTGATACAGCGGCGGTATCGCTGGCTCTTGAGCTAGATTGTCAATTGGTTATGAAGGCCACAAAAGTAGATGGCGTGTATGATAAAGATCCGGAAAAATTTGATGATGCTGTCAAAATAGGAAACGTCTCTTTCCAAAGAGCAGTTGAGGATAATTCGATTAAAGTTATGGATAAAGCAGCAATGGGATTAGCTATGGAATATGGTTTACCAATCCTCATATTTAATGCAATGGAACAAAACAATGTCTTGAAGGCAGCAATGGGCGAAGACATCGGAACTTTAATTTCTAAAAATTAGATAATGATTACATAGATGAACAAACGTAGTGAAAAAACATTCATAATAATCCTTCAGTTAACGGCTACACTGGCGGTAATTGGTATAGCATTACTTATCTATACAAGATGGCAAAACGGACCATCAGCAGTTTTTGATTTATTGGCGTATGTGGTAAGTATCGCGGCGTTGGCTATGACTACTCTTCAGAGCATTTCAATTTCTAGGCAAGTAAGGATTACACAGAATGCCGGCGATAAAATTTCTGATGCTACTAAAAAACTAGAAGCCTTAATCGTTACTGACAAATTACTTACTAACGAGATAAGAAAAGATATTGCTATAGACCAAAAAAGTGAAACTGTTACTAATACTTTAATTAGAGAAGAATCGGAAATTGAAGAAAAGATAGACCATTTAATAAATGAGCTATCTAAACTAAATTCTAAAAAATAAGTTTTTTAGTTAAGATTTTTCCTAACGAAAGTTGTATCGCCATTGACATCGCCTTCGTAAGTGGCGGTTAGAGAATATACTGCACAGTCATTTTCTTTAGTTGTACAAGGAGTTTTTCCGTCTTTTTGAAATACTTCGTAGGAGTAAACAAAATTGGACGGCTTATCGGCTAGTTTTGAGTCCTTACCCTTAGGATCTTTAAGTGTATCTTCTTCCAGGGCTTTAATGTTATTGCTTCGCCACTCTGGATTATTGATGTCGTTTCTGTCAGGGTAAGCAGTCTTCTGGGCATAGTAAGATTCAATTCCAACGTGAAGAGTCTTTATGTCTTTTTCCCTTTCAGTGTTTCTTTCTTTGATTCTTACGTCTTGAAAGCTAAAGAACACTAAACCTAGTAGTAATAAAATTGCCGCAAATACAATAAGTAGCTCGATTATGGTGAATCCATCAGTATTTTTATTTAACTTCAAATTAAATCCCTTCGATTTTACCTTCTACTTATTATAAGAAATATTTTCATAAATTTAAATGGTACAGTTAAAAAATGAATTTGGCCCAATCCAATAGTGGACAATAGATAAAAAAGTGGTGCATCAAGATATTTAAAAAAAGTTGACAAAACAACTAATATATGCTACTATGTTGAAGGTTCCAAAAAACGGAACTCCCCTTATGACAACTAAATAAGGGAGAATTATGGAGAAACCCATAGTACATATCGAGCAACAGCTCGAGCATATCAAACAAGCAATAGACCAAGGACTGGACGACCAGTCCTTTTTTTATGCCTCGGAACAGCCTGACATAAAACAAAGAACGCTGCCCACAAAATTTATCATGCAACGAATGCTCAGGGTGGAATAAAAGTATGACAGACACCTATAGAATAGCCCTAAGTGGCGGACCGTCGGGCGGAAAGTCTACGCTACAGCGAGCAGTCTCCGAACAGATAGCTGAAGCTTACTGCGCTCCGGAAGTTGCAACAATACTGCTAAGCGGAGGCTTCCCGGCCCCTACCGAACAGCATCCCTGGGAAGAATCCTGGCAACGAAACTTCCAACTAGCAGTAGCTGCCGGCCAGGTTGCACTGGAAAATATAACCAACCAACGAGCAGAACATGAAGGTAAACGCCTAATAATATACGATAGAGGTTTGCTCGACGGTGCTGCCTACCTACCGGGAGGAATACCAGAGCTTGAGGAAATAACCGGCCAAGACGAGCATGCTATGCTAGGTAACTACGACTCAGTGCTACACCTTACCACTTCGGCGGCACACTCAGCATACAACAAGCGAAGCAACCCGCACAGATTTGAAGTAGCGGCAGCAGCGCTAGAGCTCGACCAGCGAATCATGGCAGCCTGGGATAATCACCCAAATCGCATAGTACTGGACGAACCCGACAAAGTAGAGCGAGTGGCACAAGGCTTGAACATAGCTAGAGCTCTGTTAGAGGGAGAAGTATAAATGAAAGAACATCGCCTACTTCCACTGCCTAACGATGCAGATATAGAAGTCCTTAACGCTTCAGTTTCGGAGCCAGAACTGGGCACACGAGTAGTACTTAAGACCTGTAAAGTAAGCATACCTGAAACAGTCATACAGGAGGCTAAGACTGAACTGGTAGCTAGACAAAGCTTAAAGTATACACCTGGTCGGGAAAGCTCACCGGAAGACTACCCAAAAACCAGCAGACTTGCACAGTGGCTAGCTGCAGCTGTCTTAGAACCGTCCCATAGTGACCTATCATTTATACGAGCTACAGATAAAAGAAAGCACATCTATGCAGATAATCTCCACTTTGACTCAAGATATGTTGGCTATAGTGAGCGTCGAAATGTACGAGGTACATTCTGGAGACCAAGCAATTCCGTTGAAATCTGGCGGCAAATTATAAACTTGAACGACCAGTCAAGACATCTTCAGATCATAAACACACCGATAAAGGATTTAGAAAGTAGAGGCTTGGATATCTACCAAGAACGACCTGTTGGCAGAGAGATTATAGGATGCCAGAACCCAACAGATATTCCGATTAGCATGCTAACAACATCTATTCCAGAGTCAGAAACTCAAGTCTATACAATACCTGCCTACGACGGCGACAACTTACCAGTTTTAGGGCTCTGGTCAAGCCGAGTCCTACATGCTGGAATAACTGCCAAAGATGGCCAACTTATGGCTGCGTCAGCCAAGTGGGTAAAGCCGGATAAAAGAGATGAAGGAGGATACTATGCCAAATAATGAAAAGCTATTGAGCATCCTGACGCCCGTACTAGCAAATGATGGAACTCGGGAATTGCTGCCAGAGACTATAGCATCAGTTGAGCAGCAAGCCCTACCATCTGGCTGGAACTTGGAGTGGATCATCATGGAGGACGGCAAGGAGCCTGTCCTCGAAGACTACCCATGGCCAGATGTTGTTCACTATCGAAAGATTGAAAAACAAGTTGGTGAGCCATCAGCAAGGACACTTGCACTATCGATGGCAATTGGCGAGGTCGTACTGGCCTTTGATGCCGATGACACATTACCACCAGAGTCTTTACAGAAAATCTGCACCGCTTTTGATGATAATCCAAGTGCCAAATGGGTTGCTGGTCAGGAATCAACTCCACGTCATCCAACACCCTGGATAAGCCAGAAAGATTCAAAGGATAATATAGAGGCTGGTCTATGCCAACCAGAAACAATTTACCCATTCTGGAAACGAACCGGACAGTTCCCAGTCACCTTCCAGTGCTCATACAAGACAGATTCTCTCTGGGAATATGGTGGCTATCCGGCAATGCCCTACAGCGGTGACATAAACTTACTGTTCGCAGTATCGAGTGTAGAGCCTGGAGTGGTACTGCACGATACTATCCTGAACTACCGCAGATGGCCTGGACAAATGACTGCACAGAAAGAGTACTTCGCCGTAAAAGATCTATCGCACCAACACGCTGAAAAGTGGGTCCAAGCTGTTACTAGAAAGAGCAATTCATGAAAACTGAAGTTATTCGAGAATATGCTAGCGAACACAACATTGATTTAGGAGTCCCAGAACCGATTATACGGCGAAGTGACCCGCTCGATACAGCAGCCGGTGCTCACATACCAGCTCAGGGAGACATAGAATTATTTGTTGACCATCAAAACAAAATTGTATACAAGGTTGGAACGGAAGATAGGCTACCAAAATATAAACAAGACTATCGGGCGTTGACAGTAGCCTACAACGCAAGCATCGCTGTGCCTAGACCGATTGCTGAACCAAGTGTACACGGTAAATATCTTGTTTACGGCTCAGAATACATTTATCACGATCCTTACGGCTCACCTTCACCCGAAGCAACCGGCGAAACACTGGCAGCACTGCATGACATCAAAGTCGACTCATTTGAAATAGCAACCAGTAAGCTGGGAATGCTAGCCAGTTTCGTGCTTACTCAATGCGAAATATCTGAGCAAACACGAGAGTCTATAGAAGAAAGATGCTTGCCATGCATATCGGTAGTTACACATGATATGGAAAATAATAATAGCTTGATTCATGGTGATGTGCACCTCGGTAATGTTCTTCCAACCATACCTAGACCAACACTTATAGATTTTGAAGATTCCGGTAAGGGCTCGCCGCTATGGGACTTGGCTGTTCTTGTGCAATCTGCCAACAGATTTGGACTAGACCCTACTTGGGTAGAAACATGTCTTCAATCTTGGCAACAAGCAAGTCACAAAGACTTGACGAAAGAAACACTAGGAGAGTACGTAGATTGGCGGTATTGGTATGGTGCCCTAAGTATGATTAAACGTACCCAACATGAACCTAACCTTCTGCCAGAATTACAGACAAGGCTCAAATGGGTACATATTCCCATAGACCAATCAAAATGGACACGCTGTTAATCGAGGAATACTGGGGGTAATTAATATCTAATTATTCAAAAATTAAAAAATGCAATTATGGGTCGGTTTTTTAACTATATTCTTGGCGGAGAGAGAGGGATTCGAACCCTCGAGACGGTTGCCCGCCTACACGCTTTCCAGGCGTGCCAGTTCAACCACTCCTGCACCTCTCCACGCAACACTTAGTATACGATATGAATTGTTTTTATAGAATTATCTTGCTTAATCTGTTAAATACAGTTTAGAATAGATTGAACGATGCCAGTAATTAATCTCAAAGACGTCAGCAAACTGTACGGCTTCGGCGACGCCACTACTATAGCGTTAAACGAAGTTTCTTTTAGCGTGGAAAAAGGTGAGTTTGTTGCTATTATGGGTCCTTCTGGTTCTGGAAAGTCTACCTTGCTAAATATTGTAGGATTACTAGACAGACCATCCCATGGTATTTATGAGTTAGGTGGTAAGCGAGTAGAAAAAATGCGCACCAATCAGCAAGCGAAAGTTCGACGGGATACGATTGGTTTTATTTTTCAGTCATTCAATCTACTGCCTAGATTAAACGTTTTAGAAAATGTTGCCCTGCCCCTCGGATATAAAGGAATGACCCAAACAAGACGTCTCAAAAGAGCTGGCATGATTCTACAAGAAGTTGGTCTTAGCGATAGAGAGTATTTTATGCCGAGACAGTTAAGTGGCGGTCAAGCTCAGAGAGTTGCTATAGCAAGGGCTCTAGTGAATAATCCTAAAATTATTATTGCAGATGAGCCAACCGGCAATCTTGATAGTCAGTCGAGTCTTTTAGTTATGGAGTTATTGGATAGAATACATCGTGATGGCAATACAATTTTGATGGTTACTCATAATCCGGAACTTACTAAATATGCGTCGAGAGTTGTTTTTATGCATGATGGTTCAATTGTAGCCGACGAAAAATCTGAATTCGGCGACATACCACAATTCATTAGAAGAAGAATGTATAGTGTCAAAATAAAAACTCAAACCGATAAATTACAGGGTGTTTCGGCAGTCATGAATAATTTGCCAGAAAAATCTGATAATGATTCTGAAAGAAAAAGTAAGAAAAAACGTAAGTACACTAGAAAAACAAAGGGAGATAAGTAGTGCTACTAACCCCTTATATTAAACTAGCTTTGGCATCAATTAGGAGTGCCAGATTTAGGAGTTTTTTGACTATGCTAGGCATTATTATTGGAGTTGCTAGTGTAGTGGTTACAGTAAGTATTGGTGAGGGAGTAAAAAAACAGATTACCAACCAAATAAGTAGTTTAGGATCTGAATTAATTACTATACGTCCAGGTGCGATTGTTACACGTGATGAAGATAATAAGATCGTTGGCGTAAATCTGTTAGCTTCATCCAGTGCCAGGTCTTTCAATGAAGATGATTGGAAAAAAGTGGAAGCCACATCAAATATCCAAACGACTGTTCCCTTTAATGTAGTTAGTGGCGTCCCAAAACATGAAGATAAAACTATGCCAACAAGTACAATTATTGGTACTACTGAACAGCTACCAGTGATTTTACAGCAAGAACTTGAGTATGGTGGTTTTTTTAGTGTTGGCGATAAGAATAAACAAGTTGTAGTAATAGGTAAACAAGTTGCTGAAGACCTATTTGGTGAACTTGCCCCAGTCGGTAAGACAATCCAAATTAGAGGAGAGTCCTTTATTGTTAGGGGAATTTTTAAGGATTTTCCAGCTAGTCCTATTTTAGTATCTACAGATTATAATTCTTCGATTTTTATGCCTTACGAAGTTAGTAAAAAGCTGACCGATAATCAACCTCAAATATTTCAGATTCTAGCTAAAGCAAATAACAGTCAGAATGTTGATAAAGCAGCGCTTGATATTAGATCTGGTCTAAAGTTACTTCATGGTGGCCAAGAAGACTTTACAGTACTAAAACAAGACGAGAATTTATCTGTAGCTAGTAATGTACTTAGTCTAATTACTGCGTTTATAGCTGGAGTAGCTGCCATATCTCTAATAGTTGGCGGCATTGGAGTAATGAACATTATGCTGGTTTTGGTTAGTGAAAGAACCCGTGAAATCGGGGTAAGAAAAGCCGTTGGAGCAACAAATAGACAGATTATGCTTCAATTCCTAGTCGAATCATCGGTAATTAGTATTACTGGAGGAATTCTAGGTGTTTTCGTGGCAATCTTAGCAAACTACGCTATTAGGATTTTTACCGATTTACAGCCAGTAATATCTTTGCCGGTAGTCGTAATATCTGTAGCAATCGCTTTAGCTGTCGGAATTGTATTTGGCACAGCTCCAGCAGTCAGAGCGGCCAAGAAAGATCCTATCGAATCATTAAGATATGAATAAAATAAATATTATATGTGTAGGTAAAAAAACTAGTTCACAACTTGAATCTTTAATCAAAGAATACCAAAAAAGATTAAGACCTTACGTAGAAATAAATTGGCAAATATTGTCTGGCTTTGAAGGTAAAATGTCACCCGACGAGCTTAAAAATTTAGAATCGAATAAGATACTTACAAAATTAAATAGTAAGTTCACGATTTTGTTAGACGAAACCGGCGACGAATTAGATAATAATCAGCTATCTGAACTAATTTACAATAAAGTTTCGCAAAATAGTGAAATTAATATTGTGATTGGTGGTTCATATGGCGTGTCCGAAGAATTAAAGAATAAGTCTAATGAAATCTTATCCTTATCTCGGTTAGTCTTTCCTCACCAACTAGTAAGGCTGTTAATCATCGAGCAGTTATATAGAAGCTATTCTATAGCTAATAATCTTCCCTACCATCACGAATAATAGCGATGCTGTTTTCTACTTTTTTAAGATAAAAATGTTCGTTGTTTGATAGCCATTCGTCGGTAGCTTTTTTTGCACCTGGTAGTTGCTCTGATTGGTAATCATCAATCAGGATGTATCCATTTGGAGACATCTTTTTCTCGATGAGTCTTAAGCTTTGAGCGATCGAATCATAGTAATCACCATCTAAAAATGCAAATATTATATTGCTTGGCATATCATTGTCATTGAGTTCAGAAAACCAGTTTTTATGTATTCTTGGAATCGGTAATTCGTGTTTTTTAAAGTTTTCAATAAACTGTTTTTTTGAGTATTTTAGCTGACCTTTTTGGAATTGAGTTCCTGCAGGACTTTGGTCTTGTTTATTTTTTTCTGGAAGTCCTTCAAAAGAATCATAAACATGGAATTCTACATCAGAATATTTATTTGATCTGAGTAATCTTTGTATCATTAAAGATGTAGTTCCGGCATAACACCCCATTTCTATGACATTGCCTTTGGAATTATTGAGAGATATTTGCAAATATTTTAGTATTAATCCGACCTCATCTTTAGTCACTTGATCAGAAATTAATGAATATTTATTTAAAATTTCAGTTGGCGTCATTCTAGATAAGTGTTTGCCAGTAATACCAAAATTCATTTAATAGAATTAGGAATATTACTGTATACCAAGCAAGGAGTATATTTATATAGTTATTTTTTATAAATTTTGCTACTCCATTCATTGACTTTGGTAGAGGTAAATTATTATTTTCAATATTGTAAGCAGTAATAAAAACAAATATCGGTATAGTAATCATCCAGGTAACGAAGCACCAAGGACAGATAGCATTAATTCTGTATACGCCTTGGAAGAATAAGTAATGCATAAATATAACCCCAACTAAAGATATAAACTGGGCTGACTGCCAGATCCATTTACTGAATTTTGCACCGGATAGCATCAAGAAACCAAAAGTCACTAAAGCTGTAAAGCCCATTATACCGAATATTGAATTTGGTACGCCAAGTATACTTGCTTGCTCTGTTTTCATAACTGAACCGCAACTAAGTACTGGATTAATATTGCATGGAGGATTATAGCCAGGGTCTTTGAGAACTTGGATTTTATCATAGGTAAGAATGAATGAGGCAAGCAGCCCAATGATTCCACAAATAATTAATACGTAAGGAATATATTTGTTTATTTTTGAAGTAGCTAATTTCTCTTTTATTTTACCCATTTCTAATAAATAACTATATCACCTCAGAACCTATAAGTTAAGTAGCCTCGTATTTAATAATTTTAATATTTTTTCAATAAAATCTGGTAAAATGTACTAAATATGAAAGATTTAAAACATAATGGACTTCTTAAAGTAGACGATGAACAAAGACGAGCTTTAGCTATTGCTACATTAGTAGCCTTGATAGCTGGCTTCTTTTTCTTAAGACAGTATTTTATGTTAGTAGCAATAGCATGTATATTCGCCTTTTTATTTTACCCTGTATATAAATGGTTGTTAAATAAAGGCATTAAAGAAGGCTCGGCAAGTGTACTGACTTTTTTACTGACTTTAATGGCGATTATTTTACCGTTGGCGATAGTTATTATTCTAACTATAGGGCAGATTAAAATATTAGTTGAAAATGCTCAATCATTGAGTGCTCCAGACGTAAATTACTCAGAATTTTTAAATAATTTAATTGATAAGTTTAATACCTGGATGGTTAATTTGGGTCTTGATATTAATATAACTACTGCAGATATTTCTAGCTGGGTATCAAGTACGGTTGCAGATATCGGTAATTCGCTACTTAACTCAATATCCGGTTCTGTAACTGGCATATTTGCTCTCATAACTACAGCGATTATCTATATTTATGTTTTTCTTTCTATCCTGAAGAATCAAAAGTTTATTATAAACACAGTCGGAAACCTTAATCCGCTGGGTGAAGGAATTACCAAGATTTACATACAAAAAATGGCATCGATGACCAAAGCTATGGTAAGAGGTCAGTTTATTATTGCGATTTGCCAAGGTTTTTGGAGTGCATTCATATTGTCTCTAGTTGGTTTTAATAATCTGTTCTTTTTCTTCTTTGTTATATTAACTATATTCTCATTTGTTCCTTTGGGCGCTGGTATTATTACCATCCCAATGGGAGTCATAATGATCTTGTTTGGTAACGTTTGGCAAGGTGTAGTAGTAATACTTAATCACCTTCTAATTGTTACTAACATTGATAATGTTTTGAGACCCCACTTAGTACCTAAAGATGCAAGATTAGATCCAGCCTTAACTATGCTAGCAGTTTTTGGTGGTATGGCTGTATTTGGTTTCCCGGGAATAGTTCTAGGCCCAGTACTGATGATAGTTATCGTAACTACTATTCAGATGTTTTTGGAGGTATTCAAAAACATTGATTCTCTAGATACTTCAACTACTGAAAAGAAATCTTTGAAAAGTTATTTATCTAAGTTAAGATCTCCAGTAAAAACTAAGAATTAATCTTTTTTAATCGACAGTAGCCAGAAGCTAATTAAGCTAAATAGTACTAATACTACAATTGCAAATGTGGCATTCTTCAGTAGTCCGAATATAATCAGTATTGCGTATGTTATTCCAAGTAACCCAACATAACTAGTAGCGTTATTCTCTAGATTGGTTAAGAATTTATTATTCTTGTTTGATGTTAAGTTGGCAACTTTTTTACGTATAAATGTAGCAAATTTATTTGGTCCTGACATAACAGCAGTTATGAATATTATAAGTGATATTAAGACCAATATTCGGTTATAGGTAATTAAATCTTTTGTCAGTATATCGAATACAGCCGTTGCAGCAGATGATGACGACGATTGAAGCGAATTACTGGCCTGTTGCACTAAGGGAACCCTTACAAAGTAGATTACTTGAACGTTAAGCACCATAAGTACTATTGTTAATGCGGACAGCGCCATTATTGTCTTTCTTTTATCTCGTGCTAAGGCAATTGCTGCTCCGCCAGATACGACAGCTAAAACGAATAATACTATAGCTCCCTTGTTTAAAACATTGAATGCATATAAGACGCTCTGCATCGAATTAATTTCAGTTACAGTAATAGTTTTCTTAACATTATCTAAATTAACTGCACCTACAAAATTAAGCCCTGAAGCGGCAAGGTCATCTTGGACTCTATTGACGATAGGATTCAAATTTAGTAGAACTTTTTCGTCTTCAATGTACATTACAAAGTTAGTGTTTTCAGGCTTTTTACCGCCGTTTTCAATACTGGTTATAATTCCTTCGTGGGCGCTGTAGTTAATATCATACCAATAGCTTTGGAATTTCTCTGAGGCAATAACTTGTACTACCTTTTCATTAGTATATGAACGAAGGCTTTGTGTTAGTGGCACTGAAAGTGCTGATGCACGGGGAGGAACAAACTCTTTAATTGCATTTTCTGCATCTGTGGCAGCAAAAATTTCATTGGTAATCTGATCAGCTAGTTCTTTCTGAAAATCTTTATCTTGGAGTATTGCCGAAGTCTTTGCTGTCCAAGTATCAGTATCTATGACATTTCTTTTTAACCAACCAGCAGCAATAGATAAATTAAGTGTAACTGCGCAGATAATTACTAGTAACCAAACAGAAATACTTTTAATTATTTTCATAAATCCGCCCCCCTTGGTGCTTTGCTTTTTTAGTAACGCCACTTCATCTTCTAGGCTTGATAGTTTATTTTGCAATTCTTTTTTACTTAAATCATCATAGTTTGACTTAGTCATAGCGAACTCCTTATTAACATTACAATACCATATAAACTGATAAGTATCAATTATTTGATTTTTACTTTACCAATTGAGTAGAACTTAACTAGCGACCATAAAACAATAGCCGATATGGTTAAGCTACCTATTATGTTTGTAGTACTGTCTTTTTTTAAATTATTAAAAATACTAACATTGTTTGATTCTTCAGGCTTATCTTTGGGCGATTGGTAAAAGTTATTATAATTATCGCTTACAGGAATATATGTCGTACTTTCCTGGTTATTGTTTAGTTCAGCCTGATTAATTGTTTCTGTAATTGTGTTTGAATTTATCGTGCTTGGGTTGACTATATCTATTGGCTCTTTTTGGCAGTCTTCTGGTGATATGAATAATTGTGATCCATTTCCAGCATTAACTGCTTCCAAATAGCACTCTAGGGTCACAATTGACTGTCTAAGATTAACACTTTCAGCATATATGGGCATAAAACTTAATAGGCTAATTAGTGTCGATAAAAACAATATTATTGGTAATCTTTGCTTCACTAGTTTGCAACTATAGTTATCGTTAGATTAATATCGTAGCTACCTATAGGTTGTTCTTCAGGAATATACTGCGAAAGATTAATACCGGTAATATCAAAAATACAGTCGGGGTCTGCGGATGAGTTAGCCGAAGCTAAAGTAAGTGAATCTAAGGTGCCTTGATTAAACGCAGAACTTGCTCCCAGATTTACGTTTGAAGTACTGCAACCTGTTTCTGGCGTATTTGTACCTGTTGCTGGATCGATTGTTAGCTGACCAGCCTCGACGTCAATATCTGGTCCATCACTACAGCCATTGGGAGTACCGGTCACGTCATTAAAATCGTATTGTTCAGTATCTCCAACATTGCGCCAAAGATCAGTGATTCCAGAAGTTGCAGCAATACTTGCAGACCAACCAGGAGTTGTAGTTAAGTTACTAATTCTTATTTTTTGGGTCGCTGTTCCTAAACTACCACTGATACTGCTGCAGTTAAAATTATATCCAAAGTTAGACATAGAATAATTTGGAGCTGCAACAGATGTATCATTATTGTCTACTATATCTAGTGTTAGATTTCCATGATCTGAATCATTCCAGCTGGCATAGTAGTAAGTACCGCCAGAAGCATTTGTTTCGGTTTGATTACCACCAACCCTAAATCCATTTTTTACAAAGCCTGTAATTCTATCAGCTACATTAGCGGTGGCAACTAAATACTGGGTACTATTTCCAGATAAACTAACTGGACGATTAACGGCATTAACTCCAGTCGATCTTTTTACCCAGACGTTTTCAGAACGGTGTCCAGCTGTAGTTATGCTTTGGGCTGCGCCGGTTCCGCTGTAGCTGCCAGCGGTGAAATTAGCGCCGTTCTTAAAGGCAAACCAGTGAGATAAAACTGTATTGGAATTTGACTGGGCATTGGCCCCTACTTGAAATCCATCGGAGTTTAGGGCTTGTATAACATTTGCCGCATTGGCTGTTGCGCCAAAGTAGGCTGTGCTATTTCCGGCTAGCGAAGATGGCTTCCAGACTCCAACCTGTGTGGTATTTGTTTTTATTGTTACCATATCTGGTTGCCATGGTAGCCTAGTTATATTGCGAATAAGTTGATTCCCGTAAAAAGAACCAACGGCAAAATCTGATGAACCGCTGTTATCGTAAGGGTCGAAAGCGTTTCCAAAAGCTTGCCACTGATAAGTTACACCAACAGAATTTGTTTGAGCTGCCGTATTGACAGTAAAGCCATCGGCATTTAAAGATGTAATACCGTTAGCAAAATTAGCAACATTATTTGAAAAATATGCAGTGCTATTACCTTGCATTGTTTTGGTTCTGAAGACACCGAGCTGAGCGGTATTTGCTTTAACAATTACCAGATCTGGTCTAAAACCTAGACCTGTTATTGGATTACTAGCTCCAGTTCCAGTATATGACCCAGTTTTCATATCGAAAGTTCCACTTGAAGAATTACTAGGTGCACCACCAAGTGCAAACCAATATATTGTAGCTGTATTGCCATTACTGGAAGCATTATTTCCAACCTGGAATCCGTTGGCTTGAAGAGCTTGTATTCCATTTGTGGTATTAGCAACTAAATCGCCAACAAAACTTGAGCTGTCTCCAAAAGAGTCAGTAAAATTCATGAGTGGTCTCCTGTCATTTGCGGTTGCACTGGTGGCGTTTTTGGTAAGAGCAAAGTTTGGAGTAAAAGAAGCACCAAAGCCAGTAATGTTCCTATTATCGACAGCATTTCCAGTATAAGTGCCTTGGCCAAATAATCCAGCCGTATCTTTAAACGCAACGTAGTAATACGTCCCAAGGTTAACGTTATCTGTTGCGCCGACTGTAAAGAAAGTTGCGCCAAAATTGCTTATGTATGTTCCTGTAGTATTCCTTGCTGTATTGTTTAAGAATAGAGTTTCATTAGCTGGTTCTGAAGAAACACGAAAATGACCTGCAACGTTAGTAGAACGCTTAACTATGGTCATATTTGGTTGAAATCCAGTGGTGATATTTCTTGGCGAAACCCCATTACCGGTATAGCTACCAACACAAAAATTTCCGGTAGCACTACAATCTGAGCCGTCAACCGCTATCCAGTTATATAAAACATTCGCACTATTCACATTAGCAAGAGTACCTAACGTAAAGCCATCAATATCCAGAGTAATTTGAGTAGTAGTGTTGTTAGCCGTGTTAGATGTATAGGCTGTGGTATTTGCCGGCATGGCTGAAGTCTTAAAGACTGCAACTCCAGCTGTAGTCGTTGATTTTATTAGAACAAAATCTGGCTGAAAACCGAGGCCTGTGATTGCATGCCCGGTTACACCGGAACCTACATAATATCCTGATTGCATTGTAAAATTAGCGGCGTCTGCTTGCTGGAAATAATATGTAAATAAGCTCATAGCAATTACTACTGAATAAAACAGTAAGGCGACTTTGCTTAATCTATTGACTTTTTTAGTTCCTAAAAAGAAAATCTGCTTATTAAGCATTAAAGCCCACCTTATTGTTTATCTTTTTCTTCTTTACTGCTTTCTTTAGTGACTGTTGATTTCTTCTTAGTTTTTTTTGAGTCACTTTTTTTTGCTTTGGGCTTTTTGTCAGATTTTGGGCTTACTTTTTTCTTAGTTTTCTTAACTACTTTGGGAATATAGTTTGAACCAGGCACAACATTGATTACCTCTAAACCTTCTAGAATATATGGTGCCTTTAGTTTATTTATCTTGGCAATGGTTTTCCAATCAGCTTCATATTCTTTGGAAATTGATGTAATAGAATCTTTCTTTTTTACTTTATGTTCAATAATCTTGCCTTTGATTTCTTTATCGTACTTTCGCTTTGAAATAATTTTATATGAAATAAATACCAGTATGGCCAGCAGAAGTATATAAATAACTATCATAAGTGGATTAGGTGCTACAAAAATTAATTTAGATTTACTGACCGTTTTAGAAGAATTTCCTTTTTCACCTAAAGAAGTTGTCGGATCGTCGCTATATGAAGCACTAGAACTTATTAAGTAGGCTCCCCCGATAAAAGGTTTCTTAAGTTCAAAGTTAAACTCAGAAGTTTGACCGGCCAGTATCGGGAATTCGCCGCCAGTTGAGTTTACGGTTGTACCAAACAATGTCTTTAATTTTGTTTGTAAATTAGTGTCTAAAGATACATTACCAGAGTTCCTGAGCTTTTCATTTATTAGTAAAAGGTCACCCTTATTCTTTACGCTAAGTGATTCGAAGGTTAAGCCTTTAGTAAACTCACCAGGAACTGTTATTGCAACTCTAATAGCTGATCTAAAACTTAGAGTGACACCACTTACCTGGCTCTGCTGAGGTGGTTCAACGGCTTGAATTGCAATACAAGCATTATGCTCACCTGGTGAAGCATCATTTGGAACTTCAATTTTAAATCCAATAGTTTCGGACTGATTACTACTTAATTCCAGTTTTTCTTTTTTAAGTTTAATCCAGGAGCCTTCATTGTCTAAGTTATCGGCTTTTTGTTCGCAAGCAAATGCCCCGCCACTAGATATTTGAGCATCTGTGGGATAAAGTAGAATATTTCTTGCACTGTCCGAGGAGTTAGAGACAATAATGGCATCCTCGACACTTTTTCCAGGACTAATTTCATGTACAAAAATTGATTGAGTTCGGGGATTGTCGTCTCGTGGATTAGCTGGTTTAGCTCCAACCCCACTACTCTCAGTTGCGTAGGCGCTCGACACAAAGCCAAATAGAATAAATAGCCCCACCGCCAAATTGGTAATTTTGGCGATTTTGAACATATTTAGCTAGCTGTTACCGTTACCGTGAAGTTAATGTCATATGAATCAACAGATTGTTCGGCAGGAATTGATTGAGAAAGTCCGATATCTGTAAGATAACCTCTCCACACATCGTCTGAACCGGATCCAGCGTTTAATAAGGTAACGCTGTCGGTAGTTCCCTGATTAAAGGCAGTTGATGTACCTTTAGTTACGCTTGTTGCAGTACAAGAAACACAGTCAGTTGTAAGAGTACTTACACTAGGATCAATAGTTAGTTGACCACCTCTGGTGTCAGCATCTCCACCATCAGTACAACCCGAACCACCTGGATCATTGAAATCATAAGTTTGTGTTGCTCCGGCGTTTTCCCATACTGAAGTAATCCCAGATGTAGCCGCAACAGCAAGAGTCCATCCGTTATCTGCTCCGTCAGGATTTATAACGTACATCCTTTGGGAGGCACTTGCTAGTAATCCTGTAGATGCGCTACCACCTGACTGACAGTTAAATGAAAATGTCTTTGATCCTAGAGCGAATGTTGGTGAACCGACAGGCACCCTAGATCCGTCAAGTATGTCAGTTGAAATTGTTCCAGCTGTTATTGACTGTGTTAAGTCTGGAGTACTGGCAGCTGAAGCTACTCCGCTGAAACTAAGTAATACTAATAGCATACTTATAAATGCTAAGTTAATCCTTTTTATGTTCATTAAAAACCCCTCTTATGTCTATAATTTTCGCAAATCATAAGCAAAATGTCAAACTAAAGAATTTGCTTTTTTGTAGCAAAGTTAAATGCAATGAATCCAGGTATGATTGGTACCCAAAAAGTAATTAATCTATATAGTAATGACACACTAAGTCCGATGTCTGCAGGTATGCCTATCGATACAAATCCGGCTACAAGTCCAGCTTCGGCACCACCAATACCGCCTGGAGTTGGCGTAACGCTGGCAGCCGTCGCCCCAATTGTAAATACAAAGAATGCTTGAAGTATCGATATATCTACTCCAAGTGATTGAGCACAAACATATAAGCATAGTGCATAAAAGCTGGTAATACTCATGGCACTAATTAAAGCAAAGAAAAATCTATCAGGGTGTTCAAAAAGCTTAGTCATATCTTCGCGGATAGACCGTATTATTCTCATTGCTTTTAATCTTAGTTTTCTGGTAAAAGTAATGGCAAGTATTAAAGAAAATACAACAATCACAGCGAAGAATACAACTTTTCTAGATACTGGAATCTTTACGACTTCTCTAAAAGAACTGCTACTAAGTCCGGCGACAATAAATAAAATACAAATATGGCCAATAAGCCCGACTAAGTTATTGAGGGCAGTTATTGAGGAAGCTTGAACAGTGTCATAGCCTACCTTTTGTAAGTATCTAATATTAGTTGCAATGCCGCCTGCACTGGCTGGTAGTAATCTATTTGTGAAGCTGGTACTTATTGTAACGAGTAGCGTCTTGAAATAGTTAATAGGTAAATACGATAGGAATTTATATACCCCAGCAGCCGATAAATATGTTGCTCCGGAAAGAGCGAAAGCCCATAATATGTATCTTGTATCGGCAGTTTTGATAGCATCCATACTGTCGGATAAATTACCTAGTTGGGGTATGAAAACATAAAGGGCTAAACCGAACATGACAGTATAAAAAACTGCTTTAGTATCTATTCTTTTAATTTTTGCTTTTTTAATCGTCTCTTTATTTAACTCACTTAAAATATTCTGTCTGATTTCTTGGAGTTTCCCTTTTTGTTGCTTAAGCAGTTTTGTTGTTGCTCCAGAAAGAGAAGCATAGTCTAGATAAGGATAAGCTAATTCTAATTCTTTTTCGCCCATTATTTTTACTGCGGTTTTAATAACGTCTTTAGTATCTGCGATTACTGATAACGATGCTATTAGCTCGACCGTATCTCTATAGAAACTGTGCTCTTCAACCGATGCTTCAGAAAATCCGAAGTCTATAATCCAAGGTTCATCTTGATCATCTATAAATATATTTGCGACTCTTAGATCCCGGTGAATTATATTTGAGCCATGAAGAATTTTAACTTGTTTCCAGATGTTCTCCAGAATTTCTAAATTAACATTGTTAGGATCAATTTTATCCAAAGATTTTCCATCAATCATTTCTTGAGCCATTGCCCACATATCTTCTTTGATATGGAATATACCCCTTATTTTGGGCGTTCTTACACCATTACTAAATGCTAAACCTGCAACATAGGCTTCATGTTCTAGTTGGCGTTTTGGTGTCATGAAAGGTGCTTCGTCTTCAAGCCGTCTATAGATAACTTTTCTAGTTAGTTTGAATAGCCAGTCGGCTACGTTATTGCTGCTATCTACTACTTTTACGAATAGGTTTTTACCGTCTTTAACCTTAACGAAAAATGGAGTACTTCCTCTAGCATCAACTTTTGCTTTTTCAATATGAACTATCTTTAGATGTAGTACGGAAATCTTCTTTTTTATTAAAGAAGTTGGTACGTATTTTCCTTGAGTATCACCAAAAGCAAAATTCAAGACACTAGATATTGCAAGTCCGACTCCAAACCCTCCAATAACATCAACTGGCAAGTGCATTCCCAAATATATTCTGGAAATACAAACAAGTATTATCATCCAGGTAATGTACTTATGGAATACTTTTGGAGTATATACATAAGCGATAGTTCCGAGTGCCGTGGCTACCGCCGCATGGCCTGAAGGATAGCCTACAATTGAATCTAAGTTCTCTCTTAGTTGCACATTAGAAAGTATTTCCGAAGGTCTTAGCCTTGATTCATAAGTCTTTAGCCATTTAGTTATGACCCAGGCTAGTACACCTGCTAGTAGGAATTTTGCAGAATGGGCATAGTGTCTTCTTAGTAATGTGGCTATTGTGGCTACAAAGACAAAACCTATGGTTCCGAATACTGAGATTAAGACAAAAATTGGCGCTAAAAAGCCCGGCAAACTATTAAAAAATCTAAATAAATAAAGTTCTAATGTACCTATACCGCTATCTACAAGGAGCTGCCCAAATAGAAAAATAGATATACCTGCAGCTGCGTAAACAATATAAACTGGATTTCTATATGAATTTATTCTATGTTTCAGCGCTGTCTTTAACATGACGGTATCAAGTTTTAGCGGATGACTTTTTTCTAATATTTACAAACCAAAGCTTAGTTCTGCTCCTGAAGAATTCTAGTATTAAGTAATAGTAAGGAAATGAGATTATTACAAGTACAGCACTACTTATAAGTCCGCCGATTAGCGTAAAAGCTAGATTTTCCCAGAAAGGATCGCTAAGAGCCAATGGTATTAAAGCTGCGATGGCAGTTGTAGTGGTTGTAAGTAATGGCCTAAACCTTTCTTTGATTGCTTGAGCCATGGACTGTCTTGGCGAGTAGCCTAACTTTCTCTTTTGATTTGCATAGTCCGTCAGGAGAATAGAGTTATTCACGGAAATTCCGATTAAGGCGAAGAACCCTATCATAGTAAAGAACGACAATGGGTTATCTGTAGAGCTTAATATTAGGCCGACCCCAAAGAAACTAAATGGTACTGCTACTAGAATTAATATTGGTTGCAGGAAAGACCTGAACTGAAAGGCTAACAATAGATACATTACCAAAACCAGAATTGGAAGTGAAATTAGTACAGTACTAAATGAATCTTGATTTTGTGATTCTGAACCAAAGTCGAATGCAAAGTCGCTTTCACTAAGCCCTAGAGTATAGTCTTTGTTAGGTATGAATTCGTCTTCTACGACTTTTTGAGTAGCTTGTACTAATGCTGAAGTGTCATCGGAGTCGAAGCTTGCTTTTACTTCTACAACTCTATTTCCGTCTATTCTGGTAATTGTAACAAGTTCACCAGTGTATTCGGTTTTGTTAATTTGGGCTGTAGTGCCGTTATTTCTTTCTATAGTCTTATCGGTTAAAAATTTTACGAGATTATTGGCAACTTTATCGGCCTTAACAGGATCTTCGGCTGCAATCTGAACTTTAAATGGTAATTTTTCTTTTGGCGGTCCCGAACTCACTTGGCTTACATATATATCGGCACCCGGTACTGAGCTTAGTTCTTGGGATAATTTCTCGACATACTCTTTACTAGTGGTATCTCTCTTATCAATAGGAGTAAGTGTAATATTGGCAGTTGATTGTCGTTCGTTAGCATCGCCTAAATAAGTAACTTTACTTATGTCATCGCCTAGTTTGGATGCTATTTTTGAATTAGCTTCGGCGGTAATTTCTTGAGCCTCTTCAATGCTTGTTCCAGGAGCAAATGTGAATTGTATCTGTAGTTCATTGGAATCTTTTGGAGTTGGGAAAATATCAAACTTTAGTTTTGAAAATAGGGGCCCGCTACCTAACAGCACTATTAAACTGAAGGAAACTGCTGCTAGGGAATAAGCCGCTTTTCTTTTAGTAGAGTTTGCTGAAAGAATAATCCTTGAAAATAAGTTTCCAAGCCAGAATACACCACTACGAAAGTATTCAAATGGATTACGATTATTAGCTTTTTTATTTTCAGTCTTGTGAATGAATCTGGACATGAACGGAACGAATGTTAGTGATACTAATAGTGATACAAATAGATTAACAATTATAGTAATAGGTAGAACTCTTATAAATTCTCCCAATATTCCTCCAAAGAATAATAATGGAGCAAATCCAAGAACTGTAGTTAATGTCCCGGCTGAACTAGCAGTTGCAATTTTCTTAATTGAAATAGCAATCGAATCTCTGGTGTCTTTATTTCTTTGTCTTTCTCTATCTATTGATTCCGCTACGATCACAATGTCGTCAACTATTAGTCCTAAACAAAGAACTAACCCAAATAAGGTAATTGTATTTAAAGATATACCACTCAAGTAGAAAATACCTAGAGACATACTTATTGTCATCACCATAGCTAAAGCAGCAATTAATCCCGTCTTGAAACCTATATACAAGAAACAAACCAGAACAACAATTATTAATCCTTCAAGCAAATTTTTCTGAAGTGACTTTATTTGTTGCTCAATGTTTTCAGCAAAACCAGCAGCTTCGACAATTACCAGGCCGTCATTAGAGTATTTCTGGTTGATGTTAGTAAGTTCTTCCTTGAATACTTTATTGAAAGATATTATGTCGGTTCCTTCTTCAAGATTTATTCCGACAATTATGCTTGAATTAATTTCAAACTGATTATTGACTTTTGATCCAAGCCAATCAAATTTTGTCTGTTGGGTTGAAGATTTACCGGTAACTGGATTAGTTGCAGTATTTACCAGCTTTATTGTTTCTGCTGAGTTAATTTCTTCAAATTTTTGGTTTAAAGATTCACCGATTTCATCTGCTTTTTGTGACAGTAATTGATTTTCGGCATCTTTACTGGAAATTCCTACAAGTATGTCGTATTTATTATTGAACTTTGTAGCATCAATAGAGTTAAAGCTAACTTGAGCACCTTCTGGCAATTTGGTTCCACTAGATTCTAGTTTATTTTTTATCGAATCTGAACCTTCCGAAGAAGTGTATTCATCCTGGTGTTCAACTACAATTATTGCTCCATTGTTAGTGCTATTTGCTGTAGTTTTCTTTACAGTGCTATCCTCTTTTATTGAGTTTAGGATGGGAAGTGTTATATCTTGATCTACTTTATTTTTATCATCAGCAAAATACAGCACTTGAACAGTGCTTATCGATACATTAACCTGAGGAAAACCCTCTCTTTGCATGAATGTTGTATATGAGAAGAATCCAAATAGTAAAACAGAAACCCAAATAAATATACTTGTTTTTACATGGTCAAAGAAAAATAGACTCAGTTTTTGAAACAAGCTAAGCTTTATGGGGTCTTTACTCTTCTTCACTTTTTTAGTCACTTCAAATATTATAGCAATAAATACATGATTTGACTTCTAAAATATGTATTTTTAGAAAATTGATTTTAGTATGAATCTAAGTGTAAAAAATGTAATTGTTGAGAAAATTGACAAAACGATTCCAATTATTGAAAATATTATTTCAAAATTATTATTCTTTCTCGAGTAATAAAACCAAGAGATTCCAAATATGAGACCCAGTAGAGGAACTAAACAAATTAGAATCTTTAAAATAGGAAGCTTTAAACTGAATGGTTCATCTTTTTTATTTGAAATCTTCCTATTGGAATTAACTAATTCCCCTTCAAGAACATCTTTCATATATAAACTAGTTTTGAGTCGTTGATTCTTCGGTAGTCTGTTCTTTTACAGTCACAACAGCATTGAATTTTACTGGATCATTTTTATCTTGAATATTAAATGTTCCTTCATCTTCAAATATATAGGCGTAAGATCCGCCCTTTGTAGTAACTTCTTCGGCGTCAAATTCTTCAAGCTTTAACTCGTCTGCGGGACTTTGAATTATTTCGATATTACCATCCGAATTATTAGTAAACTGTATTTGTGTTCCTGGTTTTACGGAAATTGTATTTGGGGTAAATCCTTCATTGACTATCACAAGTTCTGAATTAGGTGAATTATCAGTACTTACGGTTGTCTGTTGGGTTGAGTCATTATTTTTATCCATCACTACCGCTACGATAGATACCACTAGGATTGTAATAACTACTAGAGCGGCTAGAACTATTACTTTTTTATTAAATGGATGTTTAACATTTTTTACGGAAGTATTTTGAGGCTGATTTTCCATTTTATTTCCTCACCATTTCTACATTAATTATTTCAATTATTTCAGATCCAAGTTTGACTGGCTGAGATAAGTTTCTATAACCGATTCGGTCAAAGTTGATGTTATTAACTCTAGTAGGTACGTTAAGTAAGAAGTATATACCTGAAGAACCTGTTCGATATGTTCTTAAGTTTGATCCATCAAAGTAAGATACCTTAACTCCTCTGAGTCGTGATCTTGAAGATTTATCTATTACTCTTCCACCGATGAACACTTCCTTCAATTGACTTACAGAAGAAGTTGTAGCTGAAGAAGAGCCAGACTTAGTACTTACATTTCCTGCGACATCATATGCGGAGACACTATAGCTGTAGGTCGTAGCAGGTTGGAGTGTAGCGTCTGCAAAACTTGTGCCTGTTAATCTTTTGATCTCTGTTCCGTTTCTGTAGACTATATATCCTGCAACTCCAGTGTTGTCTGTGCTAGCAGCCCAGCTAATGTTAATTTGATTTGTACCAGTAGCTACGGTAATTACATTTTGTGGCACAGTTGGTGCAGCGGTGTCAGGTGTTGGCGGAGCAGTAATCCTTACTGAAATAGAGTTGGAAATGTTAGACGGGTTATTGTTGTTATCTCTAGCTTGTACTGTGTATGTATATTGAGTGTCGTAGGAAATATTAGTGTTTGTATAGGTCGTTTGAGTTGTGCTTGCAATTGCTTGGCCATTTCTATAAACGGTATAGTTTTTAATTCCACTACTATCACTTGAAGCTGACCAATTTAAAACTACATTGGTGTTATTGGTAATAGTGTATGACAGGTTACTTGGTGTTGATGGGGCTGTAGTGTCGGGAGGTACTGGGTAGTTTACTGATACCTGGCTTGTAAATGCACTCTGATTATTGTTTGTGTCGTAGGCAGCAATTCTATACTGATAAGTTTTTCCTTGCGATACAGCTCCATCGTTTAAGGATGTAGCGGCGGCATTTACAGCAAGAGTTGAAGTTAATACGTTATCTGTATATTTTTCAATCCTATAACCACCTAACTGTACATTATCTGTGCTTGCGACCCAGTTTAGTGTCACTACACCGTTGGCTAAGTTAGCACTAAAGTTTGTTGGTGTTGATGGGGCTGTAGTGTCTGGTGGCGGTACAACTATGTTTTGCACGTTTATGGTTACACTTGAAGTAGCTTGATTATTATTACCGTCAAATACTCTGGATAAAATTGTATGTTGGCCGTTTGTTAGTTTTGTTGTATCTAGGCTGAATCCATAAGGACTTGAGCTGTCGGAACTATTTAATGTGCCATCAACAAAGAAGTCTACTCTGCTAACTCTATCGTTATCATTGGCGGTTACAGCAACGTTGACTAATCCTTGTACAGTCGCACCTGCAGTTGGTGCCGAAGTAGAAATTGTTGGTAGTACGTTATCTACTGGAGTAGACTGAATCGCTACAAAAGCTGATTGGTTGCCAGTTTTATCTTTGGCGGCTACTTCAAAGTTATATGCGCTACCATTGGTTAATCCGGTAAATGTATAGGTGTTAGTTGTTACGTTAGATACATTTGTGTAAGTTGTACCACTAGCTGTTTTGTAGCGTAATTGGTAGTTTAGGAAATCTGGATCTGAATTTGCTATCCATGAAATCTTAACTTGATTACTGGTAGCGCTATCTACTTTAAGTCCTGTTGGAGTGGCTGGAGGTGTAGTATCTGGTGGAGCTACTGGTGTTGCATTTATAGCGGCGTAGTTTGAGAAATTACCATTTGTATCAGTAGCCCTAACTTCAATTACGTAGGTCGTGCCGTTGGTTAAATTAGTAATTGTTTGGCTGGTTTGAACTGTACTATTAGTTGCAACTATATAAGAAGTACTGTTAGCTACTTTGTATCTTACTTGGTAATCCCTAAGATCATTCTCAGTATTGGCATTCCATGAAACAGTAGCAATTTTGTCGCCATTAGTTACCTTAAGCCCGGTTGGAGTGGCTGGAGGTGTAGTATCGGGTGGCGGTGGCGGGCTGTTAATCGTGATAGATGTGTTTTGAGATACGCTTAGTAGATTTGGTGGCGGTAATTGAGAAGACGCGCTGAACATCGAGGACTCAGTTTTATTTACCGTAATAGAGGTATTACCACTTCCAATTGCTTTAAATCTTGCCTTAAATATATTTGCATTGGCGGAGTTTACTGGTGAAAATGACGTAGTATTATATGTTAGCTTTCCTGGAGTGGCTTGGTTTAATATTGGGTCATTAAAACTAAATGCACTGGATGATTTATCAAAAGCTATAAACTCTAGGTTGGCAGGATTATATTCAATTACAGCCTTAACACTAGTAATGCTTTCGCCTCCAGTATTTGTGTTGACTGAAAAAGTAACCTCATCGTTTAGCTTGGCGCTACTACTGGATGCAGTTATAAATATTGATGTCGTTGGAGACGCATTAACTATCAATATAATCATTGACCCAATTAAGGCGAAAATTAGGGCGACTATTATTAACTTATTTTTACTTTTCGGTATTTGTTTTAAATTAGATACTTTATTCATACCCTCATCCCAAATTCATTTTTTATACTTAATATGATTAAACTTTATCATCATAATTTTTATATTGCTAGTGCCTAATACTAGTTATCCACAGAGTTGTTAAACTGGACTAAAATTAAATACATTTAAATATTTAGAACATTACATATAAAATTAGATTAATGAGTGAAAAGTTGTTTGTTAGAGAAGATATTGGTAGTGGTGAACCAATTGTATTACTGCATGGCATGTTTGGTGATGGTACACAGTGGAAAAAGATTGCCGCCAAATTAAGTGATCAATATAGAGTAATTGTAGTTGATCTATTAGGTCATGGTCAGTCCCCTAGACCAGAAGACTGTGAATATACGCCTGACGATCACGTAAAGGCCCTAAGATCTACTTTAGAAAGCTTGAGTGCGACTGATAATTTAACTGTTGTTGGCTACTCAATGGGGGGTTCTGTTGCTCTGTCGTACTGTGCAAGCTTTCCTAGTAAACAGTTATTCTTAATTTCTACACCTTTTTACTTGAATACAAATCAAATGATATTAGCTAATTTTGCTCCATCTGTAACTATTACTAAAATATCTACTTTCCTTTTTAAACAAGTTGAAGTCTCTTTAAATAATGAGGGGGTGGTAAATAGGGCTGTTAGATATGGCGACAAATCTAAAAAGTTTCACAAAATGATTGGTGCTAATGACAACAAACTAGATGCAGAGATAATTAGAAAGAATCTTAAGCAGCTAGTTAGAGAGTTTAACTTCGCTAAATATTTATCTAAAATAAAGACTCCGACTACATTTTATGCCGGTAAAAAAGATTTGTTTATAGTTCAGGGACAGCTCTATGCGCTTAAGAAGTTCAACCCTTATATGGATATACAAAGGCTAGAAGTCATTAAAGTAGATCACATGCTAGTGCAGAATCTACCAAAAGAAATTTCTTCGCTTTTATCTATTAATAAAGAAGACAAACTAAATATTAATAATGATTCTGGTAGTGGCGTTCCACTTATTTTGCTGCACGGAATTGAGAGCTCTTCAAATTATTGGCATAATCTAATCCCTGCTCTTAAAGAAAATCACAGGGTTATTACTATTGATTTACTAGGTTTTGGAAATTCACCTAAACCGCAGAATATTGCCTATAGTATTGATGATCATATTCAGTGGCTTGATAGAACTATAAAAAGTTTGGGACTAAAAGAGTTTATTTTAGCAGGACACTCTCTGGGAAGTATAATTTCGCTTGCCTATGCTGCTAAACACCCCAGTAAAGTAAATGAACTATTTCTTTTCTCTCCAGTGTTAATTGGTTATCAGGCTAAATCTTCTAGGAAAGTAATTGGTGGGCTTAGTTTACTGAGAGGTCTAAACGATACTAGTTATATCCAAGCTCAGCTTTCTCAGAATATTGGTGACAAGAATATGACGATGTTCTTACCGACTCTACGTACGATTGAAAACACTATAAATAAACAGGATCATATAAAAATAAAAGATAATGCTTCTGATATACCTGTGCATTTTTATTATGGAAGTGCTGATCAGCTAATAGACAGGCAGTATATAGAATCGGTCGCCAGTGAGTTTAAAGTCAGTGATATTCACGAACTAAAAGATAGAAACCACAACTTCTTATTATTTAGTCCAGAAATTGTAGTTGATGCTATAGACAAAGGCTATAAACCTAAATCTGAGATATCTAAGTTCTCTGTTTTGCCTCCAAATTTTCGAAAACACATTACTAACTTGGCAGTACCTAGGGTTTTTCTTAAATCTATCAGCCTATTTTGTATCGCAATTTTGTTATTTACAGATTATGCACCTGCCGTATTAGTTTTATTCTTGTCGGTTTATGTATTGGTTAATGGCTATAAAACTATCAAGGGAGCGTTTTCATTAAAAAACGAAGAACTCTCTTATCTGGGTTATTTGTTTTTAGGTATAGTTTCGTACATTATAGCAATAGGACTTATAAAACGGCCGGAATTTAGTTTGAGGGTCGCTGTAATTTTAATTTGCTCTGGAGTGTTAGTCGGTGGAATTAATAGGGTAATAGTTGCCCGCTTTTGGACTGAAAGCTCAAAGATTAAGAAGTTACTATATTATAGTGGTTGGCCAATGATTGTATTAGGTCTATTGGCGATTTTTGGAATAACTAAAAGCGTCTACATAATTGTCTATACTTTTGCGATATACCTAATAATAAAAAGTATTAAATTCTTCTGGATAGGACTAGCCGGCCTAATAATGGCTTACATCAGAGGCTTTATAAGATAATATTCTACTTGCCTCTTCCTTGATCAAGAGTAGTTCGAGGACTGAAATAGGCGTGTGGATTGATATGGAAATTAAGGTCGGCGTTAGTTGTTAGTCTATCTTTTCGTGTTTTTATAATTGCTTGTTTGGTCTGAAACTTGATACTTCTGGCATAATCTATGGGATGAGTTTTTTGTGATATTTTAGATTTGTTAGCTTTCATAATACCCTCCATTTAGTACTTATTATTATACTCTCTTTGGCAAATTATTTAGGCAATTTGCGTCAAGCTAACGGGTCTAGAATATTGAATAATTTCAATTAGTTGCCCGTTACTATCGTCGATAATATCAACAAGTCCTAGAATTGTAGTGTTGGGAATCATTACTACTTCCCTGTTAATTTCATGGCAAAGGTTAACATACATTTTTATTCCAGATAATGCTAATTGACTAAGCTGATTTTGGGGGTCAATATGTGTCTCAGCTTCAGCTATTAGATTATCGATAAATTCTAACCTATAGGTCATGCCATCTGGTTCGGCGTGCTCAAAAGTTTGTCTGAGCTTTTCACTATTAAATTCTTGCATTTTTGTTTTTGTTATTTACATTTGTGATTTTATCATAGCATAAGCATGTTGTCAAGATAACAATGTGAATATCTACTGGAAAATATATACTTATAAGGTGGATATATTTCGAAATAAAAAAGCAAAAGTAGTTGATGACTTTTTGCACGACAATGTACATCAACCTCAGGCGCCCTACTTGCGTGATTACCCTACATCTAAGCGAACTTTTGCATTCGTAGATGTCTCTAACTACACCGAATACACTCAAAAGCACGGCGCTCATGCTGCTGCGCAGATGCTCCATAAATTTAGGAATGCTGTTCGAATTGTGGTTGGCCGTCATGGGGTAAGGGTTGCTAAATGGCTTGGAGATGGAGTTATGTTGGTTGGAGTATCGACTCGTCCTGTATTTGATGCAGTAGCCGATCTTAATAAGTTATTTATAAACCAAGAATTTACCATTCACTCTGGTATTGCTAGAGGTGAAATAATAATTTTTGAGGGTGATGACTACGTAGGTTCTGCAGTTAATATTGCTTCTAGACTTTGCGATTATGCCAGGCCATCGGAGATTTTAGCATTCGATATTAAACGAACCGAATTACCCCAAAATGTTAAGCTCGAAAAACTAGGAAGTAGCGTTGCAGTTCGTGGTATTGGTGAGCTATCTAAAGTTTATTCACTACATATAGATACAAAGTCTAAATAACTATTCCGTAAAAACTTTCCAGTAATTTATATACAATATATGCTGGCCACACTAAGGCCTTTAAAAAACCTGTAACTACGGCGCCGAAACCAACGGCGGCTTGCATCCAGTAAACTAATGCACCGACAAAACCTACAAAATATAGAGCTCCACTAGTTCCATGGGCTGAAGCATTTGATTTGTTATTTTTGTTAGACCATTCTTTCCAGTCTTCGGTCCCTTTTATTTTTGCCTTAATTTCTATTTCTGGATCGTTTGATTTCTTAACCATGACTATCTCCTATTTATATTTATATTTTATCACTTTAGTAAATATTTTATCTAATCTAAGATAATAACTTTATATTATAATTCTGGAAAAGTCCGTTGTATTAGAGATGTTTTGTCGACGTATTTTTTAAATTCAGCAGGGATATGATCTGAATAAATAGTATAATCATTGTTTTTTAGAAGTCTTTTATACTCCTTAGAGAGCATTAGCTGGTCTTTTTTCTTATGATTATATCTTCTAGCAATTTTATTTCCAGTAATTGCTCCAATAATACTTCCGACAAGTAGTCCGAAATGTCCCCATTCCGTTGTAGTGTCTTTACTTTCTGCTTGGCTTTCTAAATTTGCTAAGTAGTCTTGATTTTCAAACTTATTTTCCTCTTCGTCTAATACGACGGTTATTGCTGAATTTAAACTGCGAATATTTTGTCTAATATTTGTTGCAGAATCTCCACATGGTTGCGAAGGCTCTCTGAGTAGGTCGTTAATAACTAACTCTTCATTTTCCGTAACGAGTGGTCCACCTACTAAATATAGTTTCATCTGAGTAGAGCATGCTTCACCCAAATCTTTTGAAACTCTCAAAAAATTTTTATTGGCTTCGTCTAGGTCCCCTGATTTTTGATTAATCCGATTAGTTTCTTCAGATAGTTTTTCAACTTCCATAGAATCTACGCTAGATCCTACCATCTCGCCTACTTGCATACCACCAAATGCTAATACAGCCGTGGCTGCCAAAGTACGAGCTGCGCCCCCTATTAAATAATTTCGCCTTTTATGCTCGACATGCTCCAGTAGCTTATCGTCTGGTACTCTAACTTCATCCATGTTAAAATTAATAGTACATTAAAAAAGACAAAAAAACAAATATATGTAAATATACTAAATTGTATCAAAAACTAAGCTAGCTTCACCAGATTCAATATAACCTTCTGAGATATTACAAACGTAAACTGAATCTTGACTTGGTTCGACAGTTAATTTGTCTTTCATCTTACTGTTTGTAGTTATAAGTGTGTAGTCTCTGTCCTGAATTCCGGAATAAATACCTAGGCGGTTGCAAAGTCCTGGTTGCAATCCTTCTGCCATATCTACTCTTCTGGGTGATTTCCCGGATAGTTCGTCATTAGTAATCTTAAAATCAGACGCTTCTTTAATTACTTCACTTATGTACTGAATAGGTTGTTCACCAGAACCTGGTTGTAGTGTTTCTGCTCCGACAATATCTAATTGTTTTTCCTCGTAAATGGCTTCTTTGTCTGGAGCTGGTGGCTTGTTCATATTGGCCATTATGGCTGTTGCGCTATCGGCAACTATTTCAACACTAGCTGGTCTAGGCATGGGTGTCTCATAAAACCCTGAGCTTAATCCTGGAATTGGTAGTAAAAGAGCGGCAACGGCAACACGTCCTGGAGCAATTTTGCGTTCAAGCCCGTTAGAAGTTTCTTTGGTAAAAACTAGTTTAACAGTATTTCCTGCTTTACATACAGCTTTTCCTATTTTATCTACAGATTTATGAACAAACTTTTGTTCTTTTTTGGCTTGTTTTGTAAGTTCGAGCATTTTTTTATTACCGAGATGTTCGTCTTTATAATTAGTTTTAATTAAACTCGAACTAATATTGTTTAGTTCACCATATTTAATCATTGCGAACATTGCAGTACTTACAATTTCACCGTAGTCGTCGTCTTTCTTATCTATAAGCTGCTCGTTTAGTAGATCTCTTTTAAGTATTACAGAACCATCAGAATTCTGAATCGCAAAAAATCCACCGTGTTCACTTCCGATATCTGTTCTATATAGTTCAAAACAAACTCGTCCTGTTTCGGTGTCTTGAGTTCTTTTTAGACCCAAACTCCTGAAGTCATCAATGCTAACAACTGGAAGTTCAATCGATTCTGTATTTCCGACAAGTTCGCCACGTTTTGATTTATCATTTTTTAAGATTAATTCTGAGATATAAGAAAATCCATTAAAAATTCTTAGCGCCGCTTCACCGTGAATGTTGTCGTGTCTTTCCAGTCCCAATACATCTGGTCCGTTGGGTTCAATTTTTGCTGGTAGTATTGGTTGGCGTTCTAAATTCATAATTAATGTTTTCTAACTGTCGAATATATAGCCCCATATCCGATAATACCACCAAAAGCGAATGCAAGTCCTCCTACTGCCAGGGTTCCTAATTCGCCGTCAAGTTCATTGTCGCTTTCTCTTTCAAGATTTCTGGTTAGCTCTGGTATTTCACTTTCATTTTCATTTATGTTATCAATTATTCTTTGTGATTTGTCATATTCTAATGATAGTTTTCGGACGTTCACTCGGACATCTATTTGTGTCTCTCCGCAAGGTGTCCCTGGTTCGTTAATTAAGTCACTAACAATGCTGTCTTCTTTAGTTTCCTCTAATACACCACCAGGCATGAATACTGCAACTTTACTTGTGCATGCTTCACCCAGTCCTTGTTTTACTCTTAATATGTTCGATTCAGTTTCTTCTTTATCATCACGAAGATTATCGATTAATTGTTGTGCCTCTTCCATGTTTTGTTTGGCTTCAGTATAGTGTTCTTCTGAAATATTATTGAAATCTAAATAAGCTGTAGCTGTGATAGTTGCACCGAATACTAAAATGGCAGAATTAATAAATCTCCTAAGTCGTCTATTGTAACGATTATTTGACTCTGCAGTACTAGAGTAGCCTGAAACTTCTTCGCTCATATTACGATACGATACATCATAACAGACAAATAAGCAATAATATTATAGAAATTTATATTCATCAATTACAAATAAGTTTTCATCATCAGCTATCTTTCTTGCAAATTCATGGTTAATTGCCCCTGATTTTTTGAGCTGTTTCCATTCTTTGGATTCTTTTATTTTTATCTTACTTTTAAATTGATATCGAGCATTAGTTAAAGTGCCTAATGCTAATCCCAGTAAAGACCCAGCCAAAAAACCTAAATGTAATGATTCTTGACTAAAATCATACGATTCAGATTCTGATTCTTGCTGTTCAATTATCTTGTTCAAGCTATTTTGTGAATCTATAGTTGTTGTTTTGGCTTCTTGTAGTCTGCGAAAATCACTCCTGATTTCTGTCGGATTATCTCCGCATGGTTTATTTGGATTGTTAATCATGTCTAGTACTACAGAGTCTTCATTGCTTTCTAGATCAGACTCAGGTAGATATTTCTTGAAGAGTACTATGCACGATTCACCGATTTGTGTCTCTACTCTAAGTAAGTTTTTTTGACTTTCCTCGACATTATTTTCCCAGGCATTTATATCTTGAGCTTGGATCTCATCTATGTTAGTGTCTGAATTTTCTATAATTATACCAATCCCAAACATAGTTAATGTCATACCGGCAGTCATTGCTACAAATGCGCCCAAACCCCTTAATCTTCCGCCTTTTTGGTATTCACGGCGCTTGTTTTCGAAGTGCTCAATCAGCTCCTGGTTGCTTGTTTCGGTATCTTGTTCTTTAGATTTTATATTTGTTCCTATACTCTACTTCTACTTCATAACGTTCTCTATTGTCATTAGCTAGATCTGTCATAAGATTTTGATTGTACTCCTTAGATAGTCTATATTCCATCCATTGCCGGGATTCTCTTATTTCTCTTTTTCTTCTGCGAGTATATGTGTCAGCCCGGTCGGCACCCAACATTATTCCAGCTATTCCACCAGCAACTAACCCAAGTTTATTCCACCAAGGGAAAGTCATTTTGGAATTTGCCGTAGCTTCTAAACTTTCTAGGTAATCAACGTCACGGTTCTCGGCTTGTATTAACTCTTCTTTTTCTAGAGATATTGCGCTATAAGTAGAGACAATTTTCTGATAATTTTGTCTAATTTGTGTCGGTACTTCTCCGCATGGTTTGCTAGGGTTTCCTAGTATGTCATTTACAACAGTATCTTCTTCGCCTTGTATCTGAAATACGTACAAATTCATTTGGCTTACACAAGCTTCGCCTATTTCTTGTGACACTCTATCCAAATTCTTATTTGCTTCGTCTAAGTCACCTGATTGTCTTGTCACTTCTTCTTCCCTGATTTGTTCAACGCGATCTGTTTCTTTTTCGAACTGGTTCACCTCGTTGTTATCTATAAAATTTCCGACAAGACTTCCGGCTATAAATCCACCATAAGCCATAATCCCAGTTGCAGCAATCGCTCGAATTCCCCCGCCAATTAAATAATTCCGCCGTTGCTTTAACCATGGTTCGGCTGCATTCTGTCTGTCTTGTTCTGTTGGCATATTATTTATATCTTGCATCTATTTCATTCTACTTTTTGGTGAAAATTTGTATGTTTCTGCCCACATAACTCCGAAAAAAATACTTACACCAGTAAACGCCACTGTAGATAATCCAGCTATAGTATATTCTCCTGCGTTAGAATGCTCTTCTGCTTTCTGAAGTGGACTAATTTGCGCTTCTGATTCATCGACATTTTGGGAGGCTTCTATTTCGCTTTGATAGGCGTTTAGTAGTGGCTTAGCAATTTGTCTAACTTCTTTTCGTGTAGTACCACAAGGAAGATTAGCTTCAGTTAGCATGTCGTCTACTACTGTGTTTTCATCGCTACTCGATAGAGTGCCGCCGGGCAAATAGTCACTAAGACTAGACAAACAACCACCGCCAACATTCTGTTTTATTCTGACTAGGTTTTTTACTGCCTCTTCGTGTTGGTCTTGATTTTCATTGAGTTCCACCTGTCCGTCTCTCAGATTATTAATCTCATCTTGGTCGTGCTTGTTAATTATGGCATTACCAAAAAACACTGAAGTAGAAAAGCCAATAAAACCCGCACCTGCAATACGCATTTTCATACTACGGGAAACATTCTTGTTCCTTTTTTTCTCAATATTAATTTGTTCCGGTGTTTTCAACTACAGCTCCTAATATAAGTAATGAAAAAACTATACACTAAGAAAGACAAAAAAACAAAATACTTCTAGAATATATATTAAGCTTTTGCTTTTCTTTTTTGGAAGAACTTTTTCAGGCCTTTTAGGTTATTTCTTTCAATGTTGACTAAATTACCTGTAAGAATTATATCTTCGATTACTTTCATGTCTGTTTCAGATAATGATCTTTCGTTTCCTTCAGAATCTACAACTAGTATGCCAGTTCTTTTATCGACTGTTATAACTAGCTCTCTAACTTCATTAGGCATATTAGTAGGAAATTCTCGTTTGGTAACTACTCGTCTGAATCGTTTATCTTTTCCAGGCTTAATTTCTAAGCTTACAGTCATGTTAGTCTTGACCTTGCCAATGTTAACTTCGTACTGTTTTTGAAGCTCTAGGTCAAAATTTGGATCGATTGCATGCATTGCTTCAATGAAAGTCTCTTTTTCGTTATTTGTAACGCCGAGTTCTTTTTCGAAGCGTTTAAACAGACCAAGTTTTCTAAGTAATGCAAAGTGATCACTTGTTACATCTTGGGTTATTTCAAAATCTGAGTCAATAGAGTTAACTAATTCGATGATACCTTCTACGGCGCTAAACCTTGATCCGTTATCGTCCTGTCCCCAACCGTATAAGTTCCCTGATTGAAGTTCATCTTCTGGATTCTCTCCATAAAATTGAAGATAGTCACAATACGAACCCTGAGATCTTACGAACTTTACTATTGGGAAAGCTAGGTTTTGCCTGGTGATGGCATAAATTCCAAAGCCCTGGTCTTCACCATCACTGCCTTCTTGCTTAAGTAGACCTAGAGAGAATTTTAGTGTTCCTGTCCATTCTTGGAATGTTGCGTTTCCAGCACCAATAATTCTGTTCGTTGTGATACCGAATTTATTATCTATTTCGGTAACCTGGGTCAATCCCCTGAATTTATTACCTGCAAAGTCTTGTTCGGAAGAATATAGGGTTACAGAACTTCCTTTGGCCTTAGAATCATAAACTTCATTGGCACGTGCCATGCAGTCTGACGCCAGAATACTGCACTCCATTGTCCCTGATTCTGTAGCGTACATATCTGCTAATAACTGTCCGGTTGTTGGCTCGTCAGGTTTAATCCTTGATGGATCAGGTGTTGAAGGTACGTTTGGATCAAATAATTCTTCATAACCCCGAACGCCATGATTAAATGCTGCTCTTTCAAATGCAGCTCTTTCAAGAGCAGCTATTTGATTTTCTAAAGCTACTTTTTCAAAATTATTATAATTGTTATTAATTTCCTCATTATAATAATTCGAATATTCGTGATTGCGCATAATGTTGTATTATAACAGAAAAAAGTAAAAAAGTCTAGTAATTTGTTCTAGTATCCACCATCTTGGTCTTTACAGGCAAAGTCGGTAACTGCCTTACCAGTAGCGAAATCGGCGAACTGAAAATCTGGCCTACTAAAGATATTTGAATCACCTATTGTAAAAAACAGCACTGAAGGCTCATAGCTGTTGGCTGCTTTTGGCATGACGCTAAGAATCTGTTGACCGTCTTGTTCATGAACATCAATAATTGCACCTTTATCTGGATCGTAAGGAGTATTATCTAGGCATCCGTCTTCTTGGGTGTATCTGTCTTTAAATGTTGACTGAGCGTCTTGATGTTCATTCCACTTAACTAATCCTAAGAATGATATTCCAGCAATGCCCAAGATAGCAGTTATTGAGGCACCGGTTTTTAGTAGTTTTTTCTCTGTACTGAATTTTTCCATCAACATACAATAACATTAAAGAATTATATTGTCCATGGTCTAATTTTCTAGAAATTTATTTGAGAGGATTGTGAATTTTCGTTTTCAAAAAGTGTAAAAACAAAATTTGCGTCGTTAGTATTTTCTGGTATTAGGTAGCTAAGTTGACCACTAATGCTCTTTCCACTATCGACTGGTCCAGCAATTATTGGGTTTTCTAGGATTGTTGGCCACATTTCGTAGGACTGTTCACCAATAACTATTTTAGTTTGAAGAACTGGTGCAAAGTTGTAGGCATAGGTCGAGTTATTTGTAATTTTTAAGTTAACTACCACAAACTTTTCACCGCTTGGAGCAATAAATGGCTCTGAACCTTTATTGGTAGTGGCTGAGGTTACTTCCCATTCAACCCCATTTTTGTTTTGAGTAGTTTGACTAATGACAGCACTATTTTGATTCTGACTACTTGATTCAGAAGCTTGGTCGGCACTGAGAGCATTTACGAACATATTGCCGGTTAGTCCGCCAACTATTACCCAGACGCCAATTACGAAGAATTTCGCGTAATTGTTGAGTGACGAGTGACCTGTCGATTGACCGCCCTTCTTGAAACTTAACTTTGCTTTAGATTGTCTGCTCATTTCATTGGCCCCACATAATAACTGGCTAGTACACTGTAGGCTGATGAGGAGTGCTTCTTTTTTTGTCCAGAAACTGATGAGCTACCGTTCATATAGCCTGTAAAATCTTTTCCACAAGAAGTACTATTGAATACTGATTTTCCTCCAGGATGTTTTGAAACATAACTGGTTAAAATATAGTAACCACCGTTATATATTCCCCAGCAATTAGACTGAGAGTTATGAGTTGCTACTTCTGACGAAGTGCATGCTCCACCCGCTGAACCGCAACTTGGAGCTGGCGGTGGAGTCGGCGTCGGCGTGGGTGTTGGTGTAGTAGGAGTACTGCCAGAACCAGTACTTCCGGAATTAGACGAACTACCGGTTGAGGTGCTACCGCCTGACGGTTGCGTAGAACTACCTGTCGAGGCTTGACTGCTATTAGACGTAGAGGTGTTTTGATTACTGGTGCCATCTGAACTTGTAGATGTATCTTGATTACTATTTGAAGTACTTTGGTTTGGATTGTCGTTAAGATCTGTACCGTTAGCTGTAGAATTACTGTTATCAATTTGAGAGATTTGATCTGAACTGTCATCTAGAGTTTCGGAATTCGATGAAGGAGATATATTGAAAATAAAGCCTCCAACAAATATTGTTGTAACTCCAATGAAATAACCAACCAGACAAAAGGCTACTAGTTTTTTTAAAGTTATGTCGGTAACAAGTGTTTTTAACTTCATGACATTGAAAATTCCTCAGAATGCATATTATTTTTCTTTACACCTAATTGTAGCATTTGTTGCTTTAGTGCTTTCATCATTGGTGGTGGACCGCAAAGTAGAATGTCACATTCTTTAATGTCTGTAGTTATGTTGCTCATTTTCTCTGCAGTTAAAAATCCGTCACGATCGGTGATAATTGGAATTACTCTTACGTTGTTATTTGTTTTTTGCTTAATATTCATTAGTATTTCTTGCCAGTCAATTAATTCCTCTTCGTTTTTAACGCTATAGTAAAAGTCTACTTTATAGTCCTCTGGTACTTCTTTTAGCATACTAAGGAAAGGTGTTACACCTATACCGCCAGCAACCCAAACTTGTTTTCGTGATTGAAAATTACGGAAGTTAAATCTACCATAAGCTCCCTCTATTAAAACATCCATTCCGGCAAGCGAGGGTGCTAGTCTTACTAATGTTGAAGTATATTTTCCTAGATCTTTGACAGTAATTTCTAAGCCATCATCTTTTGAGTTCGATGAAATAGTAAAAGGATGCCACTCATGGGACATGCCTTCAGCTTGAAAGCTAACAAATAGAAACTGACCTGATTTGAAATCTAGAGTTTCATTTTTTGGTTGCATTCGAATTCTTGATACTCCAGTAGCTGGATTACTAATTTGTGAGATAGTGTATTCATATCTCCTAACAAAAAATCTTGGCAGCAATGTCCTATATATATAGGCAACGCTAGCAAAAAACAGAAAAGATAATAGATATATTCTAAGTACAATTATGTTCTGATTTATACTAGGCATTAGAATTATATGTAGTGACATTAAAAGCAAAACTAATCCTAAAAATTTATGGGACAGTAACCACAAATGATAAGGCATCTTTACGTAGAAAGTTAGAATCATCAAAAATACAAATATCCACAGAGCAAAAGTACCAAGAGTTCTAGGCAAGTCTGAAGTCGATGGCAGAAGATATAGGGCCGAATCTTTCCAAGAAATACTAGCTTTTTCTAATGCAAGTGTAAGTGGGTGAAGAAGTAAGATACATAGTGCAATCCCACCGGTAAGGTGATGAGCAATATACATTTTGTTTAGGCCACCAAAAAGGGTTTCCAATTCTCTGAGTCTAGTAGAAAGAATTATGTTTAAGCAAAATAGCATAACTGCGACTAGTCCAGTAATGCTGCCAATAGCTGCCAGTTTAAGTTCCGGAGAGTCGAATCTTCCTTCGAATGGAACACCAAAAATCCACATTACCACGGGTATGATGGTAAGAATAACTACTAGCGGCCAGCCTAATCTGGAGTAATATTTATAAAGCATATGTTTACTACTATTAAACCTTATCTATAAATTGCTGTCTAGTTAGGTTGAATAATTACCTGTTATTTATTCTGTTTTAGCTCTGCAAATCTTTTAACTAAAGATCTTAAAACAAATTGCGGGACATACCTTTCTATTTCGTTTTCCCAGCCCTCAGGCCCCATCATCCCCTTTACATTGCTGGAACTTACTTTTAAGAGTTCGTCGGGTCCAGCAACATAAAATGTCCTGATTTTAGGTTCTATATCCATGTTTAAGCTCGATAGAGTCTTTTCAGAATTAAAGTCATCAGCGTTTCTGAGACCCCTTAGTAAGTAATTAAAACCAAGTTCCTTAGCATATCTAACAGTGTATTTATTTTCAAAAGTACCAATTGTTACATTTTCGTAGGGCTGAGTAAGATCTTGTAGCATCTCCACTCTTTCTTCCATAGTGAACATACTCTTCTTAGACGGGTTGACCGCAACCGCCACATGAAGTTCGTCAAAGAGCTCTGCTCCACTTTCTATGACCCATAGATGTCCATTAGTTGGTGGGTCGAATGATCCTGCATACACCGCTTTACGTTCTGTTAATCGCTCTGCGTTTAATTGTTCCATGCAAACCTCCTTGACTTGGTTGTACTATAATTGTATTTATTATTGTCAATAAAGTAAAATATTATATATAAGGGTGGAGTTAAGGATTGATTTATGTCAGAAAGATTTAATCCAGAAGAAATAAAGATTATTGACGATAGGACAGTTTTTGGCCTAACTGGTGGTATGGGTTCTGGAAAATCTACTGTTTCTGGTGAATTAGAGCAACGGGGTGCAAAAATTGTAGATGCTGACTTGATTGTTAGACAGATTCAATCCCCTGGCGAACCAGGGCTAAATGGAATGGTCGATGTTTTAGGCGAAGATATTTTACTGAATAATGGTGAGTTGAACCGAAAAGTTGCCGCTAAAAAAATGTTCACTAACGATGAAACTCGAAAAAGCGTCATGAGGGTTCTCAGTCCACTAATTAAGAATGAAATTTTTGAACAAACAAGTAAATATGAAAGAGACGATTTAGTTGTTTTAGATATTCCACTTCTGTTTGAGGCGGGTTGGAATGAATTACCACTTAAGGGAATAATGGTCGTCAATACTCCAAAAAATCTAGCAATAGCCAGGTTGGTTAAGTATAGAGGATATAGTGAAGAGGAAGCTGAAACTAGACTTTCGGCACAAATGAGTTTGGATCGACGCTTGAATTATGCCGACGTTATTATTGACAATGATTCGGATAGACAATCACTTACTAAAGAAATTGATATTGCTTGGAAGTGGATGAATACCGTTAGAGATCTAGGACGGGTTTCACTTAAAAGCTGGGGAAACCAATAATGAATACAAAGTCTGAAATTTTAGAATCTAACTTAGACTATTTGGTGGCGCCAAGCTTGCCTGCAGATAGAGCCATGGAGGTTGCTGGTCATATGATTGATTCTTATTATGAGCCTTGGCGAAAATATCATACTATTAATCATCTTGGTCAAATGCTTGGATTAACACTTGAGTACAAAGATGAACTAAAAAACCCACGCCGAGTAATCTGGGGTACAATTGGGCACGATAGGATTTATATTCCTCAGCTGTACAGTCCTAGTATGCCAAAAGGATTAAATGAAAAGCTAAGCGCTGAGTCAACATATCACGACTTAGCATCTTTTTTACCTAACCGTGAATGTCAACAAATAAGAGGAGATATATTATCTTCAGCTACACATAAACTTGGTGGAGGTAATTCTGACCGGGCTTTTTTCTTGGATTGGGATATGAGCATACTGGGGTCCGATAAAGTTATTTTTGATGACTACGATTCAAATATTGAAGAAGAGTTTTCTCATGTTGATACTTTGCTTTTCAAATTAGCTAGGTTAAGTTTTTTTGTATCTAACTTATCACTAAAAAGAATTTTCATAACAGATGTCGCACATGAATTATTAGATGATGCCGCTCGGGAAAATATGGAAAGAAAAGTAATAGAATACCAGTCAGATATTCGAAATATTCAGCAAGCAAAACAACGTAGTTAATTATTGGGAAAAATAATCGTAACCAATACTATCGTTCTGGTAGTTCATGGCTCCTTTGCCTACAATATATTTCAATATGTTTGAGTCTATCGCTCCGAGTCTTTTTAGCAATAATTCTTCTTTGTCGCAAATTGGTTGCGGCATTTCGTAACAAGCCACAGTACCACGCAAAAAAAGAGATTCTGTCATCTCGGCTACGTCTTCTGAGCTATTGGTTGCTGCGTATTCGGATATAAAATAATCAAAATTAACTTTATCTTCTTCTCTAGTATAGTTTGCCCCTGAATTTATTCGAACATACTCGATGTCTTTGCCTTCATCGATGCACATTTTGTCATGCAAAGCGTGTCCAATTTCATGGTAAACATTAGACTTAATTGAGTTAATGTCATTTGAATTTAAAATAATAAATGGCCTACCTTTGATGTTATCCACTGAGTAAAGACCTCCAATTTCAAAGTCGCTTAAAGCAACAGAGCTAGTTACGTATATATCTGTTCCTCGAATGTAATCCAATATTCCGGGAGGCAGTTTACTGAGTGCGTCAGTTAGTGTAAAAGCCGCAAGTTGATACTCATATAACGATAGTTGATCGGGTTTGTGAACGGCTTGTGCAGAATTAGTTTGAGTTGGGGTGGACATCGACAAAGGCAGTTCTCCAAAGTGAAAACGTACATCTTGTTCGACATAATAGTCATTTAGAAAACCACTAATTTCTTCCTTATTCTTTGTTTTATCTAGAAGGTCGTAGTTAATATATTCCTCACTCGTACTTTCTTCTCTGGTCTTGACGTAATATTCAATAGCTTCATCTTTGGTTATTCGTTCTTCAAATAATTCGTCACTTACTTCTATGCAATTTTGAGACTGTTCGGCGGGAGTGTCTTGTTGCTCGGCAGTTTCTAAGTAGTTATTTTCTGTATGGACTATGAATGCTGCTGAGCCAAAAACAGCACCAATAAGTAGTAATCTGCCAACTGAGCCAATTATTATTCTTTTTGTAACTTCTTTATCTTGTTTGTGTGTAGCTTCTAACGACCTAAATTCAACTGGTGGAATATAGCTTTCTGGATTTTCGAAGTCATAGGGAGTGCCTGAAGGATTGCTATCTATATGCATATATTGATAAATACTACGATAAATACTTCAATTTTTCCAACAATTTACTTACCTTGGAATTCTTTAAACTGCTTGTCTAGTAATATAAGTTGATCCCAATCGTAAATTAGTCCTTGTTGAAGCATTGTAGATATTTTACCAAGGTATCGAATAACTTGAGTTTTATGAGTAGCCATTGCTGTTTCTATGTCTCGACTTGGGTATTTATAATTAACTAGAAATTCTATCTGAGAATCTTGAAAATTTGTTAAATTCTGGAGAGATACTTCTTTATCTGAAGATACTTGCTGTTCTTCAAATAGCCGGTGAGCCAGTAGTGGACCTTCTGGAGTAAAAAGCCTACCAACGTCTGCACCGGCAACTGTGTGGGCTATCAATTCCGCTCTTTTATTAGGGTAATCCTGCTCCATGGCTTTTTGGATAATTGTTCCACCATGAAATCTTGGAGTCGTGCCAATTATTGCTAGACGGCCTGACTCGATTCCAACTCGACTTATACTAGGTATATTTGCCAGTCTGCTTGCTAACCATTCTGAACTTTCGACTTCGTCGACACCTAATGAGCGGTCAAAAGTCTTTATCTTGTCATGGGTAGATGCAGCACTTATTGCAATCTCGAATTCATTATTAGTAAGTCCTAGGGCATCCTTTAAAACGGCTACATCTTCACAGACCATTCTTGTGTGAAGTCCATTGTGATATCTGTATAACCCAGATTCTAATTCTTCAATCGACCCGAAGTCATTATCTATCTCATGAATAGACTCGGAGACTATTCGTCTAGTTGGATTACTTAGTTCTCTATACCAGCCATATTCTTCCAATGAATTGTGCATGATATGCTCCTTATTTACATTGCATTATAAGTCTAGAACTATATTTTACAAGTACAATCTGTTGTGCAATAAATGCACATAAATTACAATAAAGATGTGACTGACCATGAAAATATTAAAAAAATAATTAGCGAGTTAGGTGGCGATGAGCTTTTAGCGGATATTTATATATCATTGACCATGTATGGACCGCAGACAATTTCTCAGCTGTCTAGAAATTCAAAAGTTGAAAGAACCAAGATATATCGACTGTTAGATGATATGCAAAAGTTTAATCTTATTGAAGTTGAGCTTCAGCCTAATCGAAATATTATTAAAGCTTCTTCACTGGCCTCGTTAAGGCCGTTGATTGTTCAAAAGCAAGAACAACTAAAGGTGTTTGAAGAATTCTTGCCGGAACTTGAAAACAGACTCAATAGGCAGACCATAAAATCACCTTTAACCAAAGTACAGTTTTATAAAGGCAAAGACGGAGCTAAGCAGATGCTCTGGAATCAGACTAATTCCAATACAGAAACAGTGTCAATTCTTTATCAGAATATGCAGTCTCACACTGGAGAAGATTTTTATTTACGATGGGCCGAAAAGTGTAATATGCGCAAAATACCAATAAGAAGTATTGTTGGCGATGAGTTCATTGCCAGCCAAAAAGCTTGGTATGATAATTCAACTAGTCGTAAGCTGGTTAATTGGCAAGGTCGATATTTATCTAGTGATATACACGAAATTACTTTTTGGACCTGCATATACGACAATGTAGTGGCTTACTTCGATTGGCACGAACAAGAGATATACGGAATTGAAATTTATAACCAGAAATTAGCTGACGCTAACAAAAGCTTTTTTGAGGCTTTATGGGCTCAAGGTTCTGACCTAAAGACAAACTTAGTCTAGGTAGTTCAACTCAATAAGAAAATCTAACCAAATAGCTTCGAAAACTTTATTATCATCGGTTTTTTCATTTATCGTATTTTGAGCAATTTCTTGAAGTTCGATATTGGAGTACCATTTTGCTCCACGAGTTTCATCGAGGCTTGGAGTAATTTCATTTATATTCGTTTGTGCAGCAAAAACTGTCCAATCATGATAATCCCCTTCTGGTCTACGGCATTTGTTCTGTATACGACGGTTTTCTATGACTTTTACTAGTGAATTTATACTTAAATTAATTCCGACTTCTTCTAGTACTTCATTAATTGCAGTTTGTTCAGGAGATCCATGCTGATCGACGTGTCCGGCCGGCGCTGCTAGCCCAAAAGGAAACTTTGCTCTGTCTATGAGTAATAATTCACCTGAATTATTAGAAATAATTACGCCTACACTTTTGTTATCGCATCGTTCGATCATGGCTGTTCTCCAAATACTATTAGTGACCTGACATTAACTCCCTGTTCTTTTAGTTTTTCAGAACCACCAAGGTGTGGAATATCTATAAGTGAACAAAATTCAATCACCGATGAACCAAATCTCTGGACAAGTTCTAACCCAGCCATAGCTGTTCCTCCGGTAGCAAGTACGTCATCGACGAGTACTATCCTGTCTTCATGGCTAATTACATTTGATTGAATTTCTAGCTCATTAACTCCATATTCTAGTTCGTACTTAACACTCTCAACTTCTCCAGGTAATTTTCCTGGTTTTCTGAGCATTACGCATCCGACGTTTAGTCGAGCTGCCATAGCTGCACCAAAAATGAATCCTCGAGCATCAAAGCTTATTATTTTGGTGGCATCGTCTCGGTATTTTTCGGACATTTCTTCAATTAAGTCCCCAAATACCACACCATTTCCAATTAATGGGGCAATGTCATAGAATTTAATTCCAACTTTAGGGAAATCCTGAACTTCTTGGATCATTTCATGATATTGATGTTTAGATTCTATTTGATTCATGTTGCCTCCGATTTGGTAATTAATGTTACAACCTGATAATACTGCTTAGCTAAATTATATTTAGTAAAATGGTTTTTACAATTCAAAATCCATTTCTAGATTCAGCCAAAATGGAAATTCATTATTTTCTACTGCTTTAATAATATCTAGAGTATCTGGAGCAAGATCGGGTGTATTAGATATTTGTTGTTTATTAATTTTGATGGTTTTATCGATAGTAGAAGTATTTTCAAGTTTTGTGATAATTATATGAGCTACGACATGACTCATTATTTGGTTATCTGATTTAATAATTATCTCGGCTATTCCGGCTGATTTTAAATCATTTGTTGAGTAGTTAGCTTTTTCTAATAATTCACGTTTGGCGGCCGCAATAGATTGTTCGCCGATATGAACTTTGCCGCCGATCATATTTAATAGGCCGAGATATGGTTCTTTGTCCTTTTTTTGAAGGTAGTAGTTATCTTGGTCTTCAATTAGTGTATAGGTTATTACTTTTGGTTGGTCTTTCTTGTTGACACCAATTCTCGAAAGATTATCCACTGCTGTTTTTCCTTTGTTTGTTAGTCTATATACCCCCCTATCTTGCTTTTCAACTAATCCATCAATAATTAGCTGATTAAGGTGATATTTAAAGTGGCTACTTTCAACATTTTCAGGTTTTAGTTGACTGTATTTCTGACTTTTGTTGATTCTTAATTGATCGAGAATATTTTTCTGATAAATATGCATGTCTGATACAAATTATATAGGGATTAAGTCCAATAAGCACAAGCAATAATGATGTTGCTATATATTTACATACGTGGTATAATAATCCTTACAATGAATAGTTTTGAAAACGTAGTAAAAGTAGAGCCATTTGACGCGGAAGACCAAAGAATAGCTGGACGACTAGGTATTGTAGTGCCAGAACTTTGGATGACCGATAGGTACGAAGAGCGACTTTCTTTAGAAGGTTTATCTATGCAAATTGATCCAGATAATCTAATAAAAGCTTATGACAGGTTAGAAGTTTCACTTAAAGGTGGTGGATTTGGTGTTGTTTTCGATTCTTTAGGCTATGATGAGGGCGCTGAAACTAAAAGAGAGTATCAAATACCAAAATCATACTTTAGAAGCCAACAGCATTTACCAACATTTACGTTAGAAGCTGATCCTACTCCTACATCTGAAGAAAAATCTGCTGAGTTGGCTGACTTTGGATTACTGCTTGGCTCTTGTGCGATAGTTGATTTAATTGAAAATGAAAATGACCTCGAAGAACTTAAGGCCGGAAAGGCTAACCGAATAAACAACTCCGGTATTGTTGCTCAGGCAACTACAGCTGTAGGTAATTTGGGCGCCGTTTTAACTGGAGTTTATGAAGCTGTTCCCTATGCTGGTAGTAGTATTGGATATGCAATACTACTCGGAGGAGCTGGATCACGAATTGCGACAATGTTGAAATCTAAAAAAATAAAGTCTCAAGAATTGTGCGATTTTACAGAAGACGAGATTGAAGACATCGTATCTGCTGTTGCCAAAGATGCTCGAATAATTAGCTTCCAATCTAGTTTTGGTAGTACCGAATCAACTAGACAAGTACTAAAATCTATTCGTGACGAACTCGATTCTATTTAATAAATAATTAATTTGTTTAACATATTTAATACGTAATATTAAAAGTATTGAAAATATTATATAAAAGTGCCATAATAAGTTTTATGTTTAATTCAAATGGTAAAAAATCTTTTGACAGATGTGATGTTAAGACAGTCGAGATTATCGGAAGGTCTGGGCTTTTTAAAGATAACAGATACTGGACAGTTGACACTAAAGGTGCTCCCGAGGGTTCTTCTCATACAGGATACAGAGCAAAATTACATTGTCCAAGAATAGATGACGATGATCGGTTAAATGTATCATCAAATAAAAAAACATATCAACTACAGGAAGAAGCTGTTAGGAGCGTGAGAAGTATAGCAGCGCAGTTGATTTGCAGGGATTGTATGTATGCAGATATGACGCCAGTTCAGGTTAGTATCGCTCGTAAAGATTTTGCTAAAGCCGAGACTGAGCGTGTTCTAGCATACAAAGCTCTTGAGGCAGCTAGAGAAGATTTAGACCAAATTTCTCCACCCTTTCTAACAGATTAATTTTTATCTTTTTTCCAATTAGAAATTTCATTCTGAAGTTCATTTTCTGATTTATATTGATTAATTAACTTTTGATTTTTTGAATATCTACTCCAAGCGAAGTAAAAATTGAAAAAGAATAAACAAAATACGTAAAGAGAATATACATTAAACAGAATTTCTAAATCTTGTCTTGTAACTGTAAAGACAAGTATAACTGTGCAAATAGATCCAAATAAGATTGATCCGTAGACATATTTTTTTGACGTAATGAGTAAGCTTCGTCCAAAATCACTGACATTTTTCTTTCCAGAGGCGTAGTCTAGTCTTTGGTCTCTGTAAGTATCTAGATTGTTATTAAGATGATAGTATAAATTTTCAACTTTTTTATTGAATTTTTCAATTTCTTTGTTTTCAAGTATTGGCGAAAAACATATCAAGCTATCTTCTTTAATTTCGATGTCATATTCTTTTAGATCTATCATGGCTTGCATTACTTCGGGAGTTATAAAGCTTAATACGTCGATATGGTAAAAAAGCGGTGAATATATATCAAAATATTTATTAAAGTTCCCTTCTAAATTCAGACTCTGACTTTTTAGGAATACTGACTTGAACTGTCGGCCTCTAGCTTTTTTAGAATCGAAAACAAGATGAGGTAATTTTCTTTGTAGCTTGTACTCGATTGCAGTAAAGAATAGTTCTTTAGATTTGTATTCACCATATTTCGTTTTCCTAAAGAAATCAAATCTTAAATCGAATATTTTATAATTTGAATCTGATTTGATTAGCTTTGTCATGTCTACCAAGTTCAGCTGGTCGTTAACTGAGCTAATATAAATATGCGATAATGATTTGCTGTGTTTATCCAGCGTGTATTTTCTCGATTTTATAATTAAAGTTATATAAATAGACTGTGCAATTTCTCTTAAAAAGTACAAAATTCCAATACAAATCAAAATATAAAAAGTTATTAAGCCAATTGGATATTCACCATTAGTTGGATTAATGCTAAGTATTGAAGCTATAAAAAATATTGCTAGACCAACGTAAATAAGGTCGACAAAAAATGCTATTCCAAATTTACGGTCGTATAGTTCATCAAGGCCGAAAACTTCTTTTATGATTTTGTTCATGCTTATTTTAAGTATACCAAGTACGCACTTTTTTTGTTGGTAAACTAGAAAATAAAGCTGATTAAGTCTATTTTTTTAGGATTTCTTAGCTAGTGATATATCGAATTTTTCTCGATCAAATCCTAGTATTTTATCTACACTACCATCTTCGTGCTCAATTGTACTAAATGGAACTCCCATTTGTCCGCTTTGATTAACCATTGTTTGGGCGGCAAATGGATTTTGGTCTACTAGATAGTCGGTATATTTAACCTTCTTTTCATCTAACCAGCTTTTTAGCATTACGCAATAAGGGCATGTGGTTGTGCTGTATACTGTAATCTTCATTTTTAATACCTCCTTAACTTGATAATAGCTTTCCGCCAATAGACTCTACATCGCTTAATCCACCTAAATCAACTATGTTAGTGTAACCGGCTTGTTTTAGGATAGTGGTTGCCTGAGCTGACCTATTGCCACTTTTACAATAAACGAATATCTTAGAACTTTTATCTACTTCTGGTAATTTTCCTGACTGTATTGACTGTAGTGATAAGTTGACAGAATTTTCAAAATTACCTTCATTGAATTCTTCTAATGTCCTAACATCATATAGCGTTGCAGCTCCAGAGCTAACTTCTGAACTTACTTTTTCAAAACTTAACTTTTCTTGTTGTTCGGCTGTAGCTGTTTGGGTAGAACTTGAGTCCGGTAGATTAATAAATCCATATATACCAAATATGGCTACCAGTACTAGGACACCAATAATTATTTTTTTATTCATTACACCTCCTTTTTAGAACATATTTTACAAGTACCACTAACGGTAATTCTGCCGCCTATGTGACAGCCGTCAAGTTGTGATTCAATTAGTGGACGTACTTCATCAGCTATATTTACATCACGTAGTCGCCCGCAGCTGTTGCACATAAAATGATCGTGTTCAACTAGATTAGAGTCATATCTCATAGAGCCACTTGGATCTGAAGGTGCAATAGCAAGCTCTCCTCGCTCAGCTAGTCGCGCGGTTGCACGGTGAATAGTAGTTGCACTCAGTGAAGGATATTCTTCTTTTAAAGCTTCGAGAATCATGGCATTGGTGGCATGGCCTACTTTTTCGATGTAACGTGAAATTGCTGAACAATATTTAGTAACGCGGACATGTTTTTTTGAAATTAGTGTTGACGTATCCATAACAATTTGTAGTATACTCTTACTTGATACTAATGTAAACAGTTTACAATAAGAAAAGGAGATAATACTTATGAGAAAAGTTTTAATAGATGTACGCGAGCCATTTGAGTTCAAAATGGGACACGCTAAAGGCGCTCTAAATATACCGCCAGCGAAACTAATGCTTGGCGAACCAAGCATGCTTCAAGAATTGCCACGTGACACGCAGTTAGTTGTATATTGTAGATCTGGCAGTCGTTCAAATGCGGCTATTCCCTATCTACGACAAATGGGATTTACTAATATAGTTAACGGAATTAATAAAGACCACGTCAAAGCAAATTACCTGTAGAATTTAACTTAAATATCTAACCAATTGTAGTTGTTGTTTGCTGAGGTGTTTCGTCGGGAAAAACAGCAGTACCCTCGAAGTCACAATCAAAACCGAACCATGATTTTGATTCATTTGTTCCTTCGCTTTGGGCTGCGTATTTTACGCATCTTAATGGCTCACCATTTGCAGCAGTCGGACCTTCTGCTACAAAAAATTCAATATTTTCATTTATTTCTTCTGCAGTTGGAGGGGTTGTTTGTCCGCATCCAGCTAGAATTGCACTAAATGCTAGTGCACCTGCTACTAAAGTTGCTTTTGTTCTTGATCTCTCATTAAATTTTTCCATAAAAACTATAATAACATATATAGGTTATTAATACAATATGTTATTTGAATTCAATAAATCATTTAGACATACGGCATTATTCAGTCACTGTTTGTCTTTTCTGTTTTATTTATTTTAATTCTTATTTTTGTATTTCCCAAGCGAATTTACTATGTCCAAAATGACCATAACTAGCAGTCTGTTCGAATTGTGGCTTTTTTAAATCTAACCATTCTATGATTCCACGTGGTGTTAAGTCATAACCATTAACTGTTTGCTGAACTCCATCAATTATCACAGTTGCTTCAAGTGGTTGACTATAGCCTATGGCGTAAGCCAAGTAACAAAATACTTCATTTGCAGTATGTTTTTGCAGGTAATCTATTGCTATTTTTCGAGCAGCGTAAGCAGCTGATCTATCTACTTTGCTGGCATCTTTGCCGCTAAAACATCCACCTCCAATTGGAACTTGTGGTCCGTAATTATCGACTACTAGTTTTCTACCTGTTAGTCCACTATCGGCATCAAATCCTCCAATATTCCAGTCACCTGCAGGATTTATGTGCAGTCTGACTGCTTCATCTGATTTTGCTAAGGGTTCGTTTTTAAGCCAAGTATATACTTGAGTGGCAAGTTCATCTTTGGTCGCATTCTGGAAACTGGCGACAATTGATTCTATATTACCGTCTTTAAGTGTGACCTGCGTTTTACCATCATAGGGCCATCGTTCAAACAGGTTTTGATTGAGTTTTCTGGATAAAACAACTTCGAGTGGCAATAACTCAGGAGTGTCACTACAGGCATATCCAACCATTATTCCTTGGTCTCCCGCACCACCACTATCTACGCCATTAGCTATTTCTGGACTCTGAGCAACAATATTGGTTATTAATTCTACTTCGCCGGCAATTCTTTTTACAATTGGTGTTATTTCGATATTTGCACTAGAAGTTACTTCACCGACCACAAACACTTTTCCGTGACCGCCTGCTACATCAATAGCCACTCTAGAGTTGGGATCTTTAGTAAGGTAAGCGTCTAAAATTGCATCAGATATCTGGTCACATAGCTTATCTGGGTGCTTAGGTGACACACTCTCCGCTGTTTTATAAGTAGTGTTATTTTGATTTGTAGACATAAAAAACTCCTTTCTATCTACCCCGTATCGGGTAAGAAAGGAGCCTACAAGGTGTTCTCATATCTTCCCCGAATATCGGGCTGAACTTAGCACCTTGCTAATGTTTAGTAGGTTGCCGGTGGATTAAAGGGTCAGTTCCCTAGCCACGCTCTTGATATTTTTAGGTTGTTAACGTAAGTACTTTATCAAAATTATTGTTAAATGCAAAATTAAAAAATAATTAACTCTTAGTATGGTTAATTCGTAGGTAATATCGAAAACGTTGAATTTTCGTACGGTGAGATTGTAATTTCTGATGGGCCGGCAACTGTTTCGGCTAAAATTGATACTTTAGTTTTATCGCAAATTTCAGAACCGTAGATTGATCTTACCGCCCATGCTCCGGCACAGAAAATTAGCTGTTCCTGATTAGTTGAATTACCTAATCTTAGCTCATATCTTTGTCCAGTTGCCTGCGGTTCAATATTGTCTAATATTTTTTCGAGTGTTTCTGGCGATATATCTTCATGTATGGCTTGACTTATATGAAGTTCTATCAGTCCTGCGTACGAGTTTTGATTAGTTGCGTCGGTTGACATTTTTACTCCTTAAAACAAAAAAGGCCTCGTTGATTGAGGCCTTGCTAATTCATTTTTGATTATTATTTATGCACGCTCAATAAACCCTATATGTAGGGACTTGTAACACACGACCATTCGGATTGATTTACGCATGTCTATTACTTTAAATACATTTTCATGCTCCGTCAAGTAAAATAATTGAACGTTATTCGTTAGAATAAGTATCGATTATTTTTTGGAGTTTGTCAGCTTTTTGGTCATTCCAATTACTTGGCGAAACTACTGATGACCATGCATCGACAATAGTATTTGGGTAATTATGTCCGTGGCCATTTGGAACAGTAGTTCCAAAGAATTGATCGATTCCAACTTGTAGGAATGTAACAAATGGATACCACTGCATGCTAGGGGAAACGTCATAACCGCGTGGCTCACGTAGCCAGTCTGGTTCGTTAGTAATCAGGTCAAAACTAAACCAAACGACTGGATCAGACGCATGTTGCATGTAAAGCACTCTAGGTTTTTGCCACTGTGATTGGTCCTTTAGTATTCCGTCATTATTTGCCGCAAATCTTACTGCACTACCATTTTGATAAATTGGAAGCCATTCTGGTGTTCCTCGTTCCCTATTATCGGTAATACTTCGCCATAGTTCAGTATCATTAGGGGTACCTAGAAACAATGCCCCGTCGATTGATTTAATTAAATCGGAGGATGAAGAATAAGCTGACTGTCCGCCAAAAGAACCAAGGCTAAGTCCATAGGCAATTAGTTTTGGACGTTTATCTTCAGGAAGTTTTGACCATTCAGTGTGAACTTCGTCATACAGGGCTCTTCCAGCTTCTTTAGCATTATTTTTATCGACTAGGAAAGATATCCAGCTTGGAAGATATGAATACTGTTGAGAGACTATCGCTGTGTCTCCACCATACATGTATTCAATAGAATCAACTGACTGAGGTTCTAGCCATCCTGTTCCGGTTGCAGTAGCTAATACCAGTACTTCTCTTTCAAAAGCTTTAGTTCGTTTTAGTTCTTCAAGAGCTAGTTTTGCCCTAGATTGAGCACTGTCTGCACTATTGAGGCCTACATAAACTCTGATTTGCTCTGTTGGTTTATTGCCAGTGTAGTCCTGTAATTGTTGCTGTGATGGCCCGCGCGATACAAAATTTTTGCCCTGGAATCCGATAGAGTCCCAACTAACTAAAGATTCTGGACTGCCAGATCTGCTGCTCTGCTGGGGTTGATTTACATTAGCCGGTGTTTGATTGTTTTGATTACTGTAAATTCTGTTAGATTGTGTAACGAAAAAGTTATAAAATACACCACTAACAATCCACCATAAAAATCCAATAACAATTACTGAGCCAAAAAACACACCGACTCGCCTAGGCAGAAACTTGTCTAGTTGATTGATTACAAACTTATTTAGTCCGGCAATTAATCTACCAACCATAAGTAGTAAAATGGAAACAAAAAATGTCAACAGAAGAATTCTAGTAAAGTAGTAATTTTCTGGGAAAAACTCTCCAACTAACTGGTGAACTTCTCTTTGCCAGATTGATCCTAGATACAAATATATAATTACAATTATCGGTCCTAGGAAATACAAAAATCGCCATGCTCTTTTTTTAAATTTTTGAGATAGTTCTTTTTTGAATATGAATCTTATTAATTTACTAGCAAGTACACCTATTCCATAACCTATGCTAATACTAATACCACTTATTACCCCTTGATAAAGCCAAGGTCTTGGTAACAATGAGGGTAAAACCGAAAAGGTAAAGAAAATGACTGCAAAAATTAAACCTAAATAATTTAATGAACCAAAAAAATTAAATAACCTTAATTTGACTGATTTTTTCTTTCTATTGTTGGTTTTTCGTGATTTGTCTCGTCTACTCATGCATTGATTATACTTATTAACCGTAAAACTAGCTATAATATAGGTATGAACATAACAAAGTCAATTAATAGGTCAATCGCTGTTATGTTATTTAGCTTGTTTATATTTGCCTGGCTTTTTGATGTTACCTACGATGCACCTCGTTATCTAGGGGCGATGTTAGGATATATATTTGTATTTCTATTTTTTGAATTGTTTAACTTCAAGCTTGCAGACATTGGGCTGGGTAAAAAATATTTAAATTCTGGATTGAAACTGGGTTTTTTATTTGGAGGCTTGGCTTTATTTGGTATGTCGGTAGCACTCTTATTTTTCCCTGATTTATTTAAGGACGAAAGGCACAATAAACAGCTAGGACAGGTACTTTATTCCATATTTTTGGTATTGCCATTTCTAACTGTTTTATTTGAAGAATTGCTATTTCGCGGAGTAATGCTTAGTTTATTTCTGAAAAAGTATAGCCAGCTATGGTCAGTTATTTTTTCATCCATAGCGTTTGGTTTTTGGCATTTTCTTTCGGCTCAAAATATTAACTCTGCCCCAGAACAAGCCCCTGGATTTTTAGTTGTTATCGCTACATTGGTGTTCACTACTCTTGGTGGCATGTTTTTGTCTTGGCTTAGATTAAGAAGCAAAAGCTTAATTGCTCCAATCGTTTTCCACTGGCTTATAAATGCTAGTGGTCTGTTATTTGCTTATCTTGCTTGGCGAAGCTAAGTTACGGTTTAACTTTTATCAGTTGGGTAAGTTTAAATATAGAGTAAACCAATAGAATGCTCCCTAGCCAATTGAATATCGCTCCAAGATCACGCATCAAAGCCGAAGAACCTACTGCTCCTATCGAGGCTAATACTGGAGCTAGAATTGATGTTCCGCATGCAATACACCCGCCACCAAGAATGGCGAAAATAAATGCTCCACCTCCACTCTTTTTTGGTATATTTTTATAACCAATGTTCCTAATTACGTAAACTATCATTGATAGATTTATGCCGAATAATATTCCGAATACAATAATGCCTAACGACAAGATGCTGTCTAAAGTAGTAAATAAACTTTGATAGCCATAAATGAAGAACTCTATTTTATCTAAAATGCCAATTGGAGCGTTAAAAATAATATAAACAAGTAAGTCCAGGTTAAGTGACCACAAAATAAAACCAATCATTAATATTGACGAAAATATTGAAAGAACCAAGTACTTAGGTCTAATGAATACATGACCAAGTGCCTTAAGGGCAAAGCTTATTCTGACTTTTAATGGTAATTTCATGAGTTTATATATTTAGTAGTGTTTTATATATTTCAAATGGTTGAGGACCGACAATTTTTTGGCCACGGATTACAATGCTTGGAGTTCCTTGAATCCCATCGTCAGCCGCCTTCAGTACATCTGCGTCAAAAGCATCTTTGGTTTCTTGGCTTTCTAGACATTGGTTGTATTCATCGACGTTTACGTCTATTTGGGACAGTATTCCGCTCATTACTTCTGGATTTAGTGACGGGTCTATTGCCTTTTGGTAATCACCTTTTTCGTAATGGTTTACCCACATGTACTTAAAAACAGCATCGTAATATTCCGTGAATTTACCTTGGTTATTGGCACAGTAAGATCCAGCTAGGGCTTTGCCGCCATCAGCTGCATAGACTGGATAAGGTCTAAATACTAACTTAACTTTACCGGTATTTATATATTCTTCTCTAATCTTTTTTCCGGCATCATTATGGTACTTGCCGCATTCTGGGCATTTGTAATCGGAGTATTCTACTATAGTAATAGGTGCGTTTTTATCACCGATTACTAATAGGTCTTTAGTCTGTTCACTTGTAGTGGTTGGCTCTGAACTTGTAGTAGCTGTATTATCTACTTCGCTACCACTATTAAATACAACTAGAACAAATCCAGCAATTATCAAAACTGATGCAATAATGGTAAAAAATATTTTATATGAATTTTTCATTATTGTGACAGTCGATGCTTTAAACTTTAAGCAACAACTTAAACTATCATATCAAATTTAGCCTGTTATTTACAGTATTTTGTTATTCTATTATTTCGAATATTTTGTGCTTAGAGTTTGCCCCTGTTTTTAATCTTATAGCTGATTTTGGCAAATCATAGTATTTTGAAAGTTCAATAATAACTGCTTTATTTGCCTTACCTTCAAGAGCTGGCTCTTTAACACATACCAGTAGTGACCCATCTAGACCAAGCTGAATGTAAGGACCTCTTTTACTCCCAGGTTTAACAGTTACCTTAACTATCATTTTGTTTACGAATTTTATTAGTAAATTCAATTGACTCCATGAAAAGTTCTTTTTTATTCTTAACGTAATTAATATCTGGAATATGCAAAAATATCCATTCCTTTCCCATGTTTCGCCTAGGCTTTGGACCTTCCCGGCTGGCATTCAAATCTGTTTCAACAAGCTGCGTTACTCTTTCGGCTGGTAGCTTGATAATTAGGTTATCTTCGTAATGGCAAATGGCTAGTTTTCCATTTATATAATATGCTGGATAGCCAAACATCTTACCTTCATTAACTTCAGGTATTCCTAGAAGCTGTTCATCTAGGTACTTTTTATATTCTTCGATATATTTCATAAAAATAAATTAGTTAATTTTTAAGGGTGATGCTTAATTGAAGGGCTGTGGCAATTGACACCCATATAAGATATGGAACAAATGCTACTGTGACAAATTTTGAATATGGCCAAATTACTGCCATTGCCCAAATTATAGTAATTAGTACTAATGTGATGTCTATAAATGCCAGGATATTATTCCTAAGTCCAAACTGGATTGGTGTGAAAATAATATTAAAGAATAGGTTAAGCCAAAACGGTAAAGCAACTAATAGCCCAATTTTACCTTGAGAATACAGATAAATAACATAGATATTCACTGCGATTATTATTGGGTAAAGTATGCTCCAAACAGTTCCAAATACAGATTCTTGGGGTGCCCAACTTGGCTTTTTTAAATTCTGATACCACTCATTCATCTTGTATGAAGTATAACACCTGAACGGCGCAGCTTAAGTTAATAAATATCTAAGCAATTTCTGCTAAACCGACTACGTAATTTTTACCGTACTCTTTAGCGCACTTTGGGCATGTTGTGTAATAAAAATACAATTGCTTTAGCTCTTTGCCACTTTTGGCTACAGTATCAATTAAGTCTTTGTGCCACTTTTCGGCATCTTTAAAATCACCCTCATAGACTTTGGAGTAATAGTTGCCTGTCATTCTGACCATCTCTGCTTCCATCACATCTTTGTTAACAGCATAATAATGGTCGGCGTGCCAAGGAGAGGTATCTTGGCTTAGTAATATAAAGTCTTTAGCGGCGGCATCATTCTTATCAGCCAATTTTTGTAGTCGAGACATGACTTTATTCATATTGAGTGGAATATGCATAAAGCTGACAGTTCGGTCTTTCATAAACGGTTTATTACGGAATTCAAATATTTTGCCGTCCCAAAGGTTTGGGTCGAACTTTGGGCAGCAGCCCGTTGTTGACGTACTCATGTCGAGTATCGGTAAATTTGACGAAATATTTTCCATAATTGCCTCCTAAAAAGAGTTATATCCTACACTTATATTATACTCCGTATCATCAAGTCTGCTCCAAGATATTCTGGTACTTTAATCTGTTATTTTCGGTTAAGTATTGCAAAAACGCGTAAATATATAAAAATATTAGTTTCTATTTTTCTTTAGCCTTTTCAAATGCTTCGGCAACGCTAGGGCTATTGGCCGTTAATCTTTTTATAGATAAATCTGTTGCCTTGTTATTGGCTAGTCGTAGATTATTGCCAGACTTCATCAAGTTTTCTTTTACTTTATTTAGTCGCTCAATTGACTTGTCGATTTCATCGATTGCTTTAGTGAATTGATCAAATGCTAGGTCTGTTCTACGGGCAAAAGCAACCTTAAAGTCATTCATGTTGTTTTCAAAATTTGTTACGTCAATGTTCTGATTATTTAGCATATGTATTTCGCGTCTAAGATCTTGTGACTTTAAGTTTCCTTGTCTCAAAAAGCCAATGGTTGTAATAAAGTGCTGTGGCCTAATGGAGTACATCTTTGGGTAATCATGAACAGTGACAATATCGTCATAATAGTCATTGTCTTTTTCTAGGAGGCTAACCAGTACGGCAAACTCACAGTTTTTTTCTTTTCTGTCTTTATCTAGTTCTTTAAAAAAGTCTTTGTTCTTTTGTTTAGTGGCAGTTGCGTCGTCTTCGTTTTTCATTTCAAACATTATGGATAATATTTCATCTCCGTTTTCGTCTTTTTCGCGGTAGATATAATCACCTTTTGAGCCACTTGCCGAAACTTTATTGTCTTTATTGAACTCTGCCCCTGGGAATGCGAAGTGCCTGATTCGGTTAAATTCGTTTTCGCAATGTAGCTCCAACGACTCGCCAATCATTTTAGTGCTCATTTTTGAGCGCATTTCTTTTAGTGATATCAATGCTGTTTCACTAGACCGCACCTGTTCTTTTAGCTTTTCTTCGCTTAGTTCTTTGGCGTGTTTTATCTTACTAATTTCTTCTTCTTTGTCGGTTATTTTTTTTCGGAAGTTTTCTTCAATTAGCTGTTTGTCTTCTAATGCTTTTAGTTTTATTTCCGATTCAGTTTGTTTAGCAATAGATTCAATTTTGGTATTTAAGGTGGCAATTTCTTGTTCTTTTTTAGAAATTTCTTCGGCAGATTGTTTGATAATCTCTTGCTCTTTAATCTGAAGTTCCAGTAACTTTTCGCGCTCAATTGATTCCTTCTCCTTTTGCAGAAGAGTCTCAAACTCATCTTTCTTTATAGAACTAACAATACTTTTAATTGCTGACTTATCTATATCTGTCTCGTGAATTGATTTCAAATCAATTAAATCGCCCTTATTAGCATCTTCTAGTAATACAAGTGTGTTTTCATCCTGAATTGAAACCTTAACCTTTTTCATAACTCCCCTTAAGATATTTTCTACAGTAAATAAATTCTCTTATGCGTAGTATATCATTTATATAATTCACCAAACACTTTCAGATGCGGCTTTTTTGCATACGTTTTTAGCTGCTGACAAAAGTAAATCGCGGTATGTACATGAAATGTGCGTGCGAAAAGACCGCGATAATTCGCGCCCTTACATTGACATTCTCCCCAATATTTGCTATATTCAAATTTGTATCACCATTTCAGGCAGGCCTAAGGTTTCGACCGACCGCTACTCCTGAAAACAGCGACTCAGCCTAAGGTTTCGACCGACCGCTCGAGTCGCTTTTTATATAGGCCAGTTTATTCTTTAGAACATCTAACCTAGCAATATATTTTGTGAACCCTCTAAGTAGCTTGGAGTACTTTTTATTAGGAACTAAAATATGCAACAATTTGTTGTTTTCTACTAAATAGTCGGCCAGACAGTAAAAATCGCCATCACCACTAACAATAATTGCTTTATCGTATTTGTTGTACAGTTTGGCGGCCGCGTATAGCACTAGTTCGGCATCTACATTGCCTTTCATGGTCTTTTTGCCATTCTCGATATATGCCACAGTTGGTTTGAAAACCAAAATAAAGCCAGACCTTTTAAGTGAATTGTAAAGCTTAGCATTACCCGATACTTTGCCAATAAAGATAAAGGCCTTTGAAACATTGTATTTATTTTTTAAATAAAGTCGGAGCTTGCGATAATCTATCTTCCACCCTTCTGACTGAACGCCAAGATTCAGGTTTTGGCTATCAATAAAGGCATAGTTTGATTTAGGTTTATTCACGATTACCTGTTTAATCTTCTTCTTTGCTGTTCAAGCTGTTCTTCTAGGTGCGGAATAGCTTCGGGAACCAGTTCTTCAAGTATTGCACGGGCTTCGTCGCTTATTTCTGGTACAACTACCGAACCAAGCAGCTCACGCAAACCAAGTTTTTCTGGATGTGGATGGCTAGATGATTCTAAGAGTGCTTCAGTTACGTTTTCTACAGTTGCTCCAGCCCAAGTTTCAGCTGGTACTTGTTCTCCACCGCCTAAATCTCTATATACTCTTTCTGGCATATAGTTATTTAACATCTTAAATCCCAAACCCGCAAGCAGTTGAGCTTAAACCAAGCTGTGTAGTTTCGGTTTCTAGCGCTTCTATCATTGCGTTATCTTCTGTATTTATGGAAAAGTCTTGACCCACTGTCATCTCTGCGCGTTCGGACGCAAGTTCTACAGGATTACTTGGTAACTCAAATATGCCACTCATTTGCCTTCTATTTTACAAACTTTATACGTTCTGACTATTGTAGATTTTCCTGCGGGGAAGTTACTTAAACTAAAATTAGTTAAGCTTGATTGGTCCTTAATGAGATTAGTATTTGTAGGTCTTTTATCTGTTGCCAGCCAGCCATAGCGACAACAGCAGCATTAGAGGCAATAACTGCAGAGGCGCTTCCATTTTCCCATCCCATGTTAATTAATAAAGGACCAAGAAGTGGCGGCATAGCCTCTACTATGTTTGATTTGGCGCACATTTCAAGGTTTTGGAGATTTCGTCCAGAAAAATCTGGGTGTTTGTGGTGTGACTCTACTAATACGTCTTCTACTGATTCTGGCATGGCAACACTTTCTGGTGTTATTTCGACTATTTCATGAACTCCTGATCTTCGGTCACGTCGCCTTTGTCTGATTGAGCTTAGAAGCCCCAAGTTCCATAGTCCGATTAACCCTGATATTGCTATTCCTCTGGCATCGTATTCAATGTTTTCACCAATAAAATTAGTGGCTTCGATAATCCCGGCAGTGCCAGCTGCGATATGGGCGATATTGGTTGCGGAGCGCCAGCCGATTGCCCGCTTTGCTGCTTTGTGGTTGTCGGCTTCGTTTGCTCTGTTTAGAGCTAATGGCAATACACCGTCTACTCCCTCCATTGCAACTTGAGAAAACCCAACGGGAGTATGTTGAATAAGAACTTCATTTGCCAGACTTATTCCGAAAGTTATTAAGTTAACGCCAACTACCTTTTTGACTAATCCTTTGAACTTTTGAGAATCTTCGGCTTTTTCTTGTTCTGTAAAAATTGAATACTTTCTGTTAACCGCATCTTCCATAAGTATATTATACAATAAAAAGCAATAAAAAGCACTCTATAACTAAATTTATTGACACTGTGGTAACCGTTACTGTTTATTTCTGATTTCAATAGTCGGGGGTGGTAATTTAAACTCTGGGCCGTATTTGACGCCGTTCTCAATTGATGACTGCCCTATTATTACGCAAATTGCATGTGAAGAATTCACCTCTAGGTATAAGTAGTATGAAATGTAATCGTCGCTCATTATGAAGACATCGTCCTTTTCGTAAACGTATAGTTCCGGTGGTTTTCGGTTTGTGTAAGCGGCTATGAATTCTTGCCTATATGCTTCGCTGATTTTTGGAGTAAAGTCCGAGAAAGGTTTGATTAGTTTAATTGGAACTATTGCCTCTCTACACATGATTGCGCCAGAGAAGGCTTGTTTGAGGAGTTCCATAAGATATTTGTCTTGAGGCTCGTTATCTCCGCCAAAAGTTACATCTATATCAGATATATCAATTGTATCATCAGTCATTATTAAGTTTCTTGGTTAGACTCATGAATTTTATACAGATAACCAATCTTTGATCCGGTAAATAAAACCCCAGAGACCGCTATTCCAGTTGCGACAAAGTTAGTAATATACTCAGTAAAGTCAAAAATTGCTTCGGCGCCTGCAGCGACTGTCACGACAACACCACCTATAGCCATTGCCCCGATTAATCTTTTTGTTCGTTTTTCATATGCTAGCATATATTCATAAGATTCTGTATCTATAAACTGCGGGTCATTTTCGTTCATGATTAACCGCGGGTTTTACCTAACAATCTGAGTATTTCTAGGTAAAGCCACACTAGTGTCAGCATGAGACTAAACGCACCATACCATTCAAAAACTTTTGGAGCTTTGTTTTCGGCTGTTCTCTCAATAAAGTCAAAATCTAAAAGTAAGTTTAATGCTGCAATAAACACCACCAATACGCTGAACATAATACCGAATGTGCCACTGTCGTATATTAATGGTACCTGCACTCCAAATAGTCCAAAGATTATGGCAACTAAATAATAGAGCCCAATTGCCACTGTAGATATGATAATTATCGCCCTAGTTTTGGCGGTTACTCGAACAATCCTAGAAGTGTAAAGTATTAAAACAGCAATAAAAACTGCTGAGGTGAGTAACAATGCTTGAAGTGCTATGCCGCTAGCCGATTGATTAAAAATTTGCGAAATAGAACCCAAGACCACTCCTTCTAAAATAGCGTATACCGGGGAGGTGAACCCTGAAACCTTAGGTACAAAAATTGTAATGAAGGCAAAAACCATAGCTCCAATAAATGAAAGTAGTAATATTAATGGAAAAGAATTACCAGAGTTGGCCATTATTCTCCAGCCAGAAAATGCTCCGATGAACATAAGTACCAACAAAATAACTGTCTTGCTGACTGTACCAAATACGGTTGCATGAGATGCTGACTCTATTGCGTTAATTCTGTCTAGGACACTAGATTTTAGTGCTGGGTTACCGCTCTTTTCCACTCTTACTCCTTAGGTTGTATAGCTACATTATACCATTATTAAGACATTGCGGTATTAGTCACCTAGTTTGATGAATATATAGTCGGCGAGTTTATGTACTAATGTTACACATACTACAACGGCAAGTATTCCGAAGAAACCATTAATATTTATATTATCGCCAAATAATTGGTCGATTACCCAAACGAATACAAATTTAGATAAGAACATTACCAACCAAACAGAAAAAACTCTCAGTGCTTTATAGATAGTTCCCTGTTTGTTTTTAAGAAACTTCAGAATCTGTTTTTTGAGATCAAAAGCTAGGATTGTTAAAATCTGCAGAACTATTGAGGCAAAAAAGATCGTAGAAAAACTCTTGGCATTAACAATTTCGGTATAGTCGTTAAAAAACCCAAGTACTACCGCATATATCAGGGTGCCTAGAACCATTTCCTTGAAAATTATCTGCCTAGAATTCAGGTTTTTGTATTTCTTGGTCATAACTTAAATATAGCAAACTTATTAAATATTCGGTCCTTATATTACTAATATCAATTATCCTAATGGTTAGTGTACACCTGATTCTACATGTATAGTGGAGGGTAATTATGGAAATAGAAAGTTTTTACGACGAATACGTCGATAAGGTATATAAGTTTTTCTACATTAAATCGCTCAACAAACAATTGGCTGAGGATTTAACTAGTGAAACTTTCGTATCGTTTCTAAACCAGTTAAATAATAAAAAGGTCGATGATAGAAAAAAGTATCTTTATGGCATTATGCGAAATGTCTGGGTAGAATTTTTGAAAGATAAGTATAAGTTGCAGTTAAACGATATTGAAAAGATTTCTAACTTTCAACAGTACGCTGATGAAACAATTCAGATATTTGATGAAACTGAAGAGCCGGTTTCGAGGTTGCAGCCATTTGTGGATTTGTTACCCGAAAAGCAAAGAGAGGTTTTGATTATGAGAGCCTATAGAAATATGAATATTAAGGAGACTGCAGAATCTCTAGGTAAGGATTCAAACTATGTAAAGAAGACTTATTCTAGAGCGCTTAAAAGCTTGAGAACACTAATGGAAAAACCTTATCTGAGTGAAGGAGGAATAAATGAGTAAAATACCTAAAGATATTCTTGGACTATTAGAACAAAAGAATTCAGTGATAGACAACAAATTTAAATCAAACTTAAAAGAACAGCTTTTTAGCAAGGAGAATACAGTGGCGAAAAAAACAATTAACGTAAACACATTCAAGAATTATTTTAAGAATATGAAACTCAGTACTGCCTTAGCAGCTTTTGCTCTACTATTTATAGTGGGAACGGTATCGGCTAGTGTAAGTTCTAATCGAACGCGACTGGCTAGTGAAAAAGACGCTAGCATCCCATCAAATTTAAGTGATGTTCTATCTGTTAATGATATTAGAACCAAAGCTTTGGCTGAAGTTCCAGACGGAACAATAACTGGAATTGAGCTAGAAAATGAAGACGGCCAATTAGTTTATAAAGTTAAATTTAGTGATGGTAGTATTAGGCTGTTTAATGCAAAAACCGGCGAGTTAATTGTAAAAAATTCTGGTCTTGAGACAGATGACTCTGTTCCAGCAGGTTTTGTTGCGCAAATTGATATATCTAGGGCTCGCGAAATTGCTCAAGCTCAACGACCAGGTAAAACTATTACCAAAGTAGAGTTAGAGACCGAAAATGGTGTAGTGGTATATAGCTTTAGGTTTAGTGACGATGGAAGAGTTGACGTTAATGCAACCGACGGATCTGTAGTTAGGGTACGTGGTGCTGAAAGTAGCGATGATTCAAATCAGAGTTCAGGATCGTCTAGTGATGATAGTAGTGATGATTCTAGGTCAAGCGGATCTGGATCTGGTTCTGATTCAAGCTCTGATGATAATAATGATGATAGTCCAGAATCTGAGAAAGAAGACTCGGAAGATGAAAAGGAAGAAGATAACTCTGGCTCAGGTTCAAGGTCTGAATCTGATAGCGACGATTCAAGAGACAACTAGATATTAATCATAAGCCAAAAATAATAAATATATTTTTTAAAAGTTACTATCTTTGTTGAATATAAGTTAATATTTAGACATGTCTAAATTAAAAATTTCACAAGGAATTGCTCATGAAGTTCCAGAAGATTTGTATAAAGCAATAAGTTCCGATGATTCTGTCATGGAGCGATGGGAAGATTTGACGCAGTTAGCAAGAAATGAATGGATTTGCTGGTATATATCTGTCAAGCAGTCTAAAACTCGGAAAAATCATATAGAGAGAACTTTTAGCGAATTGAATGAGGGAAAAAGAAGACCATGCTGCTGGATGGGTTGTGTTCACCGTACCGATAAAGCAATAAGTCCAACTCAAAAATGGATATTTGAAAAAAAGAACTAACTATTTAAAATATTAGTTAAATCGAATAGTCATGTTCTTGGGGGTGGCTATAATAACTAAATCTTGAAGTAATTATAACTTTATCAATAATCATATTTTTCGAATATATAAGTTTGAAGGCATGGAAAGTTGGTTATAGAACTATCTAGTAAAATTATGTATAAGTATTTATTTGGACTTATATTTTTCTATGTCAGTTTTTACTTTTTTTACATACTTACCAAATTTTTTGTTTTTTAATCGTTTTTCGTAATCGCTTAGTTGATAGTGATTAGTCTCTTTTTGCATTTTTTGATAGTTTTCATATCTCGAGGCATCAATAATTCCGGATATTAAGGCATCTTGGATTGCGCAACCTGGCTCATCATTGTGTTTACAGTTTGCAAACTTACATGATCTTGTAATAATCTCTATATCTGAAAAAACTTCTTCCACGCCGGATTTCGAATCGGCTAGTCCTACCTCACGACTGCCGGGGTTGTCTATTATGATTCCTCCTGTTTGAGTAAAGTACATTTGCCTAGACCTTGTAGTGTGTCTGCCTCGGCCAGTCTTGTCTCCGATTAAGCCTGTAGCGATTAGATTACTATGAAGCAGCTTGTTGATAATTGATGATTTACCAACTCCCGATGAACCTAAGAAGCAATATGTTTTACCGGTTTCAATATATTGGGTTAGTTCATTTAATCCTGATTCATCTATTGTACTGGTAGCAACTACATCTACCTTGCCAAACCTTTCCTGGATATCTTCAATATTTTTTTCAATTTCATCTTTTGATGATAAGTCGGATTTGTTTAAGATTATTACAGGATTTACGCCACCTTCACGAGCTAGTACTAAGTACCGTTCGAACCTGTTGAGGTTATAATCCCTATCAATAGATTCAACTATAAGGGCTGTATCTATGTTTGCAACAATTAACTGAGACGTGTCTTTACCTCCATATTTTTTATGCAGGGTAGTCTTTCGCGGTAAAATATCGACAATTACCTTCGTATTATCGGTAGTGTCTTTTGTGATTACCCAATCACCCACTGCGGGGAAATCATCTCTGTTGGTCGCAGTTAGCATTCTTTTTCCGGTTACTGTAGCTCGTGATTCACCATGTTCACCTATTACTTCGTAAACTCCTTTATGTTCGGCAGTAACACGTACGACTTGATCAGCATTGGCTCCAAGCTTTATTCTATTGATATCAAAAAAATCACTATAACCTAATTGCTTTAGTTTCCGGTATTTATCCATCTATTATTAATTTTAACAGCTGAAAGCTATGAATTGTGAAAGTCATATTAATTCTAAACTATTTTCGGTAGAAGTGGGATTAAATATGCTAAGTTATCTGAATATGTTTTGTACCAACGTTTAAAATCAGATGGTTCAATTTCATTTGCACTAAGGATTGTATTAGCAAGATTATTCGATGAGTCTGCGCACTTCCCTACAGTTGCCAGTGGATTTGTTGCAATTTTACCTAAATAAACTGTGTGGGGTTCTCCCTTTTTTCTTAAGAGTTCAACAGCATCTGTAATGTGAGATGGAATTCCACGCTCCAGGAGTTCTGAAATAGTTATATCGCTATCTTCGGGCACATCATGAAGCCAACCGACAGATTGGAAATCTTCCCCATAACCCATAACTGCAATTAGTCCGGCTACCGGAGCAACGTGAGCATCGACGTAATCTCTAACATCATAAAGTTGACCAGTATGTGCTTCTCTGGCGATTTCTTCAGATAACTTTACGAGTCTGTTCATTTACTAAAAATAGAATATAATTAATTATAAGTCAATGTCTTTAAAAGCTTTTATTTAATTCTTAAAGACTAATTTAGGTCTAGTTATTTTTGCCTTCTCGCCAAACGTCTACTGCCCATACCAGACCAAGCGCTAAGGGAATATCTATGTCTTCAGATATTTCAACAAAGTATTTATCTCTCACAGTTAGCCATTTCTGATTCATTTCGATTATTGTTTTGTTGCCTTCTTTAACTATGTAATTCTTTTCTATAAAATTACCCTTTAATTCCCATATTTTTCCGTCTGCTATTTCCATGGTTATATGGGATTTTATCGGGGAAAAGTGAGCAGTAGCCTTACCAATACGAACTCCCTCAGTATTGTAATATTCCATTCGACGTGGGATGTTAATTATTTTTCCTTTTGCAGTGTAGATTACCTTATCATCAGCATCCATAATAATCGCCTTTGATCCCAGACCGGCTTTTGCATCAATTAAATAAACTTTATGTTTTGCTTCTTCATCATCGAAAACGCTAAAATCTCGACCAATGCCTAACTTGCTTTTAACTAAAAATCTTTTCATCTTAGAATTTGAAGCTGCAGACATACATTAATCCGCTAACTCAGAAGTCTTATTGTTGCTCTTTTTAACATTGACAAGACGAAGAGAGAACAATAGAAGAATAACTGGTAGATATAGACCAACTACAGAAATCGCCGTAAATATTGCTGCTAGTTTTGGGTCAGAGCCTATGTTCGCTTCTCTGATGAAGACCGAAAAATCCCATAGTCCATGCAATAACATTGGTACTATTAGTAAGCCAGATTTGCGGAAAATAAGGTAGAATATTGCTCCAGTTAATGTTGCGAACGCAACTTGTTGAATTGTTGGTCCTATCTCTTGGCCTAAAAAGAAGTTTGCTCCATGGAACACACCAAAGCTCAAGGCAACAACTAACATAACTCTTAGCTCACTTAAACCCGATCCACGCGCCCCGCGAAGTACTATTCCCCTGAAAAGTAGTTCTTCGTTGTAACCAACTAACGCTGTTCCTATAAATATGTAGCTAATCATTTGTCCTGCAGAGCTGCCTAACTTAGCAGAAGCAAGATTCGAAACGATTCCAATAGCCATAATAATTGCAAATAGGTTCATCCAGCTGTGGCCCTTAATTTTGTATTTGTCGTGCCATAAATCTTTCCACCAGCCACTCCACTTTGCAAATACTGTCAATAAAAGTGCCCCAAACACCATAGGAATTACTACTGCTTTTAGTACGTTGTCAGGACTGTCGGTAATATTCTCATAACCCACACCAGATAATTTCAATGCCACTGAAAAGAATGCAACATATAACAGTGCAACTAATAAGCCGTTACGTAATCTCGGCTCAAGTCTATACTCATCGGCTTCGCTATTAGAATCATTTTTTGACATGGTTTTTCCTTATTTATAATTAAAATTATAGCCTAATTTAATTATTTAAGTTATTAGTTATTGATTTTTTATTTACGAGTACATTTCTTATTGATATCACATTTCCAAATTAAGGTGTGGAGCTTATATATAATTAAATAACAATAATTAAACAAAGAATGAACATCACAGCAATAAACGGTGCCCAGTATCGTTCTGTTTTACTTCTAGAAATTGCATTCATAATAATTCCCAAACCCAGATACACTGTTAGAAACCACATAAATAGATTTTCAAATGACGAACTAAACAAATCGATTATTTCCGTTGCTGAAAGAACTACTGAAATAGTGAAGATAAAGAATATACAAGAGATTGCACTTGCGATACGATAATTCCTAGGTAAGACTTTTCCCTTCTGCCCTCCCCATGCTGCCTTTCCATAAGGTGCTCCCAATGCTAATAGTGCTTGGAATATTGCAATAAATAGTAGTAGGAAGGATAAGATTAATCCTATTAATGACATGAATAGATTATCTCACAAATATTTATTGTATTAAAACAAGGAGTGAAGTTGGGGATAGGTCTGGGAACCTGGTCTACTATTTCTCTGCTAGGTATAGCTCAGCGTACAGTTCACGGACTCATTGGATGGTTTTTAGGGCTAAAGCAAAGTTATCTATAATTCAGTGTTTTAGCCTGCTTTATGATTGGAGATATCCCCGCTTCATTAATGTCATTTATAGAATTCACCACTATATACCGAACATACTTTCCTTCACCTTCAAGCAAGCCAATTGGGTCATCGATAAGTGAACCGCCATAAAACCCAAACTGTACATATTCGTTTTTACAGTGCACATAAATTACTGGTAACTTATTATTAATCCAACACCCGTTTCCCCATTTTACTGATTCGTCTAAGTCGGGGGCAATGTTTGACACAAATTTACGCAATTCTGCAATGATTGGTCGTAAATTAACTGGTTGTGCTAGTTGGAATTCATCAAAATTTTTATATGCCTCCATGCTGGTAATTATAAACCATATTTCAGCTATACTTTCAGTATATGGGCAATATATGAGGTTATCGGCTTTGTATCGATAGAAACTTGATCATCGTTATCATGATCCTGAATTAGTTGAGAGCTGATTAATTACTGGTTGAGTTCTTTATAACGCTTTTCGTACATACCAGTTGACGCTGCGTCACTAAAATACTTTACTCGATCTACTTGTATCTCTTCAATATCAGGATTGTTTTCAAATATTTCAGTTACTTCGTTGATGAAATCAGCGAGGGGCATAGCATTTGGGTCGGTAGCTTGTTCAGGACTTATTAGTTCGGTTTGGACGTATGGAGGGATAAGTTCTATAACTTGAACGCCAGTATCTTTGAGTTGAGCACGAAGAGACTGAGTATATGAGTGGATTGCAGCTTTTGTTGCGCAGTAAGATGGAAAACTTCCGCTTGGGATAAATGCTAGTCCTGAAGAAACTGTAATTATTGTAGCGTCGTCATTACCCTCTAGAATTGAAAGCAATTTAGAATTTAACTCGATCTGACCAATTAAATTAGTTGCAATTATGGACTTTGCAATCTGTATATCATTGTCACCAACTTTTTCTGCTTTCATCATTCCAGCATTGAGTATTAGAATATTGAGGTCAGAGTGTTTTTCTTTTACTTGCGTAACTAGATCGTCTATTGATTCACTATCTGTAACGTCGAGGTCTATTGTTTCCATACCTTCGTTAGCTTTAGCAACTTCGTTTAGTCTTGTTTTGTTCCGTCCTGCAATGATAACTTTGTTACCTTTACTGTGAAACATTTCTGCCAAACCTCTGCCAATTCCTGATCCACCACCAGTGATTAGAATTGTATTTTTAGTCATTTTCATACTCATATCTTAGCACAATACTGATGGGTTGGTTAATCTCATGTATCTATAAGGAACGCGGTTTAACGAATATTGTCTGTGACCTACAGATCCTTGGACTTTTCGATATATTCTCTTAAGATTTTTACAGCTTTTGGGCCAACTCCATGTAGAGTGAGTAATTCTTTATCGGATAGCTCGGCAACTTGATATAAGGTAGTTATATTTGCGGCCAATAATGCATTCATGGCTGGATTGCCTATCGATGTTGGGAGAACACTTTTAGAATCATTCATATTCTTATTTTAGCAAAGATGTCGGATACAATTTACGGTTTTAATTCTAGTATTGGATATTAAAAAGTCAGAACTGAATTAACAGTTCTGACTTTGTCTGTTCCAGCTTGGCTCAGCTGACAGGTCACGGACTTTCTGTGTGTTTAAATAAGGACAGAGTATTTCAATCAAATAAGTGTGTTGTATTATAATACTAACAAATGCTTAAAACATCATCTAAATGAAGCTTCGGTTGAAAGTGCCAAACAAGCTTAATCTCAAAGTAGTAATTATACTTTCATTTATTGTAGTCGGGACGGTAAGCATGCTCATTGTTCGTGCAGCAAGTTATTCAATTGTGGTTGAACCAGAAGATGGTGCAATAACAGGGTGTGCTCAAGTCACAAGTGACGATGCTGCTTCTGGGGGTGAAGCGGTTAAGTTCGGCTGCCAATCAACTTGCCCTCCAGGACAAACAGGTACACATCCTAATTGCATACCATCGACATCTGGAAAAAATTGTACACAGAACCTAGGGAATTTAAGCAATACTAAAAATGGACCAAGTAAACTTATAGAAACTATTTCAGGAGATAGAATTTGTATTGACTCTGTTACCAATATGACTTTGTATATCAAGGGTCCATTTGAATATTTTTGGATCGGTAACTTCTATTATGACGCGACTCAAACTACTGGAGGAGCAAATCGAGCTGGTGGCTGGCATAATTGTATTCTATCCCAAGGGATACCTACTAAAATAGTGGCCGAACCAAAACAATGTGCTGACAGAGCTTTATATGTTGTAGGTGGTACAGATGGGTCAGGTCAAAACTTAAGTGGCAGATTATTAGAAATAGATAACGCTGAAATATATAATTCCGGTGAGGATGCATTACAGATAAATGATGCTAACTTTACTGCTAATCGGTTCATAGCAAAAAACATCTGGGGAAACAGAATGTTTATGTTTGATCCAAATTTTAAAACATCAAACACAACCGGTTCATATAGTAATAATGAGAATGTACCTCACGTCGATGGTATTCAAGTTATAGATAATGGTACCATACGTTTAAATAACTTCTTAATTGATACTGGAATGATGTCGGCTATTATCGCTAGTACAGGTACAAGGCATAGTAACGGCACGATAAAACTCTACTTAACAAATGGGACTATTACAAATATGGGTATAAAATATGTATCACAAGAAAGAAAAAATGAGATGAAGCAATTATCTGATAGCCTCGGTCTTGTTTATGACAGTGAAAGAGGTGCTAACTCAATATCTGCTAGTGGCAGTACTGAAGTACACATGGATAAGATAACAGTCACTTCAACTGGAGGTAATAATATAAGATTCAATAATATCAAAGCATGGAGCATGAAAAACTCTACTATCATAGGAGGAATATGGCTAGAAACTGGTTGTAAAGAACCAACAACCTGGTCAAATAATGTCATAAATAGTCCACGTTCTGATAGATATCCACAAAAAGCCTGCTGAAAAGGTCTACATCATTATTGGGACTATTTAAAAGAACTAAAACAAACAAAAAGACCGGTCATAGGAAGTCGGTCTTTTAGTATCTTGTTGGGTTTGGCTCTATGTAGTGATGGAAGTTAGGACTATCTATGCTTCTAGAATCGAGCTCTGACTTGGCGTCCAATATCTTTACGGAACTGCATTCCTGCAAAACCAACCTTATTTGTTTGACTTCCGACTCTCTGGACATCAATGGCAGCGTATGCATTTGCAGCTGCCTGGTCGATAGTCTTACCTGTCCCTGTTACATACAAGACTCGACCGCCACTCACCTTACTGTTTTTAACCCCTGCAAGTTGCAAATCGACGTCAGTGTAATCATTATCAATGCCATAAATATCGGCACCCTTTTGCGGATTATTTGGGTATCCAGGTGCAGCTAAGCAAACAGTCAATGCAGAGATTGCGAGCTTTGCAAAGTCAACATCTGGTTTCTCCAAGCCGCCCTCTGCTGCCGATCGCAGTAAGTTATACATGTCTACACCAGCTTCACGCACAAGTGGCAATATAACTTGCGTTTCTGGGTCTCCAAACCTTACGTTATACTCAATCACCACGGGTTTACCTTCTTGCTGCTCTGAAAGCATAAACCCACCGTACAGAAGTCCACGTTCGAAAGGTGTTCCACTCGTACGCATTCCTTTCAGGGTTTTCTCGACTGACTCAAACAGTTGAGCATACTGCCCGTTAGAAATAATACTCACTGGCACTGGGGCGTAGGCTCCCATACCACCGGTGTTAGGTCCAGTGTCATCTTCACTAAGTCTTTTATGGTCTTGTGCAAGGGGAAGAATTGTAAATTCATCATTATCACCGACCACAATCATAGCTGAAACTTCTGGGCCACTATGACGCTGGGCAAAGTTAACAATTTCTTTGCCCGCACCATCGTAAAAATCGCCACTCAACATTCCGAGTGCAGCATCCAAAGCTTCGGTTCTTGTGCTCGGAAGAACAACACCTTTACCACCCGCTAAACCGTCAGCCTTAATCATGTAATTTGTGGGTGAATTGTTAAGTATAAATTCAGCCGCCTCGGACTCTGTTCGTACAGAGTGGGTCTCAGGATGTAGAACGCCAGCTCTTTCCATCATACGAACAGCAAATGATTTACTTGCTTCGTAGCGTGCAGCTGCTTTACTAGCGCCAAAAACCAGATATCCTTCAGCCCGAAGCTCATCTGCGAGACCTTGAACCAGAGGCAATTCAGGCCCTACGATAACCAGTGGCTTTTTGTTTCCAGAAAATTGCTCTATACCAGTACTGACATCATTCGTAACGATTACTCTTTCTACTTCATCTGAAGCAATCATCGATTGCTCCAAAGCAGCCTCACGCCCACCGCTTCCAATAATTAACACTTCTGCCATAATGTACTCCCTTTTTGTTTAGTATTGGGTCGGACTGTATTTTTTGCAAGCATGAGCAAAAAAACACCTTTCTCAAAGTGCTTATGGTTATGGCTCACCATACAGGTCACGGACATTTTATTCCAGGGTAAGCTCTAGTGCGCTTGAATCCCCTACGGGTCTAATATTAATCCTGGCGATACCCATTCTTTCTATTCCTTTTTGTGTACGAGCCATACATACCATATTAGGGGACTGGAAGTAAAAAAGATGATCGTATGGGCTTGACCGATCAGCGTAGTCAAGTCGCTTAAGACCGATCATCTTTAGCTTCGTTTTCGAGAAATCAAATACTATTGAGAATAGATACATGTTTAGTTTTTTAATAATATCAGTATAAGTACACCCATCTGATAGTTTTTTTCGTATGTATGCTAAAACTATTTCAACATCAGCATCCGCCACACTAGCAGTTCTTGCTATGTCTTTCATTTCCTCTATTTGAGGACCCTTTCTAGCGGCCCATCCATAGTTTCCGCACGCTGCTAATGCATAGTGTGATTGTATTGCGAAGCCAGGTTCGTTTATATATGAATTCTCGTGCCATTCACCTGTTTGTTCGGCTAAAATATTTTTTGACGATAGTTCACCTATTTCCAGTTTGTTACATATTTCAATAAAGTCACGGCCTGATTTTAGCCATAATCTTAATTCAACATATGATATATCGTTGAAATTGTGTCTGTGTATTAGAACAGGGACATCGATCTCTTTAGCTATAGATCGAATACTAACTTCATTAAATCCAGAATTCAACTCCTCAAATAAAAACGTTACTTGGGAGCCTAAGTCAGCCTGGTAATGCAAATCACTTGGTAACTCTTCACGCATAACAGCGAAGCTCTGTATTATCTTTGAGAGTTTTTGAGGTTCTTTTGAAAGCCAACCTGCGACACTTGACATAGATAAAGTATAACAAAAACCAATAGCTAGAGTTACTTGATACATCGTCAAATATATAGTTTTGGTTCCGTAAACCGTTCATTGACTAGCGCAACCTGACGTTTTCTTTTGCTGCAACATAGGTTTGATTGATTCTATTCAGCTTGGTTTCTTCAGTCTTAGCATCGTATATCCACTGCAGTATGTTTCGCCTCGTGCCAACAGGGAAGCCCTCGAAGTTTGCTTTTGAAGCAGAATCTTTTGCGAATAAATCTACGAGCTTAGTTGGGTAAACTAAGTTATCTGAGAGATCTAAAGCATTCCAAGAACCGTTCTGTTTTGCCACCTCAATAACCTTAAGGCCAGCCAGCTGCATCCGGCCTTCTTTAATCAACTTCTCTACGTTCTGTTTATTGATCTTTGACCATACACTTTTTGGCTTACGTCTGCTCACATACAGTTTTGACTGTGTCTCAGAAACTTTGCCTGGCCGACTATCTATCCAACCGTAACATAGTGCTTCTTCTACTATGTCTTGCCACGACATAGTTCTGTCTTTCCCTTTATCGAAAACAAGCCAAATCGCGTTTTCTTTATCATGGTTATTCTTCAGCCACTCGTGCCAGCTTTTTCTGTCTTTAGCATAAAAATGCGATATATTCTCCATACCATAACTATACCAAAGTCCAGTAGCGTGTATGCTTTCTGGACTTTAGTTCAACTATCTTGTTTTGGCTCCACCTAGTGGTCGAGGTTCGCAACTATACCAATACTGAAGAACTAGCTTCAGCAATAAGTTGAAGAGTGTCAGCAATATTATCTAATGCTTCTACAACCTTTTCATGAGGAAGACCGTACAAGTAATACACGCTAAGCTCGCCCTTATGGGCTTCAGCTCGAATCTCCTTGGCTTCTATTGGATTTGTTTTATCACCAACAATTTCAATGAGTTGAGTTTTAAGCTTGACGGGGTTGCCATGCCATCGACGTTGTGAGCGCATCCGCCAGTCTTCCCGCTCCACCCACGCGGACATTTTGACGTTTTCGGGGTAATCCAACACGTCGTAAACTACTACGGCAGATTTGCCTACTTGCAAGTCATAACCAAAAAACTTCCTTTCTGGGAACGGGGCTAGTACCTGCATTATGGCATAAAGCTCATTCTTTTTTTCGGCAATTTCTGCTTCATGTTCAAGTTGCTCCTGAGTAGGTGGAGCTGGTTCGTACTCAACTAGCTTTCGCCCAATTGGTAGCATATGGATCTCCCTTTATAAAAATTATTATGCACCAACTTATAAAAAAACTGCAAGCATGAGCAAAACAAAAACACTTTGATTTCACAAGGTGCCAGCTTACAGGTCACGGATTTTCATACAGTACTATTGATCGAATTCGGTCGTGCAAAATAAAAAAACTTGGGTTGCATGCGCGATCACACGTTCATCTTGCATGATTCGGGCAGCGCTTTGCCCGCCAACTCTGGCAGTAGCGTCCGTAATCACCTCAAGTAGCTCTGGATTCGTATCGGGCATGGGTTGTGCGTGAAATATAACCTGCGCTGCGGCGTGTGTACGCTATGTGCGAGTTCTGCGAGCCGCTCTCCTGGTCCCATATCCCTATGTGTCATAAAACAAAAAATACCACATAAAGTGGCATTTGTAAATACTTGGCTCCCCATACAGGTCACGGAACTTTAACAGGGGTAACGGTACACAAAGTGGGACAAATGAGACACGAAACGCATATATTTGAAGTGTCTCGTTTTTAGACGAATTTAGTGGGGTTTTACGAACAAAACCCGC
>JBGSIS010000011.1:0-35032 GCA_041742395.1 Saccharimonadales bacterium (SeqCode)
TGGATCGAACGCACCTACCACCGCCGCCGACGCCAAGCCCGCCTCGGCCGGTTGACCCCCATCGACTACGAGATCATCATGACCCCTCAGACGGCAACCGCCGCCTGACAACCCACTGTCACCTCACCGCGCGGCAGTCCCACCGGCGTGTTGTGTACCTCGCCGTCCGACAGTCGTTCACAGATATCGAGGTTCGCATGATGACCGAGGAGTCGACTTCGGAGACGAGTAGCAGCCAGCTCCTTCGCCAGCCTGACGGTCTGGCAGTGCTCGAGTACATCTACAGCAACACTCCGAGGCCGACCGTACGGAACCGGAGCGACATCCACTTCGGAACCGCCAGAGTCGAAGGCACCGGACAACGCCCGACTCGGCTCGAGGGCAGCTACTGGACCGATCGACGAACGATTGGGGAGATCGAGTTCTCAGCACACACAGGCAAGGTTCTGCAGACCTTCGCCGAAGCCGAGGAGCACGACTTCGGCTAGCCGCCTGTGCGTCGGCGATCAGGCGCTACCCCTCTGATGCCGAGGACCTGAGGAGAAGCGAGACCCGGTACCAGAGGTCATCGGGGTTCGAACCTCGTACCACCATCCCCGCCAAATTTAATTATCACTCATTAATTTAGCAATTGCGTTGGCAATTATTATTAATCTGTACGGTTTGCCTTGATACCAGACATATCTTGGTTCCCATTTTGGTTCATATTTTGACTTGAATTGATGAAGTCCCCCAAAACCAATAAATCCATTTGTCAGCCGATAAGCGTTTTGCAGTAATTTTGATGAAAAGTTTTTTGCAAATGGTTGCCCATCCAGTGGTGACATTCCTATATTTAATTCATAATAGCCTTCAGACTGCTTGGTCTTAATTAGTTCTATAAAAAGATAATCCATGGTATTTGCCGGCGAATCTGACTTGTGTCTCATGAGATCAATAGTGCACACACCCGGCTTAAATGATTTAATTTCATTAGTAAAAGCTTGTGCTGTACCTAAATTATCTCTAATAATGTGGATTGTAACCTGTTGTAGATACTCTTCGCTATATTTACCTGTTAAGAAAGACCATTCTTTCTTCCCTGGTATTTTTAACCAACTCTTAGAAATATCTGACACTTCCTTGATTGTTTTACTATCATGAGGAGCAATATGTGTAGTAACCTTAAAGTGGTTTTTCTTAAATCTATTTACTATATTTCTAAAATACTTGTTATGAACAGTTTTGCTTACGAAGTTATCTAGACCTATTACGCCATCTGCTCCAATCGCAACTTCGTTGTAATTAGTTCCCTTGAATTCCTCAAAATATTTATTGGTATTTTGTATAAATGCAGGTTTAATTTTATTGTTTTTACAATACTCATTAAATTCACTCAATAGAGATGTAATTGAATTTTTATTACCCACTGGATCTCCCATGCAAATTGCAGTATTTTTATATAATCCATAAGCAAGGAACGACTTCCCGTCTTGAGAGAAAAAGAATTCCTTATCTGGGGGCCAAATCTTAAAGAAGTCATCGACTTCGCCTCTATAAATTTCTAGTAATTTTTTTGCTTTTTGATATGACTGTTTATTGGCCATGGCGCTGAGAATGTCTCGTTATTTATTAAACTAATTGTAAGTTACAATATTAACATGGAAGATAGCATATTCACTAAAATTGTTAAGGGTGAAATCCCCTGTCATAAGATTTATGAAGACGAAAGAACGATGGCTTTTTTAGATATATACCCCTTAACACCTGGACACAGTTTGGTCATCCCGAAGAAACAAGTTGAATTTGTGTGGGATTTAGCTGAAGAAGATTACCTGGCTGTCATGGTTACTGCTAAGAAGGTCGCTATGAAACTTAGAGAAACAGTGGGTACAAAGTATGTCAGTGAAAGAATTGTTGGTGTTGATGTTCCTCATGCTCATGTTCAGTTAATACCTTTTGATAATGTCAGTGAACTTAAGGGCGAACAAGATATGGCTATTGAACCGGATTATAATTCCCTGTCGGAATTAGCTAAAAGGCTATCGTTTTAGTTAAGATTTGTTAAACTTAACTATATGAGTAACTTTATGGTTTCGCTTTTGCTTGGAGTTGGGTTCTCTGGTTGGGTATATTCAAAGATATACCGAAAAACGGGAGGAAATAACCAAAAATCGATAACCGTAGCAGCGGCTTCTGGACTAGTGGCTTTTATGGCCATGATGATAATAATGAGCATTATAACTTAGTGGTTAGCCGTATATTACTAGTTAATTAGTGATAAATCTTCGATTTATTGGTATTATATTGCTATATGGGTGGAGAAAAAGCCGAAGAAGCACTCGGTAAGAGATTGCAACTTGCTAGACAAAAAGCCGGACTAACACAACAAGAATTGTGCTACCGTGCCGGTATTTCCTATTCTACTTTAGCTAAAATTGAACGTGGAGCTATTAAAGCCCCTTCTATTTTTACAATTCAGAATATATCTTCGGTATTAGGCATGCCAATGGATGTATTATTGGGACTACATTCAGCTGCAGATTTTAGAAAACCTAAGAAAACATCCAAAACCGGAGTAAAATTTGTGTATTTTGACATCAATGGTTGTTTAGTAAGGTTTTTTCATAGAGCATTTAACCGCATGGCGCATGATTCCGGTGCTGCGGCTGACCATATTGAAATGACTTTTTGGCACTATAATGATGTTGTTTGTAGGGGTGAAATGACAATGAGTGATTTTAATAAAGTCCTTGCTGAGCAACTAAAATTACCATCTATAGATTGGCTAGAATATTATCTTGAAGCAGTCGATCCGATTACAGAGATGCAAGAAACAGTAAAATGGGCTGCAGAACATTACAAGATAGGACTTTTAAGTAATATAATGCCCGGCCATATCGAAAAGATGCTGGAACTTAAAATATTGCCAAACGTAACTTACGATTCAATTATTGATTCATCAAAAGTTGGAGCTATTAAACCAGAACAGAAAATTTACGAAATAGCTCAAGAAAGGTCGGGTGTTGAATCTAGTCAAATTTTATTAATTGATGACTCTAGGTCAAACCTTATGGCGGCTGAAAAAATGGATTGGCACGTTTTATGGTTTGATGATTTTAGACCTGAGGAAAGTAACGAGAGGGTTAGGAGTGCTCTACTTTTTGATGATTAGTGAGCCTAGCATTTCTTCATAATGTAGAAATGTAAATACTATAATTGACAAAATCGCTGGGCTTCCTCATTTAGTTTTTGTAGAAGTAGTTCTGCGTCTTTTAGTTGCGTTTTTGTTTCATCGACTAGGTTTTTTGGAGCACGTTCAACGTATGACTTATTTTCAAGTCTAGTCTGTAGTTGGTTAACTATCTTAGTTTGTTCTTGGATACTTTCCTTATGTTTGACCATGTAACTATTAATAGTTTCTTGATCTACATCTAGCCAGCAGTTCATCTTGGTTGAAGAAAGTCGTAATCCTCTTCCCGCTTCAACTTGTCTAATATCTTTAATCTTTGCTAAAGAACATATTAATCTTTTGTGTGTTTCGAGAAATTTTTCACCTGGGTGATACATCAGAACATCATTTTTTAGATGCATAGCAGTTTTTATTAAACGAATTTCACTAACAATATTCTTGATAACTATAAATTCATCTGTCTTTGAAGCTGAAAACTTTGATGGTTTCGGCCATTCACTTGTTGAAAGTATTGAATCATCTTCCCATGCTAATGTTTGCCATATTGTTTCAGTTAGGAATGGTGCGAACGGATGAGAAAGTTTGAGACACGTTTCTAAAATATAAGCTAACATACCGGGGTTAGTCTCCTCTTTGCTAGCCTCAATATACCAATCAGCGACATCGTCCCAAATTGTGTGATATATAGTGTCATAAGCTTCGTTGAACTTATAGTTTTCAATATAAAATGAAGTTTTTTTAATTGCATGTTGTAATCTACTCAACACCCAGTGATCCGCTAATGATTTTGTTTCTGGTTTGACGCGTAGATGTGAGTTGTCTCCAACTTTATCTTCTATAAACCTAGCTATGTTCCATAGCTTGTTACAAAAGTTTCTGGCGCCAATTAGTTTACTCTGGTCAAATGGCCGATTGTTCCCTGCTGTTTCGTTGGCAATCATGCCCATTCTGAATGCATCAGAGCCGAAAAGCTGAATCTTTTCCATGGGATCAATTACATTACCTTTACTTTTACTCATCTTTGCACCGTGTTCATCCTGGATCAATCCATGCAAATATACTGTCTTGAATGGAACTTGGTCGGTATTATAAAGGCCAAACATAATCATTCGACTTACCCAGGGATATAGAATATCTGCCCCGGTTTCCATAACGCTCAATGGGTAAAATTTGTCGAAATCTTCACCGTTTGGAAAATCTAAGGTTGCATATGGCCAGCTTGAGCTACTAAACCAGGTATCGAAAACGTCCGGGTCTCTTTTATATTTTTTACCATCTACTTCAATAATTTCTTGGTCAACACGAGTGTCGAATATCCACTTTTCAGAGTCTTCAGTATCTTGAAAAGCAGGTATGGGTATTCCCCAAGCAATCTGTCGGCTAATATTCCAATCTCGTAAGTTTTTAAGGTACTCGATTAATTGCTTTTTCTTTGATTCTGGATGAAATTTAATTTTATCTTCATTCAGTGCTTTAATAGCGCGTTTCGCAAGTGGTTCCATGCTAACAAACCATTGTTCTTTAAGTAGTGGCTCAATAACTGTGCCGCATTTATAACAATGCCCTACGCTGTGTGGGTGTTCTTTGGTTTCTAGTAGTAAACCTTTACTATTAAGATCTTTTACTACGGATTCTCTTGCTTCTAAGATTCCTAAACCCTGATACGGTTTTGGTACGTCATGAGATATATTACCTTCATGATTAATAACAGTAATCATTGGTAGGTCATGTCGTTTTGCTGCTTCAAAGTCATTCGGGTCATGAGCGGGTGTTATCTTAACTGCGCCTGAGCCAAACTTCATATCTACGAAATCATCGGCGATTATTGGTATTTCCCGGTGAGTAAGGGGTAGTTTAACAGTTTTTCCAACAAAATCTTTATATCGTTTATCTTTTGGATGAACGGCAACTGCGGTGTCCCCTAGCATTGTTTCTGGCCTAGTTGTAGCTACTATTATTTCTCCGCTACCATCTGTTAGGGGGTACTTTATACTCCATATATATCCAGGTATGTCTTTATACTCTACTTCTATATCTGCAAAGCCTGTACCGTGGAATGTGCAAAAATTGACTAACCTTTCACCTCTGTAGATTAATCCCTCGTCCCACATTTTTTTAAATGTTTTGTAGGCTTGGTTTATTATTTTATCGTCCAAGGTATAGACATATCTTGACCAGTCTAAGCTTGCTCCTAGTTTCCGAAATTGATTTTCGTAATTGTGACGATTGTCTGCAACAAAATCCCAGATTTGTTGGTATAGTTCATCTCTTGAAAAATCAAAACGACTCTTCCCTTCTTTAACGAGTTTTCTTTCATATACAACTTGAGTTTCAAACCCAGCATGGTCGGCGCCTGGCAGTAATAAAGAGGCTTTACCTGTCATCCTATGATACCTAACTGCAATATCTTCAATTGCTAAGGTTAAGCCATGGCCAAGATGGAGATTTCCATTTGCATTGGGTGGGGGTATTACAATACTAAAGTTTTCTTTATTATTTCTGTTTTTAGGTATGAAAGATTCGGTTTTCTCCCATAAGTCATAAATGTCTTTTTCGAATTGATGCGGATCGTATGTTTTTGATAAGTTCACTGTTTATCCCCTTTAGATTTATAAAAATAGCTAATTAGAGAGCTAAACTCACGTGTGAATTCACAGATCTAGGGATGATAATAGTTTGTTTTTTCATTACCTCGATTATAACATCTTAAAATCATTTATTCTATTCTGTCAATTTCACGTGAAACAGATAGAATATTTTCACATGAAAACTGTTGGATAAAATATAACAAATATATAAAAGTGCAAACATTGAAGTAGCTGCTTCCAGTTTAGGAGCTTACTTAATATGCCTAAACCGTAATCTACATACTTAAATTTGGCTCTGGTGCCAGAGTGTAAGGGTCTGATTTTGGCTGGTTAAGTTTTGATTTAAAACATCCTAGTGTGGCTATCATTGCGCCGTTATCGGTGCTGAGTTTTGTATCAGTATATTCGACAGGACAGGGAAGGCGTTCACGAAGTTGTCTGCGAAGTTCTGAACTGGCAGATACGCCACCACCTATGACCACAGACTTTGGATTAAACTCCTCGTATGCTAATACAGTTTTATCGACTACGGTTTCTATTGCTATACGTTGGAAACTGGCAGCAATATCGGCCTTCTGAGGTTCAGAGAGGCGCTCTGAGACTTTATAACTAGGAAATGTGTAATCCTCACCAATTTCTGCTTGAGCAGCTCTTAGAACGGCTGTTTTAATCCCACTAAAGCTAAAATCATATTTACCGGGCATTCTTGCTTTAGGAAAATTAAACTTAAATGGATCACCTTCTAGTGCTTTTTTCCCGACATTAGGACCACCAGGGTAGGGAAGACCAATTATTTTGGCAACCTTGTCGAATGCTTCACCTATTGCATCATCATGAGTTTGTCCAAGTAATGTGTAGTCGAAATGGTTTCGCCATATTACTAACTGGGAATGACCTCCAGAAACTATTAACCCAAGCATAGGGAATATTGGTTGTTTAATCGGAAGTATAAAGTCCGGAAGAGATGTCTCAGTCAAGAAATTAGCGTAAATGTGAGCCTCGACGTGATTTATTGCGTACAATGGTTTATTTTTAACAATTGCTAGGTTTCTAGCGGTCATAACTCCTATCAGTAAAGAGCCACCCAATCCAGCACCATAAGTTACTGCAATGCCATCTATATCGTCCCAGGTACAGTTTGCTTGGACTAAAGATTTCTCGATAACAGGCATTATGAATTCAATGTGACTGCGTGCTGCAATTTCTGGGATAACGCCACCATAAACAGCGTGCAAATCTAAACTTGTCGATGTTTCTACAGAAAGTAGCCTACAGCCATCTTCAACAACTGAAGCACTTGTCTCGTCACAACTTGTTTCTATACCTAAAATCTTCATCAGTTAATAATACCAGATATAATTACAGATATTGCAAAAAAGTTAAAAACATGCTACAATAGTTATTACAAAATAACTAACAAACAGTTAAAAAAACAAAATGACAGATCAAAATTACTATAATCCGGAAATTCAAGGTGAACAAGCGCCTGATGCGCAGTTTGGTGAAAAACTGGCTTATGGTAGCGGGGGCGACCTAAATGAAATTGGTCAACGGTATGACGCTTTAATACATCTGACACTTGGACAACAAGAAAGTGAGCAAGTAAGGCATATCGCACAAAGAGATTTAAATATTCAAACTGGCCCGGACAATCAGGTTCTTGATTCAGAAGGAAGAAGGATCAGTAAGCTAGATGACCAACAAAGAGAGGGTTTTGCTGAAAAGGTTGTTTCTTTGGAGAAGCAGCAAGGTGATGAGCTGCGTGTTCGACGTATTGCACGTAGTATGCGAGCGGTTACAGAAGAGATACTAAAAAAACAGGGAATCGAACCTTTAACAAATGTTGGTCAGGGAATGGAAGCACCTGAAGTTGTACTAATCGCAGACAATGTTTCTCATATGCTTAATTCTGGTGGTGCAAGTGAACTCGACCCCACTTCAACGAAACAGGTTGAGAGAATTACCAATCAAGATATTGGACTAGAGGCAATAAAAGTTATAGATAAGGACCCTAGTAAGTTGTCTGATATATTTGATGACAACAAAGATAAAGCTTTAGCAGCTGCGGAAGCGGTATCGTTGTTTCGCCAAAACGGAACTGTAAATCATAGAACAACAGAAGCCTTAGGTAGGAAGATGAGGGGTTCTATTGAAGGGGCTTCAGATTTTCCTAAAGCTGCATAATAACATCAATCAGACACACAATTATGAAACATAAGAATATTGACAAAAAGCATAAAATTTGCTAAAATAGGGTTATTACAAAATAAAAAACAAAAATACTAAATAATTATACAAGATTACGAGGAATAAATTATGAACGAAAATTCACCAAATAGACAAGGTACAGATCCTATGGAAGTTATTAATCAGCGTATTGATAATGCTCGTTTTGATGGAGAAATTGAAACAGTAGAACATTACAAGAATATGGCTGATGATATGACTAGCTATCTTCAAGAAAGACCTTTAAGAAAAGTTAATAAGGGCGACCAATTATATGATCAAACTCATGGACAATCATTAGAAGAGTTAAGTCGTGATGAATTAGTTGCTAAGTGGGCGGAAAGTGAAGATGCCGGTGATTTAACTCAATCTTCAGATGTTCAGGACGAAATTGAGCGTCGTTTAGAATCTGAAAAGAACATGAGCGATGACCTTAAAATGAGAATGATTGACAGACTGTATAGTCAAAAAGAAGAATTAAAAAAGAGCAATACTGAAGAAACTCAAGATCAGGATACTGAAAAAGAAATTGAACAAACAGTTTTGACGGACCCAAATAATGGGCAAATATACATAAATAGTGCCATTGGTGAGGAACCTGTTGAAAAACAAGATAACATAACTGCACCACTTACTCCTCCAGTTTTTACTGGCGTATTTCCAGAGACTCAAAGCATTGAAAGAGCTGACGATGAAATATGGGAAGAAGACGAATGGTTTATTCCTGAATCAGACATTAATAATGGACTGCCTAGACCTTACGACCATCCATCAATAGCACCTCCTATAGATTTTCCTAGAGCGGAAGTTATAGAAGCTCCTCAATCTTCAGAGCAGCTTGAGTCTAGAGAAGTTATAGATAGTAGATCATTTAAAGAAAAAGTTAAAGATGCTAAGGCAAGAGTATTTGCCGCAGTAACTACTGGTTTGATGAAAACTAAAGATTTCTTCAAAGAATCTGACCAAGATGGTAATGAAAAAATTGACCGAAAACGAGTTACAGCTGCAGCGGGTATTGGTGTGATCGCATTGGCTGCAACTGGATATCTTGCATATAGATATGGTTTAGACCGACCAAGAGGTGGTGGTAACGCAATAGATACTATGGATAGTGGACAAAGACCTAAGGTTGGCGTTAATGGCACAGAAGGGGCAGTTCAAATAAATCCACCAAAAGATCCTAGCGTACTTTCAGTACCAAATGAAGGTGAAATCGCTATGCCAGCTCCAAAACCAAGTGTTAACTTAGATCAAGCACCTTGGAATGTAGCCCATGAATTAGCTCCTGGAGATGAAATGAGCAAAATTAACGAAACGATTGAGAAGTTTAATAGCTTTACAGGATCACAGTTATCATTGAATAGAGTTGGCGAAACTGTGCAGATTTATAGCGGTAATAGGGCAATAACTCCTGCTCAACAACAATTCTTTAACGAAATGTTGTTACAAAATCTTTAAACTGAATATATAAGTGTTTAGTTATAAAATATCTAAATGACAAATAATCCTTTTGATATCCCAGAGATGCATCCTGAAATTAGCGACATGTCAGAAACTGAATGGTTGATCAAGATTAAACGGGAACAACTAGATGCTACCGAAAAATTCTCATTTTCTCAACTCGATAGACCGTATACGGACAAAATTGTACTGTTATTTGACCATGCAGATGTCAGTTTGCAACTTTTACCTACACAGGAACAACATGACGTAGTTCCTGAAAAGCAATCTTTATTAGTTAGAGTAGTTGAAGGTGATTATAAGGTTTTTGACTTAGCGTTTGGCAAGCATGTATTTCTGTTTATTGATGGTGCTTCTGTCGAAAACACTATGAATGATACGCAAGGAATAATCGCAAAAGACTGTAATGTTAGTTTTCGGAAGGCTGAATATATTGGAAATGGCTATTTATGGCCAAAAAATTCACAATTTCCAGAATTAAGTGACTTTATACCTGTTGGGCTAGAAAGTAAATTCACAGTACCGGTTAGACAGGTTATGTATGGCAGTAGTGACGATGGATATAGAACAGTCTTTAGTAATGAATACTAATTTACAGTATTATTTATTTAGATGAATTTTCGAAAAATTGTTAAATCACTAATACCGAAAGGGTTATTTAAGAAAGTTGAGCCGTTTGGGCATTTACTAGAAGCGGTCTTTTTTAATTTAGTAAATGGTTTTCCGGCCAAAGGAATGAAAGTTATTGGAGTTACCGGAACTAATGGTAAGACTTCTACGGCTTATATGATTCACAGGATGCTGCATCAGTCTGGATACAAGACCGGGCTAATGACGACCGTAGCATTTGGAGTGAATGACGACATTAAACCCCAAGTTCAGCACATGACAAATGTTACTGTTCCGGAGCTGATGAAGCGACTAAAGTATATGCGTTCCCAGAACATCGATTGGCTGGTATTTGAAGTGACAAGCCAAGGATTAGCTCAGAACCGAGTTTGGGGTGTGCCGTTTTCTATTGGAGTTTTTACTAATTTAACTCACGAACACCTGGATTATCATGGGACTTTTGAGAATTATCGAAAAGCTAAACAGAAATTATTCAATCTAGTCGGTAAGAACAAGAATGGGTTAAACTATGCAATTTTAAACGCTGATGATCCAACTAGTGAAATTTATAAAATCGAAACCGAAAATTCTATTCTTTACGGTATGGAAAAGGGTGATTTAAGGGCCAAAAAAGTTGATTTAACCCCTTCAGGGAGCAACTACTTAGCGGAAATCGAAGGTGATCAGTATGCTATAAATTGTAAAATACCAGGTAGTTTCAATGTATATAACTCATTAGCTGCTGTTGGAGTTGGAAGGGTAATTGGACTCGAAAAAGAACAAATAGAGCAGGGAATTGCAGCAATGGATAGCGTTGAAGGAAGAATGACGCGAATAGATGAAGGGCAAGACTTTGATGTGATTATTGATTTTGCACACACGCCAGATAGTTTTGAGAAGTTATTTAAAGACTTAAAACCAGTTGTTCAAGGCAAGTTAATCGCGATGTTTGGCTCGGCAGGCCGAAGAGACGAGGCGAAAAGGGCGATTCAAGGAGAAATTGCAGGCAGATATTGTGATGAAGTGGTCATAACTGAAGAAGATGATCGAGATATTGACGGAGTAGTAATTATGAACCAAATAGCTGAGGGCGCTGAAAAAGCAGGAAAATCTCGAGATATTGACTTTTTTTTGGTTCATGACAGAACTGAAGCCATTGAATTTACTTTGAATCGGGCAAAAAAGGGCGATACTGTAATTTTGCTTGGAAAAGGGCACGAAAAAACCATAGAAAGAGCTGACGGGGAACATTCTTGGGATGAGATTGGAACAACAAGAAAGCTATTGCAAAAATTATAAAAAAATATTATAATACTTTTAAATGGAAAATAATCCTGGTGTTGAAGCCAATTTTGGTATTGAAGATCAAGTTGTTCTTGAAGTAACTTCAAAAATCCGGCAAACATTAATTGAGTTTGATAATGAAATTCTTAGCAGAGAAAGTGACATGGTTGAACCTGAAAGAGAAGATTTTGACGCACGTTTAAAGTATGCCGTTGAAATGGCGTCATTATCTGGTCAAAGAGCGGCTCTTAGTAGGGCATTGGGCGCGGTTTCTACAATAATATCTTACGAGCAAATTGACCAAAAGGGTATTGAAAAAGATAAGTAACTGTGGTATAATAACCACATGTCTACAGAAACAAAAATATCAGAATCGTCAGAATTAGATCCGTATCAAATTTACGGAATGATGCTCGATGACTATAGTGAAACTAGGGATGGTTTATTACAGTCTACTGCTGTTGAAGAGTTTGGCATTGAGGATAAAACTACTGCTGATCATCTTCGAGAACTAAGGTCAAATATAGGATATTTTGCACTAAGAGAAATGGATATGCCTGTTGATCAACTTTCCAAAGATTTAGGAATGGATGCTCAGGTGCTAACTTCAGAGTTAGAAATGGACGAAAGATTAATTGATGTAACAAGTCAGTTTAGGAATAGATTTAATAGACCCAGCAATAATAATGAAGGTTTGCAGGCAAGTTATTTTGAAGTAGATCCGAGTAAATTAAAGTGGGTCACTAGATCTGAATCGGTTGACTTGATTAGTGACATAGTTACCAATAAAGAGACCGGTGAAAAATTATATAGATTGGTTGATTTAACACCTTTACATAGGACTACCTCCAAAATGAAAGAAAGACTTCAAAAAGAAGGAGTCTTAGATAGAGTTATGGGGACACTAAAGAATGTTAGTATACCGGCGCTTGAAAGAGCGGTTCTAACTGGTTCTTATCAAGAGTTCAGGCCTGTAGATGATAATGGCAGTAAAGATAAAGACAGAAGCGTGAAGTCTAAATATCCTGCCTACAAATTCGGTATTAATGGTCCACAAAATAGAGCGGTTATTATACTTTTAGGAAAAAATGAAGACGACGGACTTCCTCAGTATGGCTTAGCTTCTATTTGTGATCATGAAGACCAAGAAGATGTTTTGAGGGTGTTATCTCACGACAACACGATTAAAAGATAAATTAATTGAGTGTTAAAGTGGTACAGCGGATATAGCCTCCACCCTTGGATAATTCTTTGATTTCTGGTGTTAGAATCTTGTATCCTAGTTTTTCTAGGGTGTTTTTTAATTTTGGCGCATTACTACTCATCACCACGGTTTCTCCGTTAGAAACCAAATTACAGGCAAATCCTTCGGTAGCTTCTTTGTAGCTAACTTCTATTTTTTTGATAGGAATTTGATGAACTTTTCTTTGGCTTTCTGGAGTGAAGGCATCGGGGCACCAGGCAATAGTATCTGTAGAAATTACTGAAAGAGCTAAGTCGATATCGTAAAAAAAGCTATCTGGCCAGCCAGTAATTGGATTAATAACAGGCTGATTGTTGGAATCCAAATAAGGAATTGTTTGCAGGCTAACTACTTTGTAATCAAAGGTATTCTTAACGAAATCGTGGGCCTCTGCATCTGTTCTAAAGCTAGTTCCCATGAATAAATACTCTCCGCAGGGTAAAGCATCGCCTTGACCACTAAACCTAAAAGGACATTTAATTATTTCAAAACCTAGTTTTAGGAGCTGTTCTTCGGCATATTCTTCCTCGGCTTTGCGTTTGTTTGGAAGGTTAGAGAGGATAACTTTTTTATCTTTACAGAGTCCCCAGTTGGCAGTATAGACACCGTCTTGGCAGTTTTGTGGCGGGTCTATTTTTACTATTTCAACACCAGCGAGCTCGAGATCTATCTTAATTGTTTCGTGTTCGGCTCTGGCATTGTCCAGATTAATTTTAATTTCTGAGTCCATGTAGGCATTAATTGCGAATTCGTCAGAAAAGTAATCAACGCCACTCATTAACACTCTGTTATTTATTCTTTTTACTGACATTAATAAATAGTATAAATCATTGAAAAAAATACTAAATGTGCTATAATATCTGATATATGAGTGAGTACAGTGTTGTTTTTGGTGAAAAATTACTAGACGAAGGTTTGGTGAGCTTTATTGAGGTTCCAGAAGATTTCGAAATCGAAAACTTAAGGTTAGCGAGCAGTAAAGTTAAAGACGCCATAAGGGGATTAGAAGTAGGCGGATATTTACTAGATGAGTTTAAGTTTCAGGATTTGGCATATAATCCCGGTACTAGTAGTGCCATAATGTATGAAGTTGAAGATTTCGAAAAAGGAAGACAAAAAAACTCACATGGATTAATATTTGGTCAGTTAGTTTTAAGATCTCAATACGACAGAGAAAAGCAGGCTATGGTTGCTATAAAACCTCATGACACACCAAAAGATGCAATGCACGAATTCAACGTCACAAATTACATAAATGGTTATGGTAAGCCAACTCGACCTATTTTGGCATTTGATACTCTTGGCTTTCACAGATTTGAGGATACTGGTCAGTATGGGCTAATCACTAGATATGATGAAGCGGTTATTAGTTATGATAATATTTTTTGGGATCCTGAGTTTGAGCCAACACAAGAACAAGTCAGAAAAGCCCTAGGAAAATGCGGAATGGCCTTAGCTATGATACATAACTTTGGGCTTGCCCACGGAGATGCGCAAATAAAGAACTTTGCAAGTGATAATCACGGTATTAGGTTTATTGATTTAGAAAGCGCAAAACCTTTTGCAAGAACATCTACTGGCGCTAAAGATCCAGACGCAATTTTATACCAAGTTAAAGACGATATTAGTACATTCGTAAACTCTTTACATACTGGCGTAGAAGTTGATGATTCTGAGACAGGAATTTTTAGGAGTGAATTACTAGATACATTCTCAGTACTATATGCAGAACATATTAAACATCCTTCTTCCAAACTACCAAAGGATGCACGTCCTAAAGATGCTGACATAAAGGCTATAATTGAACAAAGTTATTAGCACTCATACTTGACGAGTGCTAATTGGGTGCGTTATTATTTACCTACATAACAGAAATTTAACTTATTTATGGAGGTAGGTATGTCAGTAGGTATTCGACCACTCGGAGATTATGTGGTTGCTCAGTTAGAAGAAGCATCTAATAAAACAGCAAGTGGATTATATATCCCAGACGCGGCGAAAGAAAAGCCGCAAATTGCTAAAGTATTGGCAGTAGGGCCAGGTAAAATTGGCGACGACAACGAACGAGTGCCAATTGAAGTTAAGGTTGGCGACAGAATTATTTATGGTGGATACAGTAATACCGAGGTTAAGCACGACGGTAAAGACTACATACTAATTAAAGAAGAAAATATTTACGCAATAGTTAAATAGGAGGAAGATTGATGGCAAAAAAAGTTTTTTATGATGATGATGCTCGAAGAAGAGTTTTAGAGGGCGCAAGAATCCTTTATGACGCAGTAAAAACAACTATGGGTCCTAAAGGTAGAAATGTAGTAATAAGTAAGTCTTATGGCGCTCCTTCTGTAACTCACGATGGTGTTACGGTTGCTAAAGGCGTAGAAATTGCCGATGTAGACGACGAGACACTAGGTTACAAAGTTGGTGCTGAGTTAATCAAACAGGCTGCAAATAAAATGAACGATGTTGCTGGTGATGGTACAACTACAGTAACTGTTTTGACTTATAACATTCTAAATGAAGCTAATAAGTTAATTGCCGCTGGTCACAACCCTATGCTTTTAAGAAAGGGTCTAGAAGCAGCTGCCCAAGATGTAATTAAAGAACTCGACACATTGAGTGAAGATATAAAAAGCGATAAAAAGCGTGTTGCGCAAGTAGCCACAATATCAGCTGGTGACTCTGAAATTGGAAACCTGATTGCAGATGTTATAGAAAAAGTTGGAAAGGACGGTGTCGTGACTGTTGAAGAAGGCCAGGGACTAGCACTAGAGAGTGAAGTTGTAGAAGGATTTACCTTCGATAAAGGCTTTGTGAGCCCTTACATGGTTACAGATACTACTAGAATGGAAGCCGTTTATGACAAGCCAGCAATTGTAATTACAGATAAGAAAGTTAGCTCAGTTCAAGAATTTTTACCACTTTTAGAAAAGCTCGCTCAAGCCGGCAAAAAAGATTTAGTTCTTATCGCTGAAGACGTAGAAGGTGAAGCACTAGGTACACTGATTCTTAACAGATTAAAAGGTGTGTTTAATACACTAGCTTTAAAGGCACCAGCATTTGGTGACAGACGAAAAGAAATTCTAAATGACATTGCAATCCTTACTGGTGCTACTGTTATTACTGATGATCGTGGCATGACATTTGAAAACGTTGGTTTAGACGTCGTAGGTACAGCTAGGAAGATTATTGCTTCACAAGATGAAACTACAATCATAGAGGGTGCAGGTAATGTCACAGAAATAAACGCCCGAATAAAGCAAATTGAAGCACAAGCAAAAATTTCTACAAGCGAATACGACAGAGAAAATCTAGATAAGAGACGTGCAGCTCTTTCTGGTAAAGTTGCTGTTATAAAAGTTGGCGGCGCAACCGAGACTGAAATCGAAGAAAAGAAATACCGCGTAGACGATGCCGTAGCTGCAGTTAAGGCTGCTTTGGACGAAGGAATTGTGTCTGGCGGAGGGGTTACTCTAGTAAATCTAACTTCGTCTATCAAAGATATTAAAGACGAAGATCATTCGGTTACTGCAGGACGAAAATTGCTTGCTAGGGCCCTAGAACAACCTTTCAGAATTCTTATGACCAACGCTGGATTGAACGCTGATGAATGGTTGCCTCAGGTTAAAAACTCTAAAGCAGGACAAGGTGTGGACGTCAATAATCCTACAAAGTTAGTTGACCTTAAAAAAACTGGAATCATTGATCCGACTAGAGTTACTAAAGAAGCAATTCAGAACGCATCTTCTATTGCTGGAACGGCAATGACTATGGGTGCGCTTGTGGTAGAGGTGCCAGAGGCAAAAGCCGCAACGCCCGATATGGCAGGAATGGGTGGTATGGGCGGAATGATGTAATCTTCCCAGGTTACTAATTTAAAAAGAGCCCATTGCGAGAGGGCTCTTTTTATATTTTTCTGTATTCTAAGTAATATTTTTAGCTTGAGCTTTTGGTGTCAGGTGATGAGTGTCTACCTTCTGTGAACGCCCTAGTACCTAAGCCATCCTTGACGCCTCTTTGCGGTCTTATTCCAATGGTAGAAATAAACACAACGCAGGCTTGTTGTGATATAACTTCTCTGCCTAATATCCTGGTCGCCCAATTTGCCCGTTGTTGTTCGCCATTTGAAGTGTCTTCAGTAACTTCAATTATTTGTTGATTGATTTCTTCACGCTCAGAAAGAGGTAGTTTTAAAAGATTACGAGCAGCTTCTTCGTGTATCCAACCTCTAACTACGAATTCTAATAATTCCCCGGCTAGTAAATCAGTATTGTTCAATGATTCCGCCTCTTGTTCAATGTTTAATGTATTCATGATTTCTCCTAATTAATGTCTAATTTGTTTAATGATTCATTGTAAAACTTTAAGTGATACATATACTCGAAAGTGCTAATCACAAGTACACAATTAAATCATTAGTAATCATAATATAATAATTACCTATAAATGTCAATCAATGTTAAAAATAAAGTGTATTTACAGAGACAAAAATGTCAAAACAAAATTGACAAAAAATATTCTAAGTATTATTATTAATTTATGGATGAACTTTTTAATAAACTAGGTCTTAGTCAAAAAGAAGCTAACTGTTATAAGTTATTGTTATCAACTGGATCAATGCCGGTAAGTGATATAGCACAAGCATTAAAAGAAAATAGAACTAACACCTATATGATTTTAGATAAATTAGAAAAGAATGGCTTAATAAGCAAGGATGAGACTAAGGCAGTAAGGAGATATGAAGCTATAGAACCTTCAGGCTTAAAAAATATCTTATTAATAAAACAGCAAGAGTTTCGGCACACCACAACACTATTAAACCGGTATCTGCCTGAGCTACAGTCAACATATAATTTAAGTAAATTTAAACCCGGTGTAGTATATCTAGAAGGCAAAAAAGGCTTAAAGATTATTCTAGATGACATGTCTAAAAGTAATGAAGAATTGCTTTTAATCCCTGGCATTAAACCAGAAAAAGAAGTTTGGGAAATTTTACTCACTGGTATTTTGAAAAGATCTAGAAAAGGAATAAAAACTCGTGCCATTTTTTCTGAAGCTAATAGAGAAGTATTAAATAAACAATTACACAAAAAACAAAAATATGAGGTTAAGTACTGGAGTGAGCCAGAGTACCCAAGCGAAATAGTAGTTTATGGCAACAAGTGTGTATTTACGGCTTATCAACCAAAAATAGTTATAACAGTTATTACGAACGAGATTATTGCAATGACTCTTAAGGGTGTATTTGAAAATCTATGGCAAAATTCAAAACACTAACCGAAAATTAAAAATTGCCAAATACATAAAATTGTAGTATTATATTATATAACTGGGTGGAGAAAGAGATTTTATGGCTTTATTTAGGAAGAAGAATCAACCAGTAACGGACAATTTTCAGACTCAAAGTGAGTATAAGCCGATGGCGTGGCTTCTTGCTATTGTTACTTTCGTGGTAACGCTAGTATTAATACTTATACTGTTTTTTGCAGGAAGATGGGCTTGGGACAGGTTTTTCGGCAATAACGATAGTAGTTCTGAAACTACATCACAAAACGAGGGTGCTAATGTAGATGTTGGTAGTGTTGATGGAACAACGCCTGAAAATTCCGAAGAAAGTAAAAAACAGAACAATGGTCAAGCTCAAGGATCTAATACGAATGCAAATTCTGCACCTCAAACATCTAGTACTAGTACGTCAACTCCTTCGCAAGCGACACCAAACTCTCAGCCGAGCACAGGTCCTAGTTCATCTGAAGAACTAGTTAGAACTGGCCCAGATATAGACTTATAATCTATTTATTGTTTTGTTGAGTAAAGTAGTTAATCTCGTTAACTATATCTAATAATGCTTGGGCTTTTGCTTTTTCATCAGTAATTTTTTGAGCGGTTTCGTAAGCTTCCTTAATAAGAGACTGATCATCAGAGGCTTGAATCATCATCATTGTGGTTTTGAATTTTTCTTCGGGTGTTTGTTCAAGGTGTTGAACAAGAGGGTTTAACTGCTTAAGAGCATCCTGCTTAATATTTAGTAAGTCGTCAGCGTTGTTGCTAGGGATAACAGGATTAGTTGTTGGGGTAGTATTATAGTTATCACTTAATACTGCTGGCTGATCGGTTGTTGGTGGACCTTGAGGCTGTTGTGGTGGGTTAAACCCAAAAGAAGAACCTGTGTCGTTAGTTGTCTGCCCAAAACCTCCATATGGATTTGAGTCTTGTGCTTGATTTGATTGTACCTGCTGATCGTTCTGATCGAACATTGCCACCCCCGCTTTTTATATAAAATATTCATAAGAACTATAGCATATTTTAGTGTATTAGTGTAATTATAGACCAATAATAAATCGACTACATAATGTGACAATATAATAATATATTTGATTGATATTAATTGAACACATCTGTAATAGATAAAATGCTGAAATTAAACTAAAATAGGATTTAATGACCAAAAAATTTTGTTACTTATGCGGGCATAAACTAAAAACGAAAGACGAGACATTATTTAAATGTAGTAATTGTGGTCAAACAATCTATGAAAATCCAAAACCCTGCGTAGACATGATTTTATTTAATGAAGATGGACAGGTATTAATCGCTAAAAGACTAAGAGAGCCTTATAAGGGTAAATATGATCTTCCTGGTGGCTTTGTAGATAAATATGATACCCTTGACTACGCTATCGAAAGAGAGGTAAAAGAAGAACTAGGTATAGAAAAGTCCCAACTAAAGAATATTGAGTATATTGGAAGCTATAACTCAGAATACCCTTGGGTAAACGAGGTCTTAAGAGTTTCATCGGCAGTATTTATGGCGGAAATCGGCAACGATGTTAGAGTGAAAGCTATGGATGATGTTGAGCAGGTTATTTGGGTAAGCCCAGACGACCTTTCCAATTACAACTACTCGATTCCAAAGACAATGGAAATGATTAACCTAGCAATAAAAATAAGGAGTAAAAATGCTTGATGATTTGAAATATATACACGAAAGAGACCAACAAGATGCATTAGGTGTGGCTGAAAAACAATGGCAACAACTTAAGTACGACTTTGGCGTGGTTTGTAATTCCACAGAAACAATAAATAACGTAATAATTGGCGGAATGGGCGGTTCAGCGTTGGCAGCTTCGTTGATACCTAGTTGGCCGAAGCTGAAAATACCTCTTCAGATCGTAAGAAACTACGATTTACCTGACTACGCAAACGAGAATACACTTTTTATCGCTTCAAGTTATTCTGGAAATACCGAAGAAACAGTAGAAGCACTCAATAAAGCCGCAGAAAGTAACTGCCAGATAATAGTAATTGCCGCCGGCGGCGAACTTACCAAGATTGCCGAAGAGCGAAACTATCCTTTATTTAAAATTCCGCCAAACTACCAGCCGAGAATGGCGGTTTTTTATAATTTTGCAGCATTAATTCAGATATTTGAATCAATTGAATTAATTCCTAAAGGGTCTGTTGACGAGCTGATGAGCACTGCTGATTGGTTAGCAGAACAGGCAAAATCTTGGACTGCAGATGTGCATAGCAAGGACAATTTAGCTAAACAACTTGCATTAGAGATTGTCGGAAAATCTGTCGTGGTTTACTCTGGACCATTTTTAGCGCCTGTTGGCTACAAGTGGAAAATTAATTTTAATGAAAATTCAAAGAATGTAGCATGGTGTAACCAAATCCCTGAATTTAATCACAATGAGTTTTTAGGATGGTCTAGTCATCCTGTAGACAAGCCATATGCGATAATTGATCTAAGGTCAGAATTTGAACACCCTAGAATTCAAAAACGGTTTGAGATTACTGAAAGATTGCTTTCAGGTAAGAGACCGGCACCGGAAGTCATTAATTCGGAAGGTGAAACAAAACTAAAAGCTTTACTTTGGACTATATTACTAGGTGACTTTGTGAGTATTTATTTAGCATTTCTAAATGGTTTAAATCCTAGTCCAGTGGATCTAATAACTAAACTAAAAGACGCTCTAAAGGAGTAATTAATGCAAGCCAATAATCAGGCAAAAATGATTAAATCGCTAGGAACGATTATGTCTGTTTGGGCCCACCCAGATGACGAAACGTTTACATCTGCTGGAATAATGTATCAAGCCATAAAAAATGGACAAAAAGTTATATGTATTACTGCCACAAAAGGTGAGGCTGGAACACAGAACGAAGAAAAGTGGCCATCTTCAGGGCTCGGTAAGATCAGGGAACGAGAGATGGATCGAGCTTTGGACGTGTTAGGCATTAAAAACCACCATTGGCTGGGCTATAGAGATGGATTATGTGAAAACACTGATAAAAAACAAGCTGCCAAAAAATTAGCAAAACTATTTCAAAAGTATAAACCAGACACAATTTTGACTTTCGGTAAGGACGGAATGACTGGTCATAGTGACCATTGTTGTGTGTCTTGTTGGGTAGATGATGCCCTAAAGATCTGCGGGTTAGACTCTAACGTTTTTCATGCAGTTCATACAATTGACCAGTACAATAGTTATCTTAAATATATGGATAAAGAGCTAGATATATTTTTCAATATTGACGAGCCACCTATTGTAGAGCAAAAGGAATGTGATATTTATCTAGAATTAGACGAGTCCCTTAAGAGTGTAAAACTGAGGGCGTTATCGCAAATGCCTTCTCAAACCGAAATTATGCTAAGCAAGTTTGATCAAGGCTTTATAAGTGAAGCTTTATCAAGTGAAGCATTTGTACTTTCTAAATAGGTTTATCTTTGAGTTTTAAGAGGTAGGCTATGTAACTTACCACTATATGAGCCAAGAACCAGGTAAACAATATTAATAGATTCATTTTAAATGACAGGATAACAAAAGGTGTAGAGAAAATAAGCCCACCAATTATGTAGTCAATTTGGTCAAATGGAAACCAGCTTTCACCGGGTTTGACATTGGCTCTCCGCTTGAAAAAACTCTCTATAGCATCTCCTGCCAAAGCTCCAAATCCAAGTGATGCACCGACGACAAACATGTCTAAAAATTCAGGAAAAACAGATACACTTACGTAGGTTATAGATTCGGGGTAGCAAAGATAAATAATTGTACCGGTAATGCCCCCAGCAAGGGTGCCAATGGCTAGGCCGCGCCACGTTTTATTATCACCGAATATTCTTTCGCCTTTGAAACTTTTACCAAAGTCCATTGGTTTTTTCCAGTTTTTCAGAATGGGTATTTTTTTGGCAATAACAGGACTTGCATTAGCTACTCCAGCAGGCAAGAAAAACCATAAGGCAAACATGATGTCGCTAAACATTTTTACCAACTTTTTTCTTTAATTTGTTGTACTTTGGGTAAAGTAAAGATCTTATATTTGGACGTCCTGCGTTTGGAACACTACTTGAAATGAGGCTAACTAAATTATTTTTGTTTGGCTCATCAGATATCAACGTATAGGTCAACCCTAGTCCATGAAAGCCGTGAGCATCGCTACTGGCAGCTCCTGGTTTTTGATTTATTTTAGCCCAAACCACAGTTTGATGGCTTTTATTTTGGGCAAAAGCACGTCCATTATATATTTCTATTATGTCGACATCATTAATTATTTCTTCAAGAACTCCAGGGTGTAATCCTTTACGAATTGTTTCGAAGGGATGTGGAATATATATTATGCCATCTTGAGCTTTAATTCTGTCTATAGTTTGTTCTGGCGATAATCCTGGGTCAATCTTTTCAGTTAAGTATAGCCCGATTATTTCTCCAGCAGTAGTCATTATCTCCTCGCCGACAATTATTTTATCTCCAATTTCTCTTTGAATATCTAGGGCAAAATCAATAGAGTTATGGTCAGTAATAGCTACATAGTCTAAGGCTCTTGACTCAAGTGCTTTTAGATACTGATCCTTTCTTATACCGCCATCTGGCGAGTTTACTGAATGTGTATGGAGGTCTATTTTATATTTCATATCTTGTTGGATATTTTAATTAATCTATCTATGGCTGTAAAAACCGATAAAATAGCGATTAAAACTACAGTATAAGTCAGTACATTAAAGAGCAGACCAACTACCATCAAAAACATTCTGACTTCAAATCTTAGTAAACCATCTTGAAAAAGTCGATTTACTTCGGATGATGTTAGTTTTGATTTGGCTACTGCGGTTTCTCCTTTTGCTTTTACATAACTAACACAAATACTTGCACCGCAAGCGATAACTGCCCAAACTGCAAATTTCTCATCATTTGAGTTTATAAAACTATATGCAATACCAGAGTACAAAATAACTTCTTTAAATCTGTCAGTGGAGGCGTCCAGTAACATCCCTCTGGCACTGTCTGACTTCTGTAGTCGGGCTAGTGCTCCGTCTAAAGTATCGAATAGCCCGAATATTACTAATAGAATTGCAGCAAGGATGTATTGGTCGGTTGCGATTAGCCATGCAATAGGTAAGTGCGCAATTAGACCAGTTATAGTTATCATATCAGGAGTAATTCTTCCTCCAGAAAGGTTATCTAGGTCTCTTGCAATCCTTTTCATGAATGTCTTTACATGGTCACGAATTGGGTCAATAACTGAATCCATATTCAACATTATACAAGAGATTATATATACTAGAGTTATAGCTTGTTATGAGTAAAAGGAATAAACAAGAATTTTTTGCTAATTATCAGGGGCTAATTTACGCTCTACTTATTGCTAATGGAGTTAGCTTGCTGTTGTTTGTTTTAAGAGTAATTGACTCTGAATCTTTAAGATATTGGTTTTTGGTATGGAATTTGTTTTTAGCTTGGGTTCCGCTTGTATTGTCCCTTATTTTGGTCTTGAGATTAAAAAATACAAGATGGAGCGAGCCTCTTAACTTACTTATAACTGCTGGGTGGTTATTATTTTTACCGAATAGCTTCTATTTAGTTAGTGATTTAATTCATCTTCAGACAACTTTTGAAGTAAGTGTTCTATACGATGCTGTTTTGTTTAGTTCATTTATTTTGAATGGCTTTATAGGTGGGTACCTCAGTGTTTATTTTATTCATATAGAAATAATCAATCGCTACAATGCGAAATTAGCTAGCTGGATAATTGGATTTGTATTTTTGTTATGTGGATTTGCAATTTACCTCGGTAGAGTTTTAAGGTGGAATAGTTGGGACTTATTCACTAATCCAGCAAGCTTGGCTTTTGATCTTAGTGAGCAAGTTGTTAACCAAGCAGCGCAGTCTAGGGCTTCAGTGACCACCTTATCTTTCTTTATCTTAATTGGTGGTATGTATGCAGCACTTTGGCAACTAATAAAGGCAAGAAAAAATTGAAAACATTATCAATAATTGGTTTTGGTGACTTTTCTAAGTTAATGGTCAAAGAATTGTCTCCATATTTTGAAATATTAATTTCAACTAGGCATCAACCTGATCAAAATGATTTAAAATGCAAATTTGTTGATACCAAGACAGCGCTTCGTCAAGAAATAATCATTCCTTCAATGCCATCTCAGTTTCTTGAAGAGTACTTTCTACAAAATAAAGAAAATGTTAATCCAGATTCGCTTGTAATTGATGTATGCTCAGTAAAAGTTAAGCCGGTAGACACATTAATGAAAATTTTGCCAGAATCCTGTAAGTATTTAGCGACTCATCCAATGTTTGGCCCATTTAGCGCCTCAAAAGGACTGGAGGGATTACAGATCATGACTTATCCTGCCCGGATTAACGACGATTACTATTTTGAAATTAAGAATTTTTTGACATCAAAATTAAAACTAAAGGTAATTGAGTGTACTCCAGATGAACACGACAAAGAACTTGCCTATGTTCTTGGACTTACTCAATTAATTGGCAGAGCATCACAAAATCTAAAAATTCCGGAAACTATTTTAAGAACTAGAGCCTATGACGACCTTTTAGACATGAAAAACGTACAAGGAAATGATAGCTGGGAGCTTTTTGAGTCTATTGTTAGAGATAATCCGTATTGTAAACAAGTAATAGAAGATTTTTCACAAAGCCTCCAAATAATTAAAGATAAAGTTTACTAAATTTTATATTTTACAGATTAGACCTGGTATACTTACATCTGTTATGAACCACCTAAAACAACTTATTTATAATTCGGTAAAAAGTATTTTTAACATAGAAGTTGAAGTTGAACTTACTCGCCCTGATGAAAAATTTGGTGATTTTTCCACTAACGTTGCCATGAAGTTATCAAAGGAGCTTGGCAAAAATCCGAAAGAAATTGCTGAGACACTTGTAGGTATACTTTCTGAGAACACGGAATTAGTTTCGGAAGTTAGTATAGCTGGGCCAGGGTTTATTAACTTAAGACTAACTGATAATGCTATTTTTAGTCTAACTAACTCAGATATTGACAAGATTTATCAAGGACAGACGATAATTGCTGAATATTCAGATCCAAATCCTTTCAAGCCACTTCATGCCGGGCATCTATATACAACTCTTGTTGGAGACGTGATAGCTAGGTTATTAGAAAAGGGCGGTGCAAATACTGTTAGGTTAAATTACGGCGGTGATGTTGGAAGGCACGTTGCAATAAGTATGTGGTCAATTATTAAATTCCTTGGAGGTGAATCTCCTGAAAAACTTTCAGAAATCCCTGCCAGCGAAAGGCCATTGTGGCTTGGGCAAAGGTATGTTGAAGGCAATAAGGCATTCGAAGAAAACGATAATTATAAATCCGAGATAATTGGGTTGAATAAAAAAGTTTATGAAATTCATAAAAAAAATGATCATGAATCGAATTTTGCCAAAATATATTGGACCTGTAGAGAATGGAGTTACCAAGCGTTCAAGGAGCTTTACGAACAGCTAGAAGTGCATCCTTTTGATAGGTTCATTCCAGAGAGTGAGGTCGTTAACTTAGGTGTAAAAACTCTCGAAGATCAGTTAATATCGGGTGTCTACAAGAAGAGTGATGGTGCTGTGATATTTAAAGGAGAAGACCATGGTCTTCACGACAGAGTTTTTATAAATTCAGAAGGATTACCCACATACGAAGCCAAGGAGGTAGGGCTATTACTGACAAAGTGGAAGGACTATCATTTCGATAAATCAGTAATAATCACGGCAAATGAAATTGATCAGTACATGAAAGTAGTATTAAAGAGTGTTGAGCAGTACGAACCTGAACTAGCTAAAAGAACTTTACATATTACGCATGGCATGGTCAAACTTGAGGGTGGCGTAAAAATGAGCTCCAGAAAAGGGAATGTAATTACTGCTAAAGACATTATTGATTCGGCAAATCAAGCCTCTATAGAAAGTAGAGCAGAAACTAACAAAGAAACTGTACTAGCTGCAATTAAATACGCACTTGTTAAAAATAGGGTTGGAGGTGACGTGATATACAATCCTGTTGAATCAATTGCTCTAGAGGGTAACTCAGGGCCATATTTGCAGTATGCTCACGCTAGGGCGAGAAGTATTTTAGCAAAATCTACTATCGATGACTTGGTTGTACCTGGAGATCTGCAGAAAGACGAAAGAAGTCTGCTAAGAATAATAAGTGAATTTAACGAGATCATTAACAAATCTATAATTGATTTATCTCCACATCTAATTTGTAATTATTTGTATGAATTGGCACAAGTTTTTAATAGGTTTTACGAATCTAACAGAGTAATTGGTGATGACAGGGAAACAATTAGACTTAAATTAGTAGAATTGTACGCGGACAGATTAAAATCCGGTCTAGAGTTATTAGGCATCACTGCACCTGACAGAATGTAGCTATGTCAAAAATATACCAAGAGTTAAAGTCTGTATCTAATAAAGAAAGAGCAGAAGCTGGAGCGTGGTTTTTTAAAACTGGACCAGGTCAATATGGTGAAGGTGACAAGTTTATTGGCGTAACAGTTCCCGATCAACGAAAGATTGCCAAGAGGATGCAAAAAACTGTATTCCTTAGCGACTTAGAAAATTCTTTGACAAGTAAATGGCACGAGGAAAGGCTAACGTCTCTATTAATTTTAGTTTATAAATATAAATTAGCATCAGAAGACCAAAAATGTGAAATAGTGGATTTTTATTTAAAAAATACTAAAAAAGTTAATAATTGGGATTTGGTAGACAGTAGTGCTCCGTATATTCTGGGTGATTGGCTACTGAACAAGGATAAGGAAATTTTGTATACACTAGTTGTTTCCGATAATTTATGGGAAAGAAGAATATCGATAATTACCACATTAAATTTTATTCGGAATGGACAACTAGAAGATACTATAAAATTGTCTGAACAACTTTTAGAGGACAATCACGATTTAATTCACAAAGCAGTTGGTTGGTGCCTAAGAGAAGTAGGTAAAAAAGATGAAGAGGTATTACTGGCTTTTTTAAACAAGTTTACTCTTAAGATGCCAAGAACAATGCTTAGGTATGCCATAGAGAGATTACCAGAAGATAAGAGAAAACATTACCTTAAATTAAAGTAAGTTGTTGATACATGACACCGATTACGGTTTAATTAACATAAGTATTTATGAAATCCGCATTAATTTTATACCCAAACCAATTATTTAAAATTGAAAAACTACCAAAAGTGGACACTGTTATTTTGGTAGAAGATCCACTATTTTTTGGTATAGACAGAGAATTTCCCCTACGGCTACACAAACAAAAGATTATTCTACTCAAAGCTAGTGTTCAGAGATATATAGAAGAGGTATTGTGGCCTGCAGGAATACAGGTAGATTATTTGCCTTTAGATGGACTAATGACTACGCAAGATGTGTTCGATCGAGCTAGAAAATTTGATAAATTGTACGTTTTTGACCCAGTTGACGACATTTTAACCAGAAGATTATTAGAAGCAAGGCGTGCTGATAGTTCAATACCATCTTTTGATTTTTTGGCAAATCCAAACTTTTATCTAAAAAACCAAGAATTACAGCAGTATTTTTCATCAAAACATAAATACGTATTTGATGAGTTTTACCAGTGGCAGAGAGAAAGGTTTAACATATTAATAGATGAGGACTATAAACCAAAAGGTGGAAAATGGATATACAATGATTCTAAAAACCGCCTACCCAAAGATGCTAGTTTGCCGACATTTGGCGTATATGGCAACAATAAATACGTCGAAGACGCAATAAAGTACGTAAATGAGCATTATTTTGATAATCCCGGGGGTACTGATTTTATTTGGCCGACTAATCACGAAGAAGCAGAAAAATGGCTAGATGAATTTATAGAGAAAAGGTTGGATAGTTTTTCTAAATATGATGAGTCTATTGATTCTCAGGCTGTATGGGTATACCACAGTGCGTTATCAGTTAGTTTAAATACAGGTCTTCTAGATCCTCAAGAAGTAGTTGAAAAAGTATTAGCTCACAATTCTAAATCTGGACTAAACCTGGAAAGTATAGAGTTATTCATAAGACAGATTTTAGGTTGGAGAGAATACACAAGAGGACAGTATCTTACAAAACACGTTCCCATGAGAACGTCTAACGTTTTTGGAGCGAAAAGAAAACTTACTAAAGATTGGTATAACGGAACACTTGGAATACCTCCTTTTGACAATATGGTAAATAGAATTAAACAACACGGTTATGTGCATAATGCCGAAAGGTTAATGATTGCCGGTAACCTAATGTTACTTGCAGAAATTGAACCTACAGAAATAATAAAGTGGTATAACGAACTATTTATTGATGCCTATGATTGGGTGATGCTACCTAATGTATACAATATGAGTCAGTTCATCGACCCAGGTACTAAGACCGTAAAGCCGCATATTAGTGGGAGTGACTACATTTTAGACGTTAGTAATTACCAAAAGGGCGATTGGTGTGACGTCTGGGATGGATTATTATGGAGATTTATAGATAATAATCACTCCAAAATGTCGGGTAATCCTCACATGAAGTTGGTTGTTGAGCATTATAAGAAAATTGATCCAAATAAACGGAGAATAATCGGTTATAGGGCAGATGATTTTCTTGCAAAGTTTACTAAGTAATGGATAACGAAGAGGAGACCTAGATTCTCCTAATGGTAAGCACAACAATATAAACTCAATTTGTTTAGATTTTAAACCAGGTGATAAATAATCATAAACGATATACAATATATGTTATTGTTTGAGGATAAAAATGGATAGTGATGATTTAAGAAACCGGTTTAAATCTAGAGGTCGTAGGGACTATTTAGGCCCTATGCCAACAAGCCAGCCTGAACCAGTTATGGCTGAGGAGTATGATGATTACGATGATTATTATGACCCTCAACAGGTTAGTGAATCTTCAGAAGATCAATATTACGAAGATGAAAATTATGATAACACTGAATATGATAATCAATATGATTACAGCTATGCAGTTCAAGATACTGAAGATCCTGCTTACGACCAAGATTACTATGAGCAAATAGATAATCCACAGGTACAGCAAGAATACCCTCATGAATACCCTAAGAGATCAAAGAAAAAGATCATCGTAGTTTCATTAATCGTTATTACTCTAATAGGTTTAGCGGCAGGTGGATTTCTTTTTTGGAAGTCTAAGTCAAAAAATTCAGAAGCTAACAATAACCAAACTTCGCAAGTTGCCCCAGCAGTAACTGAAGTTGAAGAAGCACCAGTCGTTGCTAAAAAAACTGTTAGATTTGTTGCGACAGGCGATATGATTGCACATGATGCTATATTGAAACAAGGCAAAACAGCCAACGGATATGATTTTTCACCAATGCTCGCAAATATGAAACCATATTTTGACAAAGCCGACGTTAAGTTTTGCAACCAAGCAACTCCTGCCGGTGGTGAGTCATTCGGATATACCGGCTACCCAATATTTAATGCCCCTATAGAGTGGGCAAGGGCAATTGAAGGAGTGGGTTGTAATGTGGTGAATATTGGCACTAATCATACTAACGATAAGGGTCAGGGTTTGATTGATGCTACCGTGACAGCTTGGGATAGTAGACAAAATGTATTGGCGGTTGTAGGAGCTAACAGGAGTGCAGAAGAACAAGCCAAGATTAGATATTTTGAAAAAGACGGACTAAAATTTGCAGTTCTTTCTTACTCTACCTACAGTAATAGCCCAGTTACTAACGGTTTTGGAATAAATATGTATGATACAGCCAAAGCCACAAACGAAATTACAGAAGCCAACAAGAATGCCGATATAGTTATCGTAAGTATGAGGTGGGGCACTGAGTATTCGCCAAATATTGACGCTACGCAAGAGAGAGTGTCTCAAGAATTAGCCGATGCCGGCGCTGACGCCGTTGTTGGCCATGGGCCACATTCCTTAGAACCAGTTAAGAAATTAAAGGGTAAGGACGGTAATGAGGCGGTCGTTTGGTATTCATTGGGTAATTTTTTGAATACGCAACTTGAGGCAGAGTCTTTAATAGGTGGATTCGCAATTATGGATATCGACACCCAAAGCAAGAAAATAACAGATGTTAAGTTTATGCCAGTTTACTCTCACTATGAGTGGACTGCAGGGGAAAAAGCAGCCAATAACCTGTTAGCCAGGAAAAATATATCAATGTACCCACTCGACCAATCGACAGACTTTCTAGCGAAGTCACAGCTTGGAACAACAGTTGAAGCTCAGACTGACAGGGTAACAAAGCTTCTTAATCAATTTACACCAGTTATTGTAGTAAAATCAGATCAATATTAATTTAGGCTAAAGAATTCTTCCATTGTTTGGCCTGTTTTTTGTAGCTCAACTGCAAGTTCTTTTCCGACGTAGCGAAGATGCCAGGGCTCGTATTGATATCCAGTAATACTTTCTTTACTATCAGGATATCGTACTATGAAACCGTATTTATATGCGTTATCTTTGAGCCATATTCCTTCGGGTGTTTCTGCAAAGCAAATCTCTAGATGACATTTTTCACCAACGTTAGTTGCATCAAATGATAGTCCTGTTTGATGCTCGCTTGTACCAGGGCGAGCGCTGTATCTGTCGGCTTCTTCTTGGCCATCTTGAGCTACATAGTTGTCATAGAATTGTTTTTGCAATTCGTAAGATCGGAAACCGCTACCAAAAACTAGTACGACAGCTTCTTTTTGTGCCGCTGAGAACATATTTTTGAGCTCAGGCACGATTATATTTGATATTTTCATCTGTTCTTGTGATTGGGCAAGTCTAAGTTTTATATCTGGAACAATCAGATCATCTGGCTTGTACCCTTCAGGAAGTGGACGGCTTTTATTAACAATCCACCAAATACTACCTGGTTCATCAACCGAATATTTTTGCTTATTGAATTCAGTTTGTGTTGGTTTATTTTCAGTTTGGGATGAAGGTTTTACTGAAACTGGATTGATTTGATTTTTATCCTGATTTTTAACAAATAAAAATCCTATTATTGCGCAAACTAATAACAGGCAAACTATGAGGATTGACGTATTTTTTTTATTCACCACTTTAGTATAACTTGATTATTGGCTATGATTGAATAAATGAAAGATACTACACCAATAAAAGAGTTAAAGAATTTTGGACCAAAAAGTGCATTTTGGTTGGAGTCGGTCGGTGTTTTCACACTAAGTGATTTATATAAGTGGAATATGTATGATCTGTATTTTGCGCTTCATGACGAGGGCTATCCTGTCAGTCGCAACTTTTTGTATGCAATTTATGGTGCACTCAATGATTGTGACTGGAGAGCTGTTCCAGAAAAAGTTAAAAAAGATATTCAGGTGCACCTTGGGTTATAATAAGTATTAATGAAAGAGATTAATAAAAAAATTATTCCCACCAAGTTACTTTGGGTTGATTTAGAAATGACAGGTCTAGATCCACAAAACCACGTAATAATCGAAGTTGCCGCTGAAGTTACAGATTTTAATTTTAAGACGTTAGCTTCATACGAAGCAGTCATCTTTCACGAGGATGAAATTTTAAATCAATCTAACGAATGGTCTTTCACTCAACATACGGAGAGTGGCTTATATAATAAAATTAAAACTGAAGGTCGGCCCGAAGATCAGGTAAAACACGAACTGGTTGGCTTTATAAAAGCTCAGTTTGGAGATGAGCCAGCAATTTTGGCAGGTAACTCTATTCACAATGACAGGATATTTGTTGCAAAATGGTGGCCAGAAGTAAACGAGTTGCTGCATTATAGGATGTTAGACGTCACTACATTAAAGATAATCATGCAAGGTAAGTATGGTTACGAATATGAGAAGAAGGATGCTCATAGGGCGTTTGATGACATCCAGGCATCAATTGCCGAACTGCAACACTATCTAGAAAAAATCAAAGAAAACTAAAGCTGATATTTATAGCCAATGTCGATTTCATCGACAGGCTTATTTAGCTCTTCGATAATTTTATTGACCGATTCTACCTCATCGCTGTTTACACTACCAGAAATTTCTGCTGTTTCTACACATAAATCTCTTATTAAGTTGATATAAATTCCCAATGATTCTTGGTCGTAGTTTTTCAAGATATACTTGGATTCTTTAATACTTTGCAAAGTAGGTGATTCAACAGCAAGTGAATCATCAAGGTCATCTAGATTTATTGGCGATTTGTAATTAGAATAGTCTGACAATGATTTAAGAAATGTATCAGGATAATCTTCTGCATATTTGGTTAATACATAACTTGCACTAATTTTTTCCTGGAAGTCCCCTATAAGACTTTTTTGGGAAAGGGAAATATACTTTGTCGTAAAAATTAGCGAACTTTGAAGGGTCTGCCACTCTGGTGACGTGAAGTTTTTTCTAAATAACATACAGATATTATAAAACTTAAACATATAATTGTTATAATCTATTATTATGATGAGCCATAAAAAAGTTGAAGAATATATTCTGAGTATGCCAAATGCTTGGCTAGACTATCCATTTGGCGAAGATGTGGCTGTATATAAAGTTGGTGACAAAATGTTTGCATTGGTACCGGAAAACAAAACACCCATTAATATTAGTTTAAAGTGTGACCCGAAACTCGCTGAGCTTTTAAGGGAAAAATATGAAACAATAATGCCCGGACACCATTTAAATAAAAAGCATTGGAACACGATTATATTGAGTGGACAGCTGCCTCCTGAAGAAATAGAAGGTTTTATACGTCACAGCTATGAACTAGTGACTAAAAACTAAATCCCCATTCAGATTTGACCAGAGTTGCGTGTTTTAGTATAAGCTCTATTTGAGTTATAATTAGATTAGAAACACTACTTATCTGAGGGTTAATTTATATCAGAATGACTAACTTATTAAATTGCAGGAGACTAAATTTATATTTGTATACTTTTACGTCGCTAATATCACTATTTTTTATAGTTATTTTTGGCGTGTTCTCAAAAGTCAATGCAGCTCCAACGACATTTACTGTAACAAATACCAATGATTCAGGTTTGGGTAGCCTAAGGCAAGCTATAACAGACGCTAATTCTAACGGTAATTCTGCAGATATGGATGAGGTTGATTTTAATATTCCTGGAAGCGAAGTACATACCATTAATATATTAAGTGACCTTCCAGCGATTACCGAAAAACTAACGATTGACGGATATACACAACCAGGAGCCCAGGCTAACACTTCGCCTAGCCCGGAGCCATTAAATAACGTCATAAAGATAGAGGTTGCAGGAACAAACGGTACTTTTACTCAAGGAGCCCTTGGTCTCGTGGCTGACGATTCAACTATAAAGGGTTTAGCCATATATGACACGGCTATACCAGACGTAAATTTTGAGAAGATGAGTGTAGCTTTAGTAGGAACTAATACGAAAATTAAAGGATCTTATGTTGGTATAAAAGCAGACGGTAATACAGTAGGAACTTATGACAAAAACTGTACTGGTATTGTAGCCGGTGGCGCCAATGTTGAAGTTGGAGGCAGCAACCCTGAAGATCGAAACATGCTTTTTTCAAAGTGTTCAATCTCTCAGTCCGCAGCTTTTGGTCCTTTCGGCGGATCTGTCCAGGTGTATGGAAACTATTTTGGAATGGCAAGAGACGGTGTCACTGACCTTACTCCGGAATTAACTGATTCTAATGGTCTGGCAAATGGACCGTATTCAGTTGCAATGAACTTATTAAATACCAGCGGCGGAATTTCTCAAATTGGTGGACCTAGTGCTGGGCAAAGTAACCTTGTAAGTGGAAATAGTATTGGGTTAGCAATTTCTGGGACTAATAATATAATTCAGGGTAACTACATTGGCACCGATTATACGGGTACTGCCAGGAGTTCGATTACTAATGGTTTAGGTATGGGTTGTACTGCGGGTTCTAATAGTCTTATTGGAGGGACCAGCACGGGTGAAGGTAATCTTATATCTGGAGTATGGGGTTCCGGAATTGAAGTTTCTTCTTTCAAGGTGGATGCATTTGGCTTAGATTTTAGACCTAGTAAGATTGCAGTTTTGAGTAATAGCATACACAGCATTAATCAATTTAATTTATTAGGTATAGGAAACTCTAATCTTGGAATTGATCTATCATCCTGGTTTGATACTACAGGAGACTTTACACCAGATATATATGATAATAGGGGTACTACCCCTAACGATACTGGAGATGTAGACAGTGGTCCAAACGGATTCATTAATACACCTATAATTAAGTCAGCCAAGCAAGACGGTAACCAGCTAACAATAACCTATGATCTGGATGCTGATGACGCAGAAGAGCCTGCCAATCTTTATCGTGTAGAATTCTTTGCAAATGATAATCCAAGCATCTTTGGCTACGGGCCTGGACAAACCTTCATTGGTGCCGATACAGTCACACCTGGAACGAATAAAACGGTTACATTAACAGTTAGCGACGATTACTCAGATAAAATAATGTCTTCCACGACTACAGCTGTAGATAGTACTGTCTTTTCTGGCTTTGGTTCTACTAGTGAGTTTTCCAATAATGTAAGCATAGGTTCTGCTTCAGATGTTGATTCAGACGGTATTTCAAGTAGCGAGGAAGAAGCTGGGCCAAATAATGGCGACGGAAACGACGATGGCATACCTGACAGTCAGCAGGCCACAGTCACAAGTTACAAAGTAATAGGTACTAGCACCTATGCAACTTTTGTTTCAACTGGCTGTATTGAAAACGGAAAAGTCGAATCGCTAGATCCAGGTAACCTAAACGCCAATGACAACGGCAACTCTTATCCTTATGGACTAACTAGTTTTACTCTTTATTGTAGTAAAGCTGATACAGCGAACATTGATATAAATATAATTCTCCACGCCAACGAGGACTCCACTAAATTCACACTAAGAAAACTCAATACCAACAACAATTCATTTAGTAGCATTGGCGGTGCTTCAATAGCCCAGGATACAGTAGCCGGTAACCAGGTACTAAAAATTAGCTATCAGGTAGCTGATGGTGGAGAATTAGATATAGACGGTGAAGTCAACGGCATCATAGTAGACCCCGTAGGCCTAGCCACCACATCAACACTAGTTAATACCGGCACCATAGCAGCTATAGCGATACTAGTAGGCTTCTTCCTAATACTAGTAACTATCTATACTTACATAGACTACAGAAG
>JBGSIS010000012.1:0-9666 GCA_041742395.1 Saccharimonadales bacterium (SeqCode)
AGCTAGACAAGTAAAACTATTAAGAACTAATGGTCATTACCGTAGTGCTCCAGCTGGCGCAGAACCCCGAACTAGTGCCAACATAGCAGAAGTATTCAACTTCAGCCCAGAAGTATATCTTAATCCTACTGATTTTGGGGGAACTTCCGCTGGCTCAGGTAAGTATCAAGGCGTTAGGTCATTACCACCAACTTTCTAAAAAGTGTTTGTAAAATTCCCCCATATGATATAATCATAAGCGTAATAAGTCGTTATAGCTCTAGGGTGGGCTTTAGCACTTTATAATTGACCATATATATGAACTACAACATAAAAAATATTATTACGGATTTAAACATATGAGTGTTATTAGTGGCATATCTGATTTTTTTGGTCTAGATATTGGCACTACCGCCATAAGAATAGTCCAATTGACTGGTAATGGCCCAGTAAAGTCACTAGCAAGGTACGCTTATTCTCCTATAGACAGTAAAATTGTCTTAAGTGACGCAAAAGCAGATCAGCAGAAAGTTGCAGAGGTTATCTCAAAACTTGTGTCACAATCTGGTGTTTCTACTCGTAATATTGCAGTTGGCCTTCCATCGAGTAGAGTATTCACAACCATAGTTGATATGGACAGAATGAGTCCTGGAGAACTAGCGCAATCTATAAATTACCAAGCTGATAGCTTAATTCCTACTCCGGTTTCAGAATCAAAATTAGACTGGGCAATTATCGGAGATTCTCCTCAAGATCAGACAAAAATTGAAGTACTATTAACTAGCGCTTCCAATGACTACATTGAAGGTAGACTCGATATGTTAGAAAGTATTGGTCTAAACGTTATTGCTTTTGAACCCGATAATCTAGCTCTTAGTAGAGCTTTAATTGCTCCAGACAACAGTTCAACGCCTCAACTAGTTTTAGATATTGGCAGTAGAGGTACTGATCTAGTTATTATCGTTAATGGGGCCCCGAGACTTACAAGGGCGATTCCAACTGGAACAGATACGATAATGAAAGCTGCTATGCAAAACTTGAATATTGACCAAAAACAAGCCGAACAATTTGTTTTTAAGTTTGGATTAGTTAAAGACAAACTCGAGGGACAAGTTTATCAATCAATCATTGGTACTGTTGAACTTTTAATTACCGATATTGAAAAATCAATTAAGTTTTTTGAACAGAGATATCAAAACTTAAAGATTGGTAATATTGTTGTAACTGGAGGCGCATCAGCTTTACCTGAATTTCCGTTGTTTTTAGCTAATAGATTCGGGGTGAATGTTGAAATAGGCAATGCTTGGAGGAATATTAATTTCAGTCAAGATAAACAGAACGACTTATTGGCAATTTCTAATCACTTTGGGGTAGCAGCTGGCCTATCAGAGAGGGTAGAATAAATGATACAACTTAATTTATTGCCTGACGTAAAACTTAAATATATTAAAACTAAGCGAACAAAAAGAACAGTAATTGGTATATCTTTAATTGTAATTGTTGCTTCCGTGGCCTTATTTATATTTATGTTTTCATTTGTAAATGTTGCTCAAAGGGGTCATATAGCTAGATTAGAAGAGGACATTAATCTATCAATTACAGAAGTTCAAAATACAAAAGGGTTAAACGAAATTTTGACTGTTCAAAACCAGTTAAATATTGTTAGCGAAAAGCACAAAGAAAAGCCCGCAGCGGATAGAATTTTGCCATATTTGTCACAATTCTTACCTGAAAAGTCAAAAATTGCTACAATTTCTACTGATTTCACTGTCAATTCAATTTCATTTATTGGAAATACAACTAGTATCGGAGATACTACAAAACTTGTAGATAGTCTGAAATTTGCAAAATACAAAACTAAATCAGGTGCCGAAGGTTCTCCTTTTATTAGTGTTGTACTATCTTCGTATACTGCGGATGTCGGAAATTCTGATTTTTCAATCAACCTAGTATTTGATCCAATAATATTTAACAATACTGAAGAGATAACCATAGAAGTTCCTGGAATTGTTAGTACTAGGAGTAGCACTGAAAAGCCACAAATTGAGTTCACTGAACCAGTTAAGATAGAGGAGACTGTAAATGGCCAGTAAAAAATCATCAGGCATAGGATCTTTAAGGCACATTCAGATCGATAAGGACAATTCATATATTGTAATTGCTGTGGCTGCAGCTGCAGCTTGTTTAATATTTTCTTTAGTTGCAGCTCAATCGTTATGGAAACAAGCAGGGTATAACAGCAGAGTAATTTCTAAAATGGAAGGTACTAAAACCACCATGGAGGGTAATGTGACTAACCTTAAGCAGTTAGAGCAAGCCTATCAAGCTTTTGTGCAGTCACCAACAAATGTTATAGAAGGGACTGCTACCGGGCAAGGAGATAGAGATGGGGATAATTCTAAAATCGTACTTGATGCCATGCCTAGTGTGTATGATTTTCCTGGAACGATGACTGGGTTGAATAAAATATTAAATACTGGTGAATTTGGTGAAACTAAGATTTCTGCAACTGACGATGAGTTAAGTCAAAAATCAAACACGGTGTCACAAATAACAGAACTTCCAATTAATTTCTCAGGTGCTGGTAATGTGGATGTTGTGCAGTCGTTTTTACAAAGACTTGATAACTCAATAAGACCTGTAAAGTTATCTACTGTAAATTTTTCGGGATCTTCAGAGACTGAATTAACCGTGAATGTTTCTGGGTTTATTTATTACCAACCAAAGAAAGAGTTCCAGGTGAAAAGCGAGGTAGTTGAATGAAACAAAAAGATATAGTTGTGATTATAGTAGTTGTTTTCTTTTCTGGAGTAGCATCTTATTTCATTAGTAGTAAGTTATTTGTTAAAAGTTCTGATACTCAACGTGAAGTTAAAGTAGTTGAAACCATAAATCCAGCATTCAATACACCTGATAAAAATTATTTTAACGCTAACTCCGTTAATCCTACCCAAACAATTCAGATTGATCAAAAAACTATAATATCTCAATAGTAGTAACATGAAGATATGAACGTTATATCAAGTGAAATCCAATCTTTAATTGAGAAAGAGTTAGTAGTAGATAGTTTAATTAATCAATCTGAACTTGAAGACTTAAAGAAAGAATCAAAAAGCTCAAACACGCCATTCCTTTCATTACTTGCAGAAAAAGGTAATGTAAGTAATGAAGCCATTACTAAATTAGTTGCAAGAATTAATGGTATTCCTTACGTAAATTTATCTAGCGCATTAATCGATGCTAGTGTACTAGATTTATTACCCCAAGAAGTTGCTGAGAGGTTTATGGCTGTACCTTTAGGAGAAATGCAGAATCGTTTGGCCGTGGCAATGCTTGATGCTGATAATGTCCAAGCTGTAGATTTTCTTTCAACTAGAATTGGAAGACCACTTAAAGTTTATGCCGCAAGTGAAGAAGGTATAAGAAATATTCTAAAACAATACAAAGCTGAAATAAATGAAGAAGTAACCGGAGCTCTTAAAATATCTCAAGATGAAAGCGATTCAGATAATGCTAAGCATAAAAATGGTGATAAAAACATTAAAACAATCGTGCAGGATTCTCCAATTAGCAAGGCATTGTCGGCAATTTTGGAATATGCTGCAAAGAACAGGGCAAGTGATATACACATAGAACCATTAGAAAACTCACTAAAGATTAGATGTCGAATAGACGGTATTTTAAGAGAAATAATGAATCTGCCAAAAAGCACTGAAGCCCCGCTAGTTTCAAGAATTAAAATTCTATCAAATCTTAAAATAGATGAACACAGAATTCCACAAGACGGTCAATTTACTGTCAAAGTTGCAAAAAATAATATCGATCTTCGTATTGCTATATCTCCTGTGGTTTGGGGCGAGCAAGTAGTCATACGTTTACTTGATAAGAGTGGGACTAGCCTAAAACTTGAAGAAATGGGATACCATGGTCGCGCATTGAGAACTATACGCAAGGGAATAGCTAACCCTAATGGAATGATACTAACCTCGGGACCAACCGGTTCAGGTAAATCAACATCACTTTATGCTTTAATTCAAGAAATCATGAGTGATGAAATAAATATTGTTACTCTTGAAGATCCGGTCGAATATAAAATGGCTGGAATTAATCAAATTCAAGTTAATGCAGAAGTTGGACTTACTTTTGCTAATGGGTTAAGGTCTATTTTACGTCAAGATCCAGATGTTGTTATGGTTGGTGAGATTCGTGATAGAGAAACTGCTATGCTTGCTGTACAGGCTGCTTTAACTGGACATTTAGTATTTTCTACTCTTCACACCAATTCAGCAGCTGGAATTCTACCAAGGCTTTTAGATATGGGAATAGAGCCATTCCTTATAGCTAGTACCGTTAGAACAATAATTGGTCAAAGACTCGTGAGACGCAACGTAAAGGACAGAGAAGAGCATTTATCTGACTTAGGTGAAACACAAGAAATTGTAAAAACATTATCGGGACTACTTCCGCCAACAGAATCAGATATCAAGGCCTACTCTGAAGACTTGGGATATGATTCATTACCGTTAGCAAACCAGAAAGAATATACCCTTTTTAGGGGAATAGAAAAGTCTAACGCGCCTAGTGGTTACGAGGGCAGAATGGGACTATATGAGGTTTTTGAAGTCAGTGAAGCAATTCAAGACTTGATAATTAAACGAGCAACAAGTGCAGAAATACAAGCATTGGCTCAGCAAGAACAGGGCATGGTTAGTATGAGACAGGATGGTTATTTGAAAGCGTTAGCAGGATATACTACAATACAGGAAGTAAATAGAGTAGCGTCGTCTGATTCTGCATAAGATAAAGGGAGGGTAATAGTGGCAACATCTGAAGGACCGAGAATAGAAATACTTCTAGAAGAAGTTATTAAAAGAAAGGCATCTGACCTTCATTTGCAAGTTGGCTTACCTCCAATGCTCCGTGTTGACGGATCCTTGACTCCTGTTACGGGGACCGATTCTTTAACAGAAGAGAGTGTAGAAAAGCTGGTATTTGCCATATTAGATGATGACCAAAAACAAATTTTACTTAAAGATAAAGAGTTTGATTTTAGTTTTGCTTTCGGTGATTTGGGTCGTTTTCGTGTTAATGCTTTCCATGAAAGAGGTAACTTGGCTGCAGCTCTTAGGCTGATACCCAATGAAATATTAACTATTGAACAGCTAGGACTGCCACCTATAGTTACAAAATTCGCTGAATATCCAAGAGGGCTAGTTCTAGTAACTGGCCCAACTGGCTCGGGAAAATCCACTTCATTAGCAGCACTTATACATAAAATTAATGACGAACGAGCTACTCATATTGTTACGATAGAGGACCCCATAGAATTTACTCATAAGTCTATAAAATCAGTAATTGTTCAAAGAGAAGTGCATTATGATACTTATTCTTTTTCTGCGGCGCTTAGAAGTAGTTTACGTCAAGATCCTGACGTAGTTTTGATTGGAGAGATGCGTGATCTTGAAACAATAGCTGCAGCGATTACGATTGCTGAAACCGGTCACTTAGTTTTTGCGACACTTCATACGAACTCTGCCGCTCAGAGTATAGATCGTATGATAGATGTTTTTCCTCCTCATCAACAACCACAAATTAGGGCTCAGCTTTCAAATATTTTAATGGCAATATGCTCTCAAAGACTTGTTCCTACGATTGGTGGAGGCAGAGTTGCTGCAGCAGAAATAATGATAGCAACTCCAGCAGTAAGAAACATTATACGAGAGGGCAAGAGCCATCAACTAGAAGCGGTCATTCAAACCGGTGCAGAATTTGGAATGCAATCTATGGATAAGACACTCGTAAATTTAATTCACAGTGGAACAATTACATACGAAGAAGCACGAAATTTTGCAGTCGACATAGACGAGTTAGACAGGTTGATGAGAGGATAAAATGATTACTTATAACTATTCCGCAAAAGATCCTTCAACTGGTCAAAAAGTTAAATCTCAAGTTCAAGCTGAAGACGAGCGTTCTGCCGCCAAACTGATTAAGCAAAGTGGTTTATCTCCACTTGAAATTAAACCAAGCTCTGAAGGGTTTTCTGTCCTAGGAAAGTTTAGAGGGAAGGTAAAAACAAAAGATAAAGTACTTTTTTCTAGACAGCTTGCAACTCTAATTAACGCTGGTTTACCCTTGGTTCAAAGTTTAAGGAATGTAGCAAATCAGACCCAAAACAAGAAATTTAAGTTAGTTATTAACGAAGCTATTAACGACATAGAGTCAGGTAAGTCTCTTTCTCAGGCAATATCAAAACATCCAATGGTTTTTGACCCTGTATTTGTTAATTTGGTTGCTGCAGGTGAAACTTCGGGTACATTAGATAAGTCATTAGCTAGGCTCGCTAATCAACAAGAAAAAGATGCTGAAATAGTTAGAAAAGTCAGAGGAGCGATGATATATCCAGGTGTAGTGCTATTGGTTATGGTTGGTGTAGTTGGTTTTATGGTACTAAGCGTTCTTCCTCAAGTAGAGGAAGTATACAAAGGTATACAGGGTGCAACATTACCACTACTTACTAGAATGCTTTTGGCAGTATCGGCATTTACGAAAAAATTCTGGTACATTGTAATAGCTGTTTTCGTAATCTTAGGTTTCGCTACTACTAAATGGGCAAGAACATTAGGGGGAAAAAGAGTTATTGATAAATTTAAGATGAAAGGATGGCCGGTCGGGCCTCTGTTCATGAAAATGTATATGGCTAGATTTACAAGAACATCTGAAACGTTAGTATCTGCAGGAGTGCCACTTATACAGACTCTAGAAATAGTAGCAAAATCTGTAAATAATGTTCATATAGAAGAATCTATGAACAAAGCCATAGACAAGGTTAAGGGCGGCAAGTCATTATCTGAATCTATATCTGGTGACCCAAATTTTCTTGAACTAGTACCAAATATGCTTAAAATTGGTGAAGAAAGCGGATCACTTGAAGAAATGCTGGGGAAAACTGCTGATTATTTCGAGAAAGAAGTGGACGATCAAATTAAAACTATTTCTACAATTATTGAGCCTGTTATGATGATCGTATTAGGGGTAGTGGCCTTTGGACTAGTTGCTGCTATTATGCTGCCAATATATGGTCTTGTCGGTCAAAGTGGTTTCGGTGGATAAACTATTGCATTTACTTCAGCGGTGGTATATATTTTTAAGCATAACTATTAACAATAACGCAAAGGGGGCATTTGCAAATGCTACGTAAACTACAACAAATTAGAGAAAAAGAAGAAGGCTTCACAATTATCGAAGTTTTGATTGTGCTGGCTATTGCGGCATTAATTTTGGTAATTGTTTTAATTGCTATTCCGCAGTTACAGAGGAATCAAAGAAACACTGCAAGGAAAAATGATGTTAGTCGTATAGCAACTACAGTTAATGAATTCCAGTCAAACAATAATGGTGGGATTCCTTGTCCTACAGGAGCTACTGTTGCTCAATGTAACGCAGATCTAGATGCCATTAGAAACTCTGCCGGTACATTAGGTCAGTATGATTTAACTGCTAACCAGCCTAACAAAAGGCTAGCTGATGCTGCAGGTACTGCAAACGTATTAGCAATCGTTGATGGCACACAAGCCTTTTTACAGGATGGTGGTGCAGGTGACCCTAACCTCGGATCGATGCAGTTAGTTAGAGGTGCGGTATGCGGAAACAACGGCGCAACCGTTGCTGACGCTAACCCTAGAAAATATGCTATTCAGTTCTTATCTGAAGCTGGTGGCGGTACGGGTGTAACTCCTGTATGTCAAAACGTACAATAGTATAAAAAGCTAATTGTTAAAAAAGAGGTCGAAATGGCCTCTTTTTTGATGTATTATATTGCTAATGGTTTATTTATATATTGCAGTACTTGGTTTATGTTTAGGTAGTTTAGTTAATGCGGTCGTATGGCGTTTGCATGAACAAGTAAATTCTAAATCTAAAAGCAAGAAGGAAAAAGACAAACTATCAATACTCAAAGGTCGGTCTATGTGTATTGAGTGTTGCCACGAACTATCAGCAATGGATTTAATTCCAGTCATAAGCTGGGTTTCATTAAATGGCAAATGTAGATATTGTCAAAAGAAAATAAGTTGGCAATATCCCTTGGTTGAAATTGTAACTTCCATATTATTTGTTTTTTCGTATATATTTTGGTCATTTAATGAAGATTTCTCTGGTTTAATAAATTTTCTTATATACTCTGTATTTTTGTTTGCTATAACTTTAGGAATGATATTAGCTGTATATGATTTTAAATGGAAAATACTTCCTAATAAATTAGTTCTATACCTTGGATTGTCTGCTGTTATATTTGCCGTTTTATCTCTTTTTCAGATAGACGAGTTAAGTAGGGTGATGATTAATATAATCGCATCTTTAGCTGTTTCTGGGGGAATATTTGGGATACTTTTTCAAATTTCTAACGGAAAATGGATTGGCGGTGGAGATGTAAAGCTTGGTTTTGCGCTGGGATTTTTCGTTCTAAGTCCGCAACTTGCTTTTATGATGCTTTTTCTAGCGTCTATTTTAGGTAGCTTGTATTCACTTATTCTGGTTTTAATTGGTAAATATAAAAAACATATGCATATACCTTTTGGCCCTTTCTTGTTATTAGCAACATACTTTGTGGTAATTTATGGGCAAAAAATAATTGAGATTTACAAAGATTATATTTACGTATAATCATAAGGCTTATGCTATAATTAACACCATGAAAACCCAAAATAGTGGGTATACTGTACTCGAAGCATTAATATTTTTGGCTGTAAGTGGTTTGCTTTTTGCTGCCATATATCCAACGTTTGTAGGTAGAGACAATAAAATAAAATTTAGTAATTCAGTAAGAGAGCTAGAAGCTCAACTTAATGACGTTATTAATGATGTATCTACTGGTGTTTATCCTCCAAATCAATCTATATGCAGAATTATTCCTGCTGCCCCTCCCGGTTCCAACAAGATAAGTTTTGTAGGTGGTGGAGGTGGAAGTGTTAATGAAGCCCAAGGATCCAGAGAGGATTGTATATTTATAGGCAAGGCAGTAAGTTTTAATAATATTACTGATCCCAATCCAGCAATTAATGTATTTACAGTTGTAGGTAGATCTAAAGATAATTCAACCGGGATAATCCCTACTAGTCTAGACGCGGCATACCCTACAGCTGCCGCACCAATTAGTGCTTCTCCAGGGCATATAGACCTAACTGAAACTTATGAGACGAAGTGGAAAGTACCGGTTAGTAAAGTAATTGTTCTTAATGGCAATGACGGTGCTTTGATTGGGCCTCAAAATCAAAACTACAGAACAGGAGCATTGGCAATTATGACCGAACTTAGCTCTAGTGGATTGACCTCTCAAACAAAATCTGTCAGATTCTATAATGTTAAAAATGTTTCACAAGGTGATATTAATCGAGATGTTGCGAGGGCAATTAATAGAAATGATTTGCCTGTTTCAGAATGGGGATTTCCGCGCAACTTTCTAATTTGTATGAAGGACCCAAATTCCAGCACAGATCGTTATGCAGCTATAAAATTAGGTGAAGGTAATTCAACGACCGTAAGAGCATTATTTGATAATGAAATACAGAGAGCATTTGGGGGAGTAAACGTATGCGCCTAGTAACTGATAAAAAAGGTGACACCATTGTTGAAGTTTTAGTAAGTTTAGCAATAATAGGCTTGGTAATGACTATAGCATACTCTATC
>JBGSIS010000013.1:0-39495 GCA_041742395.1 Saccharimonadales bacterium (SeqCode)
GTTATCAAAACAAGCTTTAGAATTATATAAAAGGAGTTTGTATGAGTGACAAGAACAAACCAAGTGGCTGGGTAGGATGGGTATATTTTTCCGGTATTCTAATGATTGTAATGTCTATATTCCAGGCATTCTTAGGCTACGTAGCTTTAGCTAATAATAGTTTTTACCAAGTAAGCAATAACAGCTTAAATTTTTACAATTTTTCAGCATGGGGATGGGGTCATCTTATTTTATCAATCATACTACTCACTGCCGGCTTTTCAGTTTTGAGTGGTAGATTCTGGGGCAGAGCTATAGGAATAATATCCTTCAGTATTTCACTGCTTGTGAATTTAGTATTTATGCCGGCTTATCCTATTTGGTTAACTGCGGCTGTAATCATTGATGCAATTATTCTTTACGCATTAATAGTGCATGGGCACGAAGCCAAGGCTGAAGATTAACATAAGTTTATATACTTTTTTACAACTATATTTTTACAACAGTATAACTACTGTTAGTATTTAAAAATATACTAGAATATTTGACATAATTGTTACGTTTGATAGGATTAAATCTCGTGTGTTTTTACAAATGTGAGGTAAATACATGCGGAGTTAATCACCTAGAATATCCATAACTTAATTAAATTACTAAGATAATAAACATTAACGAAAACGAGGATAAGCTAGGGTTGTAAGGAGGAATATAATGCGTCTAAACGCCATTTTGGCGGCGGCGGTTACGTCGTCAGCTTTGTTTGCTGTGCTTGGTACATCTACTGCACATGCACAAACTACACAACAAGAACAGAATACACAATCTGTTCAGCAACAAACAGAAAATAAACCAGAAGAAAAGTTCGTAGAGGTCAAACCAGGTGAATATCTTGCAAAAATAGCACAGGATAATAACACCACCTACCCTCGTCTATACGATGCAAATACACAGATTAGTGATCCAAATTTAATTTATCCTGGTGATAAGTTAAGGGTTCCTAAAGATGACGAAAAACTTGTATCTAGGCAAGCAGTAGTAGCAACAACGCCTGCACCTAAAGCAAAAACTGCACCAAAAAAAGTAGTTCAACAACCGCAAGCTACTGCATACACACCCGTTTCAGATGGAAGTGTTTGGGACAGATTGGCGCAATGTGAGGCAGGTGGAAATTGGTCTATTAATACTGGCAATGGCTATTACGGTGGACTACAGTTTACATTGGGTAGCTGGAGAGCTGTTGGCGGAACTGGATATCCAAACCAGGCCAGTCGAGAAGAACAGATTGCACGCGGCAAAATGCTTCAAGCTAGACAGGGCTGGGGCGCATGGCCAGCTTGTACATCGAAACTTGGACTTAGATAAATTCTGTTCAAGTTAACAGTCATATACTAAAAAGAGCGTCTTAATGACGCTCTTTTTTTAAACTCTGACTTTGTTAGATTCTAACTCGAGTTATTATTCTTAGATTAGAAATATAGTGAGTTGGGTTGGTGTTTGGATGTGCTGAAATGTAATTTATATGCTTATCTTCAAAGGAAATAACATTATCAGGGTATAGTTCTGAATTAGCATTATAACTAGATTCAGTGTTATAACCTTGATCCTTTACCATTTCTAGAAGTTTAACCTTAAAATCACGACCTTCATCGGTCTCCATAAAATTAATCTTTTTCTTATAGTTTGCCATTTGAGTTAGACCTTTGCTTTTTTAGGTTTCTTTACTTCTTTTCTTCCCTTGTCTTTTGACATGATTGCCTCCCTAAAACTAGTTAATTATTTCTCTATAAATGTAAGTGCAAAACCAACTTTACCAGCGCGACCTGCACGGCCGATTCGGTGAATATAGTCGTCGTAGGCTTTTGGAACAGAATAGTTTATAACGTGTGTGATGTCGGCAACGTCAATTCCTCTTGCAGCAACATCGGTTGCTACGAGTATAGTAGTCTCATTATTTTTGAATCTACTAAGTGATCGTTGTCTTTGTCCTTGAGTTTTACCACCATGAATTGCATCTACTGTGAATCCACGATCTGCTAATTCGTTTTTAAGTCTTTCAACACCTCTTTGAGTTTCATCAAAAACAATAACTTTAGCTACGTCTTGATCAATCAATACTTCATGAAGTTGTTCAATTTTGTGATTCCTATCATTATATCTAACGATGTTCTGGTGCACGCTTTCACTGGCAGCACTTGGCTGTAATGAAATCATATGAGGATTATCTGAAAAAGTATCAATTAGTGTGCGAACCTTGTTGTCTATAGTTGCAGAGAAAAAGTATGACTGACGAACTTCATTAACATTACTTAATATTTCAGTAACGTCATTAATGAATCCCATGTCTAACATTCGATCTACTTCATCAAGTGCAATCAAATTAAAGCTTCTTAATTTCAAAGTACCGCGATTAATATGATCTTTAATTCTTCCTGGAGTTCCAATTACAATCCTTGGATTGTGCCTTAGGTCCCTAAGTTGCATTCCCATGCTAGTTCCACCAATTAGAATTACACCACTAAGTCCAGTTCCCTTTGCTAGTAAGCGTATTTCTTGTTCTATTTGCTGGGCAAGCTCTCTTGTTGGGGCTATAATTATAGCTTTTGAATTCTTATCAGTTATAAGAGTATTTAGCATCGGTAAAGCAAAAGCTGCTGTTTTACCAGTACCAGTTCCAGCAATACCAATCACGTCCTTGCCCGATAGAGCTACAGGGATTGCTTGATCCTGGATTGGTGAAGGGATTACATATCCTCTGTTTTTTAAATTAGTCTGTAGAATATCCTGTAAATCAAAGTCAATAAATTGATTTACAGGAATATAGTCTTCAACTTTTTTAAGGGTTGCTACTTTTACGAATCGACTGGCGTCAATTTTTTGAACATTCCTACTATTTCTGTTGCCTTTAAAAGAACTACGTCCACCATAGCTACGTCGTCCATTACTTTGTTTATTTTTTGAATAATTATTATAAGCCATTAAAAAATGATCCTTCTTGTTTAGTTTTATACTCTATTGCCGCAATGACTTCGAGTAGATTAACCTAACATTCGGATCATTAAAACAATTAGACTAATCTTAGCATAAATATAATTATTTTGCAATTTTTAATTTTCGTCTCGCATATCGTTAATAGGATTTCTCCTAACATTTCGTAAAAGCGGGAATGATACACTCAGTAGTCCAGCTAAAATAACTAATCCAAATAGTTTTATTAAATCTGGTGGGTATATCTGGAATAATGTGAATTTTCTAGATAAGTCTTGAGCGTTATATGCAATTAAAGCTTCGTTAGTAAAATCAAGAACATACCTGTCGGCTATCAAAAATGACAGTAAAAGTGCCAGAGTTATAGAAAAAGCTATTATAAGAAGCGATAAACAGATAGTGAAGATAATATAGATACTTGATATGTCTATTCTCTTTGCGCCAATAGCTCTAAATACTGCTGTTTCCCGACGACTATCAGCAATGGTTCTTCCGACAGTTCCTATCATAATTATAAATGCTAAAACCGCCACAATTATTCCGGCAACATTAAACAACTTAACAAATCCTGACTTTATTTCAGTTATCGCTAAGCTACTACTTCCAAACGGAAATAATACAAAATAATTACCTTGTTTTTTGCACTCTTCTTGAGAATCTATAGCTTGATCTTGGGTTTCTGCAAAAATTACAGTACATTGCTTATTGTCTAGTGCTTCTTTGGCCGAACTTGCATTTTTAAATTCGACCGCATAACTCTCACTCTTTTCAATAATTGATTTCCCAAAGAATGCAGATTTTACAAATGGATTTTTTTCGGCGTACTCAGACGGAGTAAAGAAACTAGAAGGATTACCTAGATTTGATCCTAAAATTGAACCTATCAAACTCCTTACGTCAGATAAATTTAAGTAATCTGCACTAGGAGATATGCCAATTACCCTAAAAGTAATTAGTTGCTGTGCGGGTTCTTGCTTGCCGAAAATTTTATCATATTTTTCTTGTTTGGCAGTGGTATTTTTTTGCTCCTTAGTCCTTTTATCTTCTTTAGTAACTACAACACCACAGGGATCCTCGGGTAAACCATAAATTACTTCAGGCCTTGGAATAGTTTTATCTTTTTGACTTAGTTCAAGATTTTTCTGTGATTCAATTGCATTTGTAATATTATTTGATGATTCATTATTTCTAAAACATACTTTAAAAGTTAAATCTTTAGATTTTTCTCTTATTTGTTTAAGTCTATCTAGCCTATCCTGACTGCTTGAACTTGAAGGTAATTGTTCAATTTTTAATATTCCTTCAATTGTTTTTGCTGGCAATACTATTGGAATTTCATTGTCTTTCAGTAAAGACTTATCGACTATGAAAGGTTCTAATAGTTCATTACTGATTAATGTCCAGTTTAGGTTAAAATTATCAATACTATTTGGGTCCTGTAAAGAAGGATTGTTTGTATCTGGCTCAAAAGATTCTTTATCATCTTTAATTACTTTTAACTTTGGACTATCTGTTGACTGGATAAACTGATTAATCGTAAAACTACCCAATATATTTTCTTCACCGACTTGCTTTTTTAATTCGCTTAGTCCGGGCTTAGGGTTTTTTGTCGCATATTCATCTATTGCCAGTTTGGCAGAAGGTAGCGTTGCTTCCAAGTATTTTATTTTACCGTCTGGCGAGTCAATAGTAGTAATTAACGGTGGCTCAGTTTTAGGGTCGTATTCTATCCCTATTTTTTTAGCTTCAATTTTTTTTCTATTTACTAAATCTTTTTGTATTTCTTCGGCTCTCTTTTGTATTGTTTCATTTGATGAATACATGTCTGAATTTATATTTGTTTCCTGAGCCGCTAATATATATCTACTAGCAAACCCTTCTTTATTAAAGTTTTCGACATCATTGATAAATCCTCTGAATATAAATGTCGATAAGAATAGTGAACTAAACAATACTCCGGATATAAAGATTGTTATGAAAAGTCTAAGTTTACGACTTCTGAGCTTTGTTAGAGCTAATTTCGTAGCATCAGTTACTTTTATCATTGGATAACTGCTCCATCTCTTACAATAATCTTTCTGTCAGCTCTCGAAGAGATATTCTCATCGTGAGTTACCACTACAATAGTAGTTCCGAATTCGTCCCTGATTTTTTCAAACAAATCAATTATTGAATTACCGTTTTGGCTATCCAGGTTACCTGTCGGCTCATCTGCTAATAATAGTTTTGGTTCATTTAAGAGAGCTCGAGCTATTGCCGCTCTTTGCATTTGTCCGCCAGACATTTGTTTTGGATAGTGACTAAGTCTATCTTCAAGTCCAACCGATTTCGCTAGACTGGTTGCTTTTTCACGGCGTACTTTTTTTGGTGTCCTAGAAAACATTCCTGGAACTTCTAGGTTAGTCTGAACTTTTAAGAATGGCTGCAAATAGAAAAACTGAAAAACAAATCCAATAGTTTTATTTCTGAATTTAGATAAATTTTTATCACTAAGTCTTGCGATATCATGGCCATCTATATTAATTGATCCAGTTGTCGGCTTATCCAGCCCACCCAATAATTGAAGTAATGTACTTTTACCACTTCCGCTGGCTCCAGTAATTGCTACGAACTCACCTTCAAATATATCAAGTGACACACCTTTTAGGGCTTCGACTTTCTGTCTACCTAGTTTATAGGTCTTATTTACTTGCTTTATCTCTACTAACTTCTTGCCTTTGGGTCTATTACTTTGAGCTGCTTGTCTAGGCTTATTTATGTCTAAATATTCTTTGGTTTTCTTAAGCGATTCTGCAGCTAAATAAAAGTCACCGTTAAAAATATCCAAAAATTCTTTGGATTTATCAAAATTATCTGGTTTATTAGGTGCACTTATATCCCCTTGAATATCAATATTTGGCTTTACAGTTGATTCGAAATTATGGATTTGCTCTTCAATAACTTGTTTTTCTTTTATTACATCCTGAGAGTTAATAATATCTTCAGATAAACTCAACTTTAGAAGTTTGACCGGATCATGGTCTTTATCGTTGTTCTCTTGATCATTCATTGAATTTTTATATTTTCAGGACATTATTTACGGTTTTTTAGTTGATACACTACTACTCCGGCTACTAAAACAATAGAAATTGAGATAAGTATTACACCTATACTTATCCCACCAGATATGTGCGGTGCACCATCAACATGAGTATGACCTTCGTGGGCAAAATTAAACATAAGCATATTTTATCACTAATTGTTATATACTTCTAATGATCGTATGAATTACATAAAAGAAATAAAAACTAGAGTTATTTGGTTAAGTATTGGTCTTATTTTAAGCCTTGGAATAGCTCAGATCATTAAACAATTTGAGACAACTCTTCAAACTAATCTTGTCTTAGCTAGCTTCATTCCATTAGTTGTATACATGAGTGATGCTGTGGGAACGCAGATGGAATCAATCATAATTAGAGAACTTAGCGGTAAAAAGAAATTTCCAATTGTAAAATTTATCAAACAACAATCTGTAATAGTTACGGCTGTTGCCATAATAATTGGAATAATGGCGACCATTACCGTCTCGATAATAGATCAATCAACTGATTTAGGGCTTATTGTGGGTATATCACTATTTTGCGGCATTATGTCTTCACTAATAACAGGGTCAGTTTTACCATATATTTTTTGGATGTCACATAATGATCCTGCGGCCGCAAGCGGACCGGTGGCTACCGTAATTCAAGATATGTTTAGTGTTTTAATATTTCTATACGTAGCACAAACTATTCTGTAAAGTTACTTTTCTAGGTCTCTTCTTCTAAATGATAGCCAAGATATTACCGCACAAGCTCCAATAGTAACTACGAAATACCATAAATTTTGCCAGTTATATGTTCCCCTAAGGATTGCTTCTGATTGATAGTACTCAAAAGGAAATAACTTTGCTGGCCACTTAAGCCAGTCTACGGTTCCAGCCAGGGATGTCAGAATGTAGCCACCGAACGCTACAAAAGTCGCTACAGCTATACTTGCCCCTTTAGCTTTTCCGATTGCGGCCATCATAAAAGCAACTGCACCACATAGATACACAAATAAGAAACAAACAAATGATGCCATAGTAAGTTTCATTATAGACACATCAAGATCGACAATTATTGCCATAATGACTACCGTCAACCAGGCAATAAAAGTTACTAGTAAAAGTATAATTTCACCGACTACGGCTTTTGAAATCAAGAAATTTGTTCTAGATATTGGTCGGGACATTATGCTTTCAATGGTCTTATCGGTTTCTTCGGATGCTAAAAGTCTACTACCTAGCGATATTGCTAATATTGCTAAAACTAGGGGCAGTGTTAAGAAAAATATCTGACTATTAACATAACCGACCGTTGAGAAAAAGTCAGTACTTCCACCAATAAACTGAACTGCTGCATCTGGCATAGATTCAAAGCTTTTCTGTAACTCGGCGGCCTGGTCTTTAAAGCTTGGGTAAAAAATCATATTAATAAACATAAAAAAAGCAATTCCAATGCTCCACCAAATAGTACTGATTCTTCTTTGCCAAAAATTCCATTTAATTATAGGTATCATTTCTCAACCTTCCCCTCGTAAAATCCCAGAAATAGTTCATCTAGGTCTAAATTTCTAGCATCTATTTTTGTTACATCAGATTTAGCTAACACTGCAAAAAGTTCCGATAATTTACCGTGCATATGAACAGTAACAGCGTCAGACCTTTCTTCTGAAACTCGAATACCCTTAACTTTTTTTATTTCTTTAATTGGAATCTTACCATTGAATGTAATGTCAAAAGTCTGCGATGCTTCTAGGCTCATTTCTGAAATCTTTCGCTCGTCAACTAATTTTCCGTCTCTTATGATCCCAATTCTATCGCAAGTTTTCTGTACTTCGCTTAATATATGACTACTCATAAATACTGCAGAACCATTTGCCTTTGATTCATTTACTAAGTCGTAGAACTCTTGTTGCATTAGTGGATCTAGGCCGCTGGTTGGTTCGTCAAGAATTATAACCTTTGGTTGGTGCATAAACGCTTGGATAATACCAAATTTCTGAAGGTTGCCCCTAGAAAGCGTTCCGAGTTTTTTATTTGGTTCTGCCTTAAATCTCTTTATAAGTTCATTAACATACTTTTTACTAATTGGAGGCTGCAAATCACCCATATAATCTATAAATTGAGCGCCAGTCATTTTTGGGTAAGCAGCAAAATCTCCAGATAAATATCCTAGTTGCTTTTTAATCTCAACGCTATCTTTAACTATATCTAATCCTAATATTTCTGCGCTACCTGAGCTTGGCTGAATAAAATTAAGTAGTGTTCTGATAGCAGTGCTTTTGCCAGCACCATTGGGTCCTAAAAATCCATAAACTTCACCCGCATCAACATGTAAACTAACGTTGTTAAGGGCTATCTTGTCAGTAGTACCGTATTTTTTAGTTAGTTTATTTAATTTTATTACCTCGGACATATTCTAAGTATAGTTACTTTTCAAGTCATTTTCCAAAAATAACTTTTTAGCTACCGGCTTCTTCTTCCATTTTCTGTAGTCTAGTGTAATAATCTGGAATTTCTTTAAGATGCGCCCAGACTATTTTTCCAGTAATTATGGGGTCATCTTTTGTTACGTTTGTTTCATCACCCCATTGTGAACCATGTTCTAATTCTATAGCCAAACCCATTTTGAACTGCTCAATGTCAAACTCATAAAAATCAATTCCGATTGACTCTCCTATTTGCTTTGCTTCTTCCGTACTAAATTCTTTACTCATATATTAATTTTAACACTTTAGTAAAACTGTGTTTAATTTAATCATCTATTTAGGCTAATTTTTACTATTCAGCTGTGTCGGCCTGATAATTTAATGGCACAGCATCGGACTCTTGTTTTTGGTCTGGAAAATCTCTTCTAATTCTTTCGATATCTTCTGATTCCATTTCCCAATCTATAGCTTTTAGATTCTCTTCAAGGTGTCCAATATTGCTTGTTTTTGAAATGGTAACAACTTTGTCTTGAGAAACTAGCCAGTTAATAGCAATTTGCGCTGGTGTTTTATTATACTTAGCGGATAATTCGACTAAAATTTGTGCTTCGGGTAAAGTTCCTTTTTGTAGAGGCCTCCACGCCACTAACATTGTGTCATTTCCTTGGCAATATTCCAAAACTCCCTTAGTTTCCATCTCGCGATATTCTACATTGTAGTGAACCTGATTACATACAAACTTATTTTTAGTATATTTTTGGGCTTCTATAAAACGATTAACCGACATATTACAAACACCTATATTTTTAACCGCTCCTTGGTCCACGAGATAATCCATTGCTTTCATGGTTTCAGAAATTGGTATGCCTGGTTCTGGAAAACGGTGTAATAGATATAAATCCAAGTAATCAGTACCAATTCTTTTAATACTTTTATCGAAAGAACGAAGTAAATCATCATATGACTGGTTACTGGCAGAAACTTTTGAAGCTATAAGTAACTTGCTTCTATCATAATCTTCTATGGATTTGCCAAGAATTTCTTCCGCATGTCCATCGCCATAACTTTCGGCAGTATCAATATGGGTTACACCTAAATCTATTGCTGCTCTAACTGCTTTAATTTCATTTTCATCTTGTGAATAGTCTGCTTCCCAACGTCCACCCATTTGCCATAAACCAATTCCATATACAGGAAACTCAAATCCGTTTTTTAGTTTTTTTGTAGGAATCTTCATTTATTGCTCCATTTTTTCAATTAATCTGCTAAAAAGATGTTTTTATATTAACGCTAAAAGCTCTTTAGCTAATTCTGGAAATCTACTAAGTGGAGGCGTATTAACTCCAACATCTTCACTATTTGACCACTCAATTTCTACTTCTGCTTCGGATAGGTCACGAGTGTCTTCTGGGAATCTAATTCTAATGTCTTCATCTGTGCCGTCCAGTTTTTCGAATAAAGCATTGATTAAAAGCGTATCCCTAGCTTAACTATAGTGGCACCTTTTTCTGTATCTAGTCTTTTCATGGTCTCTCCACTCGGCAGAGTTTCTTCTCTTGAATCACCAGAAGTTCTTATCGCAATATCGGCAGCTTCCCATAGCGGTTTTAGTGCTAAGTGGGCTTTTTCTCTGGACTCTGGTCTCATCTTATCTCCTTTGCTTGCTAGTATGCACATATTATACATCTTTAAACCATATAAAGACTCACTGCTATGTCTTATCTTGGCACGTTAGTATGTTTGAACATACATAGCTAGTGAATAATCGTCATATTCTGCACCATGATATACATAGTGCGGCTTAAGTTCATACACATCCCCTGGTCTTAAGTTTATTTTTGTGGTCACTCTATGTTTGTTTCCCGAAAAACTTAAGTCCCTTTTTCCTCTTAAATGGAGAAAATATCTTATAAATTCCTCATCAGGATCAAAATCAGGTTGATTTTCTTGATCTCTATGAAGTGGGATGCTAGCAATTCTTTTTGTTCTAAAGAGCGATAATACTTTAGAATTTGTGTCTGGCATAAATCCTGTAGACTTCAGCAACATCCTTGCAGCAATAAAAATACTTTTACATTCTATTCCATTTACTGCTTTTATTTCTTCAGCTAAATACTGATCATCATTTTCATTCGTTGGCCACTCGATATCAACAATTTTAAATTCATCTACAGATTTTTCTGAACAGTGGAGGTAAGGGCTTGAGCTCAATCCACTACCTTCATAAGAACGTGACATTGAATCATTAATAATATATTCGACTTGGTTGGCAGCCTGAATTATTAGTGAACCCTCTAAAACAGTTGGCCAATAGTAAACATCCATATCTTGCAAATTTCTTATTTCGTTTACATCTAAATGATCAATCATTATAAGATATTAACTTACGAGGTAGTTTTATAAAAGCACCAGCTTAATGACAGCTTATTTACTTTAAATATATAACTATAATCCAAAACCTATACGAAGCATACTGAGATGCTGAGATGCATCATTATATCCGTGAGCATGCACATACTCTTCATCGCCAGAAAATGGTCGTGGAATATCTAAAGAATAATCCTCTTGTAGCCAGGCTATATTTATAACTCGCCGTCTCCAACCAATCAAAAACGGTTTTCCATTTTCAGTAGTAACTCTATACCAAGGTAAGCCTCTCTCATTGCCTTCATATTGATTGGTTATTGGTTGCATCTCATAATTTTCGATTCCTGCTTCTTCTATGGCTGCTTCAAATCTTTCGCGTTGGCTAGTAGTATCCCTTTCTCTTTTACAGTCTGGGTGAAGATATCTATAGTGGATAGCATTTCCTTCTTCAAGTTTACCTATTTTATAGTCTTCATCCACTTCATGCCATACCTGCTCGTGGTCAGTGGCGTAAGGGCTTCTGACAAGCCAAGATTTAGGATTGAAAATTCTTTCTCCGTCTCTTGTTCGTCTTTTCTTTAGGTCTTCATTAACGTCATTTATAGTCTGGCCAGTAAAATCATTTAGCAATACTACATCAGACTTAACTTCACATGATACGTCATGAGCAGACCTAACTGTCCATCCCTCGTGGCATTCACTACAACACGAACTACTATTAGGTATAGCAACATCTGAATAACAGATTACAAAATCAATATCTTTAAGTTTTCTATTCATGTGATATCTTAGATCGGTATCATGTAGTACGTCCGGTATTAGCGGATCTACTTCTGCGGGTATTACTGAATCATACAGTCCTATACTCCCTACACAATTTAATGTAAACCTTCCAAGTAAGCACCATTCATTCAAGTCTTCATTCCTGAATCGACTTGCTTCTCGCCTGGTATCTAGCAATTGTCTTAAATCATCTAAAGAACCTAAATGCTCCCTAATTCCTTCGGCAGTATCATACTCTCCAACTTCTAACCTATTCATAACCAACTCCTTATTGATACTAATATTACTTGAAGTAATATCAAGTGCAAGCATAAGTAATTACAATTTTATAAATACTTTAAGTTAGTTTCCGTATTGTTGCTTAGTTGCATCTAAAGCTTGTTTGAAAGCATCCCTTTAATAATTAACATAGCTATAGGTATTTATATAAGCCAAACTTATACTGGCAATTCCCCAAGCTGCAAACAACACCAGGATTATTTGCCTATTTTGTTTGTTAACAAACTTAGTCTTAGTAAAAATTTGAATAATAACTCCGAGAACTACAACCCAAGCAATCGCCTCTATCATAGTTAAAGCTGTTCTTAGGTCGGATAATCCAATACTTTCGTACATATTTTCTCCTCATGTTAAATGTATATAACTCTAAAATATACTAAATGAAAAGAAATGCCTATTTTTATAAATCATAATATTTGTAGTAAATTAACCTTCCTAAATTAAATTAGCGTAACGGTTGTTTGTATTTTTTCGCCAAAGCCTCTACATCGGGTAACCCAAACTCTTTTGCCGATTCTTCGAGTTTCTTAGCTTGCTCGGGCAGTCCAACGGTTAGTCTTTCAAGAAAACTACTATATGAGTTAAAAGTTGGTTTTTTACTATGAAAACGGTCCGCATAGCAAAGTAATCGTGCTTCAAGAGTTGTAGGAAAATAATCTTTTTGGGGCATTCCAAAGCCGCTTTTAGTTATTTCATCTTTACTTAAACCCATCAGAACATGTGTTCTAATCATATCGGCAATTCGACTATCAAATCCTTCTTCAGTAACAAGCGCAGCACCAAAAATAGCATGTTGTTTATAGTTATGTTCATTACCATCTAGACCTTTTTCGTCAAATAGGGCATATGTACCAACATCGTGAAGTAGACATCCTGCCTCTAGTAGACTCTCGTTTACTTCTAAGTTCTTATCATCAACGCACCATATAGCAATTTCAGAAACAATCTCACAATGGCCAAATACTAAGTTATAAATAAAATCATTCTGTGCGTATCTTTTATGTACTTCAATAATTTGTTTTTTTGTTGGAATCACTTAACAATTATAACCTAAATAGAATATAAGCTATTGAACTCTAACTGGAGATATTTTAAGAAGGTAAAAACTACTATTGGATCAGTTATTTTAAAATTTAGTTTGTGCTAATATAAAACAAAAAGGATAGTGGTAATGGCAGACGACAATGGAACAATAAATCCAGAAACGAAAGAACAATATATTCAATTAAATGACTTGGATATTAATTCAAGTTACTCTAATAAACCTAAGCTTGACGTTTGGTATGTCCGAAAAGTAGGCATTATAACTTTACTAATTTCTTATTTAGCTATACCGCCTTTTGTATTTGTGTCTTTGTATCTAATAGTTAAGGTTTATGATGCTGCAGGAGGGGTAGTAGACGTTTGGGGAAGCTTCGATGGATACGACAGCTCAAAGTCACCTGCAGTTTGGTTTTACCCAATATTTATTTTAATTACATTGGCGAATATATATCTTGGATATAGGATAGTTAAATTAACCCGAAAAATGATTATTAAGATATACCCTCCTGTATTCGAAAAAAACTAAATAACTTACCTACAAATACCAAATCCATAACTCCAAGTTAGTTGTAAAAGATAGAGAACTACAGTTGATTGGCTTAAATCAGTCCTCTTTAATGCTCCCTTTAACCTAAAATGCCACTTATTAAGTTGGCTGTTTTTAGTAGCCCGAATATATTCGAATTGGAACCTAAATGTTAAGGATATAAACCAATCGAGGTTTTCATTTTTAATTAAAAACATAAAAGTGAATATATATTGACTAATGATGGCGTGCATGCTATTATGTAGGCATGTCACAAATACAATATACAATACGTAATATACCTGAGCCAGTTAATCGTTATTTACGAAAAAAATCACGGCTTAGTGGTAAAAGCTTAAACCAAGTTATTATTGATGAGCTATCTGAGAAAATTGCAGAACCTTCAGCTAATGTCGGTACAGCATTAAGTTGGTTCATTGGTAGTGGAATTGACGAAGCCACTTTAAAAGCACTAGATGATGAAGATAAAATGCAAAAAGAACTTATTCTTAAGGACTTGTAATGATATTAGACACAAATGCATATAGCGCTCTGTTGCGAGGAAAAGAATCAGTTAGTCAAGTTGTTAGTAATGCTCATGAGCTTTACTTGCCACTACCAGTAATTGCGGAGTTAAGATACGGTTTTTTGAAGGGTTCTCAGTCTGAAAGAAATGAACAAGTATTACAAAATTTTCTTGCTCAACCACAAATTTCAATTGTATTTCCAACACTTAAAACCACAGATATATATGCAAAGTTACATCATTTATGCCAGCAAAAAGGTAGGGCACTTTCACAAAATGATATATGGATTGCAGCTCTGGCACAAGAGAACAAATATACATTAATAACTTTTGATAAAGATTTTAAAGTATTTAAAGGTATATTTGATAACAAATTACTTATTCTTAGTTAGGTGAGATTTACATATCAAAGCGTGAGAAAACTCGATAGTATAATCCTGAAATAATAGTTTTTAGATATAATTAAAAAGACCCATTTTTTAAAAATAGGGTCATAGTGGTTACGCTTGGTAGCCCTAGTTCATTCGAATTGGAACTTGTTACTTGAAGAGTTAGCTAGGTGGAAAGAAATGTCTAGAAACGGAAGTGTGTTGCCTAACTAAGAAACACCTTAAATTTTCTAGCCATATAACTGAGAATGAGTGCCGACTATATCAAAGACAACTTCGTCTCCATTTAGCAAATATAGAGCCCTTAAGTCACCAGTTATATCAATACTACGATATTGTTTGTACCTACCCCTTAATTGATGGTCTCTCAACTTCGAGTCAAAAGGGTTGTTATTGAACAATGTAATACGTTGGACTAGTTGTATTCGTAACTTTGGATTAAGCTTTTTGGACTGTTTGATAAAATTCTTGGAATAGGAGATTTTCATGTAAGTTCATTAGCTAAAAATTCAAGTGCCTCAGTATTACTCTTGAACTTATGATAATCGCCTGCATCTATCTGCTCCCTAGAAATAACAAGTTTTTTTTCAGTTTGTGCGTTCGGTACTTCAGGTATATCGAAAGTAACACTCTGTTCGGTTGCAAAGCGTCTAAGCTCATTATTTAATACTGCACTGACACTAATTCCAAGCTTATCAGCTGCTTTTGCAGCCTGTTTCTTTAGTTCAGGGTCAGTTTTAAGGTTGATAACAGCATATTTACTCATACCAAAAGTATATACCTATGGTATGTTTTTGTCAATGCTGATTTATTAACCATTTTTTAATTTGTTTGAAGTATTAAGATATAAATTATAAAGGGTCATGGTGGTTACGCTTGGTAGTCCAAGTACATTCGAATTGGAACATTATCCTTGAGGAGCTAAGCAGGTGGATGCAGTTATCTACGAATGAATCACTATTAACGTAAAAAACCGTAACCTGGACTTATTCTATTATTTATTTTTGAACCTTTCTCTCCACTTTGTGTCATAACCTAGTGCAATTGCATACGGTTGAATTTCGTTTACTGAATTTTCCTTATAGTTTTCGTTATTGAAAACTAGTCGATCTAGTTCAACTTTTCTTAAGTAAATTCTGTAACCTTCTATTTTATCCCATATTTCGTCTAGTTTTTTAGTTCTTAGCCAGTTATTACCAATAATCCTCACACTTATTAAACATCCAAGTATTCCAACTATTAACAAGCCCGGAAATATTATAATTGAAGCGCTGACAGCTACAATTATCGTAATAATAATTGAAACAATTACACTAATATTTGAATTGTTCATAAATCCAATAAATATTAACATAGAGAATAAAATGATAGACGGTAAGTAAGTGAACAAAATAAATTTCAGTGATCTTTTTATTATGGCTATAAAATAGCTTCCCTCCATATATCCTTTATTAACAAGATCTTGTCTAAGCTGTCTACCAAACTCGACTAGTGATTCAATTGGAATAAATCCATCAATTTCCTTGCCGGTAAATTTATCTATGATATATTTTTCATGTAAATCCAGGCCATTATCATTTTGGACGGCTACAATTAACGACTTCCCATTGCTGACATCAATGCGTAATTTTTGTCTATTTTCTAGATCAAAAATACAGGCGTATAGTTCGATTTCTCTTACTTTTGTGTCATACAAATAACCTAGCTCGGCAGGTTTTAAGTTTGGTGGTGCTAGATATTCAGTTAAAATTACCTTTTTTTGCAGTTTTTTTCTACGCAAATAAACATTTACAAATAGAGAAACTAAAAACGTAAAGAGCAATATTGGTATAACAATGATGACAAAAAAAAGAACATCTAAGGGTTTTTCGTTTATTGTAATATCCGCAAAATTATAAAACATTTGTTTTTAGTATATATTAGCAAGAATTCATATAAAGGGATTAAATATAAAAAAGCTGAAACCTGGACATATTCTATTATTCATTTTTTAACCCCATGATCGATTTCCTTAATTTATTAGCTTAAGCACAATACTTTTGATGGTAATAAAAAAGACCCCAACAATTTATGAGGTCATAATGCTTATGCTTGGTAGGCACGGTAGAGTCGAATTGGAACCAAATCAAATTAGAACTGATAATTATGTGGAAGATAGTTAATAAGGTTAGGGAGGAAGCCCCTGTTAGGGTTTAGGCGGAAGGACTTAAACTTAAAGTTTAGTTACTTTAGCAGCAGCCCATGAAAGTTTATCTATATCGTTTGGCAAGTTTAGTTACAAGAACTTCATTCTAATAGTTCATTTCTATCTCGTCTTGCCCCTGTGAAATGTAGGGGAGCATAACATAAGTAAAATATTACTTATTAGTTAAAAATTACGAGGTACGAGACTGTTGCCAGGTTGTTTATTGTGAAACTACTTGTTCACGAGATTGAGACCTAGTCATTCCGATAGCAGCGCTTCCCATTATTAAAAAAACTGTACCACCCACACCACTAACAAATCCGACCTCTGCGGCACCCATAGGGTCTATTTCTTGTACTAGGTGACTAGGGTTATTTAATTTGTTACCCTCTTCATTTTGTAGAGCCGAAGACAATTCAAAAGAATCACGAACTAGTGCTCCTCCGCTTACTATCAGTGTAGCTCCTGCAGCGTATCCAGTATATTTTCTCAATTTATTCATAATATACTAATTATAACACAATTATTAAATAAATACTAGTAGTTACAAAGACTTTTCCTAACTAGCGAGAATATTGATTGTCTGTGAAGCAGAGTTCAAAGTGCTTATGGTAGCCAAAGTATATTCGAATTTGAACTTACTTATTGAGGATTTTAGTCGGTTGGGTTCAGTAATTCTATACTAAACCTTGAATGAACTACAGGCTACAGTTGAACCAATAAAACTAAAATTCGTATATGCTTGCTGACCAGAATATATTACATTCCTGCCATGAATAATCGAGCCTAAAGCTCTCCATCCGATCTGCTCTGCACCCATCCCTTCTAACACTGGGATTTGGTCAATTATACAAAATTTAGAATGTTCACATACTACTAGCTTGTGCTCATCTGACATAGAAGTTGGAATTACGTTTCCCATGGCGTCAACTTCCCACTCACCACCTTCAATCATATCTTGCAATTTACCTAACCTAAAATCTGCTTCGACTTGTAGCGCTTCTGTTGATTGAATATCGTTCGGTAAGCTTGAAATTAGGTATTCTAATCCCTGCATAACTTCTTCTGGCGTTTGTCTAATAGGCATAACTTAATCTTATGTTCTATTTTTACAATTGCAAGCTTGAGCAAAATAAAAAGACTCCAGTTTCCTGAAGTCATAGTGCTTATGCTTGGTAGCCCAAGTTCATTCGAATTGGAACTATATCCTTAAGGAGCTTTTTCGATGGCTGCAACTAAACAGGGAAGCAGCTGGTTTAGCTTACTCTACCGTAGCTGACTAGAACCTACTGAACTACGTTGATTGGCTTACCGTTAATCCAGGCTTCAACATTATCAATCATCATGTCATTGCCAGTCCGGTCTGTAACATCCGTATTATAAGCGATGTGTGGTGTAGCATAAACTTTAGGGTGGTTTAAAATCTTCCGATACAAATCATTGGACGTATCTCCTGCTAGGAAAGAATCGTGAGCGGCTAATTTCAACTTGCCATTATCTAGCGCAGCAAACATCGCATCTACGTCTAGTACTTTGCCGGCAGAAACTGTCACAAAATATACATTTCCCTTAAGGCTGTTGAAGAAGTTGGCATTCAACATGTCCTGCGTTTCGGGTTTGGAGCTTAGACAATCAACAATAACATCTGCATCTTTCACTTTGCTTAATAATTCATCTCCTCGCTGGAAATAATCTATTTCCATGCCAAAAGCTTTTCCGGCGTCCCCAACGCACAGACCAATGTTTCCTTTACCCAAAATAACCAACTTTTTCCCTGGCAAACCAAAACCGGCTGGAGGCATTTTATTAAACGGCAAATCTTTGATGTTAAGGTACTTATCTAGCTCACGAGTCATCATGAGAAGCATACCGATAATCCATTCTGCTACTGCATGTTTATTGCAGCCTGGGCTATTGGAGATTGTAACGTTATGTTCACTAAGTGTTTTCGGGTCAGCCCAGCCGACTCCAACAAAAGGTAATGATACAAAGACATTATGTAGTTCCTGCCATCTATCGACTATGCCAAATACTCCCGTCAGTACTACGTCATGTCCTTTTGTTCGCTCCAGCCATTCATCTACATTGCCAGTCCGTTCATCGTAGTATGTTACTTTACCGAGTGCCTCAAGTCTGGCCTGCTGGTCTGGAAAAAGTTGAAGTGGTTGAACGCAAACTATTTTATTCATAGACGTATCATATCAAACACCGAGTAAGACTTGAACCTAATAGCACCTTATTCTATAAGGTAACAAAAAACCTCTGCTATAAATAACAGAGGCTAAAGTGCTTATGGTAGCCCAAGTACATTCGAATTAGAACCTTATCCTTTGGGAGCTTTCTCGATGGATGCAGCTGAACAGAGAAACCACGGTGTCAACTTACTCTACCGCAGCAGACTAAAACCTTAGCATCCTTGAGTATTAGCGTGATAGCAGATTCAGTAATCCTACTTCTTTTTTATAATTTCGAGTAGTTTAAATGCCAAATCTAGTTCAACTTCTTCTGTCTGTAGAATCGGTATTCTATCTGTTTCAAATCTTCTTTTGGCTCATCATTAGTAATACTCATGAGATAGGTATTATTCCTAGGGTCTTCAATTACAAGTTCATGCATGTCAGGATGTGTATTAAAAGTGCAGCCTGGGAAGAACACGTGATGATGCCACTTTGTGTTGGCTGTATCAAGCTTGTCTATCAACTCTAGCATGGCTATAACTTCAATGCTTGGCCGGTAGTTACTTGCTGTGTTTTTTTGCTCAAGTACTTCTTTGCCATGCAACATTCCCGATAGTGTGTTGCTTAACTCCATCTCGGCTAAATCTGAGTACAACACAAAAGTTTGCTCGGTATCGAGATTCTCAATGAAAATAGCGAACCGGCTAGAAGTATTAAATTGGCAAGTCGGTGTGAGCAGATGGTAATGCCAGATTTCCTTTTTGGCAACGAATGATTCAACAAGAGCAAGAGCTTCGTCTTTTGTGATTTCCTTCATACGACTATCATATCAAACACGAAGTAAGACTCGAACCCCTTAACCCCTTAGAGTTTATTGGTAACAAAAAACCTCTGCAGAAAACTTCAGAGGTCAAAGTGCTTATGGTAGGCGTGGTAGAGTCGAATTGGAACCAAATCAAATTAGAACTGATAGGTATGTGGGAGATAGTTAATCAAGTTAGGAAAGAATCCTCTGTTGGAGTTTAACCAAACTGACCTTTTAATTTTTTAATAAAACAAAACTATTTTGAAATACTGCGAAGACTAACTACAACATCTTCGATAGCAGGTGGTATTTCAAGTCCAAGAATTTCACCAAGACCGTCTCTAAAAAATTCACCAGAAAAATCAGATACTTCGTCCACTTCACCTAGTTCAAAAGAAGTTTCTAAGGCTTTAGCTAAACCATTTAATATATCTTCGTTAGTAAAACCTGGATTTGAGGGGACACCAAGTTTATTTAAAGCTTCTCTTGATTCGGATCTTAATTTCAAATAGTCTTTGCTGGATAATAATACTTCATTTGACATATTCGCTACTATATTACTTTTTATTGATTTTTGCAATAGTTTTTATTTACAAATAAAAATACCCCATTAATAGTAAATAGGGTAATTGTGCTTATGCTTGGTAGCGGGGGGAGGACTCGAACCTCCGACCTTCTGGTTATGAGCCAGACGAGCTGCCGCTGCTCTACCCCGCGATATTCGTTTAACTATCATCAAACGTGAGTTAAATATTATCAAACAGAGGTGGAATTGTCAATCCTTTGAATACACTTATGTTTATATCGTAATGTATTTGTTTTTAATCCCACTATTTGGTTAAATATGTCTATAAAACTAATCGGGAGAAGTGTTTATGAAAAAATTAACAATCACTAAGCTTAGCATTGGCTCAGTTGCTAAAACAGTAGGTGCATTCCAGGCTACATTTGCTTTTGTAATTGGTGTGTTCGTATCTTTTGCAACAGCAGCAGGTTTAATCAGCGAAAGTACATCATTTATTAAGACTCTAGGTCTAAGTCTATGGGTATTTGGCTTAGGTATCATTATCTATCCAATCGTTGCTTTCTTTATTGGATGGGTACAAGGTGCAATTGCAGCAGTTATTCTTAACTTTATATTTGCTGAAAGCGGTGGAATCCGTATGCACGTAGAAGAAGAAAAGTAAGATTACTTAAGCTTCATTTAAAGAGCGTCAATCGGCGCTCTTTTTTATGTTCTGTGTAAGAAAAAGTCCATCCAAGCTTCAAAGTTCTTCTGATAAGTGGGCTTGTTTGGTGTTTGGGTTTGGCTGACGTCTTTCACTTCTGGTCTTTCGGCTGAACGCGAAAGGGCTACGTCTTTCGGAACTAATATTAATGTTTCTCCTGGTGCGGCCTTACCAAGGTTTCTTCTTACTTGTAGTTCAATAAACTGGTCGGTTTTAAAATATTCGTTTTTTAGTTTTTGATTATCGTTTTTGAGTTTTTCGATTTCGTTTTGTTTTTGAATCTTAGCTATTTGTTTTTGTAAATCATAGTTACTTTGAATAGCCTTAACACTACTCCAAGAAACTAATAAAAGTATTACCCCGAATGCCATAAGGCTTACAACTCTAACATCTTTGAATTGATGAACCCTAGGATCTTTTGCCAAGCTTTTGATTTTTGTAAGCATTACTAGATTATTATAGCATTTTACTGGTATACTATTTTCCGTTAAGTTTAATAATAATTAAAGCTTAAAGTAACTAAAAGTAGCAATGTAAAAAACTTACTTTGCTACTAGACTACACGGGGGTGTAGCTCAGTGGTTAGAGCAGTCGGCTCAATTAACAATTTGACTAAGTCTAGGTCGGGATTATGTGTTTCGGCATGACAGTTATGACAAAGTAGTATGCATTTCTCTACTTCTTCTAGTATGGGATCAATTTTACGATTAGATAAAGATCGAGCATCCAATTGAAATTTTTTACCACCAACGTGATGAAATGCTAAGCCGGCAATATTTACTGCATAACCGCAGTTTGAACATTTGCCGCCAAGCTTCGTTACGAGGTAAATTTTTCTTTCTAGGCCTCGCTTCTTTTGAGCAGAGTAAGATTGATGAGCTGAATTTTTGCACTTAATTGAACAAAATTTTGTTTGCTTGCCTAATAGAATTTTAGAGCAAATTTTGCAGTTAGACTCACTATTCATAACCTTATTATAAACTAGATATGTCAATTATTTCAGGGCTGCTTACATGGGCAACCGGTAAGTATATCTTGTCAAATTCGGGGAAGCCTCTTGCAATGGTAATCCCGAGCCAAGTCCGTATATTTACGGAAAGGTGTAGAGACTGAACGGCAGGCATCCATAATATTATGGATGAAGAGACAGTCCAGACCGCAAACTCGAAAGAGGCAATGAAAATTGTAGTGGTAAGCATAACCGATTGGTCGTAGGTTCAATTCCTACCACCCCCACCAGTTTGGAATGACGGTAACGCAACTAATGACGCAACTGGCTCTTTAAAGGAGTAATGCGTCATTTTTTGTTGGTCAAAAAGTTTCAAAAACAAATTACTGACAATGATGTCCTTTTGAACCACATCGGCAGCTTTGAGCTTTTGAGCCATTTCTTTTAGGGTAGCCTTAAACCATCTTTATCAATGGCAGGTAAGGTACTGCGCTCAATACTCCTCTGATATTTCTCAATGAGTTGCTCTTGCTGTTGTACGATTTGTGATGCCTCACCAATCTGCTCACTGATTGTTTGTAGGGCGCGTTCATCTTTAATGATTGATAGGCTCGGTGACAACTCTGCTATTTTCTTTTCATAACCAGCTTTGGTTGTCCTTGCCCTACTAAGGTCAGAGCGTAGCTTTGTTTTAGCAGTATCACTATAAGATTTAATCTCTTTGAGATACTCATCATATGCGTTATCAGGCAAGCTCAGCAGTTTTTCTTTAATTACTCTATCAATCTCGCTAAACACCAGCTTGCCGCGAATACTCTTATAGCCCCTTTCTCTCGGACAATCCTTATTTAGGCAAGCATAGTTGAGGCGATGAACCTTATCCCTGCCTCGCGTGCGTCCGACTTGCATCGGTTTATCAAACTTACATACATCGCAATAAACCATATAGCGAAGTGGCAAGATTGGCTTACGATTTTTCTTGCTAGCACGCCGCCTAGTTCTGCTAAGCTCTTGGACCATAAAGAATGTATCTCGGTCAATCATTGGCTCAAATGGTACTGGCGCTGTTATCAAGTCAATGGTCTGACCAGCTTGGTTTAACTCACCATAATAAAAGGTGTCTTTGAATAAGTTGCTCAGCGTGCTGTCAGCCATCGTAAATGTAGTATGACCACCGCGTATTGCTATGAACTTCTGATAGCCCTGAGAGTTTATGTAGTCGCAAATCTCTTGCTGGTTTACGCCCTTAGCCCGCATATGCCACGCCGTCTGTATGATAGTGAAGTTATCGCCGTCTTTGCGGTAGATGCCCTCAGTGTCGCGTATATAGCCGTGTTTTGGCGTGCCACCTGATTTATAGTCGCGCAGGTTGCCCCTTACGCCGCGCGTAACCTTACTAGATAAGTCATCGGAGTAGTGCTTGCTAAATACAAACAGCATACCCAAAAGCATTTTGCCGTTTGCATCGTTTGAAAACTGATGCGAAACAAAACGAATATCTTTAATAACATCCGTATCAAGCATATGAATAATTTTGCCCGCCTCAACCATATTTCTGGCAAGTCGGTCAGGATGCCAAGCAATAATGCCGTCAAACTCTTTGAGCCTGATACGCTTTAGCATATTAGTAAACTCAGGGCGATTGTTTGGTTTCTTTGCCGATTTTTGCTCGGATATAGTGTCTACGATATTTAGCCCTAAGCGTTTAGCTAGGTCTCTACAATCCCGCTCTTGGTCTTTGATAGACCTAATCTGCCTGCCCTCATCCTCAGTGGACTTACGCAGGTACAGCACATATTTAAGCGTTCTTAGGTCTAGCTCTTGCTCATCGTACATATGCCAATTCTACCATTGACTATAAGATGATGCGCCCACCGTTATTATCGTCTATGGACTGTTCGTTAATTTTGGCTTTTGGACTTGTTGTATCTATTTCTTGCAAAACTTTAATTAGCTCTACAAAACTGCCTACTTCTTGCTCTTGTTGAGAAACGGTACTCACGGCTTGAAACTCCCAAGCCATAAACACTAGGTAGTGTCATATGGCGCGTTAGCCCACAGATAAGTCCGTTTTTTGCCGAGCCGTCCTCGTATTCTTACATTTTATGCGTTATTGCTGCCCGTTTTTTGCGCGGTCCGTTCCGCTATACAGCTACATAAAAGGTGGAGTTGTTAAATTGTATTTCTAGTATAGCGCAATCTAGTTGGATGACTTAACGATGGTTAGCTTTACGCTATCGCCAGTTTGCGAAACGCCGCCAACTACGAATGCATCAACTGATTGACGGTCATCCGCCTTGTTGACGTCTAAAGGCTCAAACATTGTTGAGGCTTTGCCGTTTATGTCAGTCAGTGCCTGATTTTCAAAATCAGCATCAACCGTGTAGCCTTTGGCTTTCAAATCTTTGTATACTACCAAGCCCTCTTTGCCCGAATAATCGCTTTCGTTCAGTTTCGGCAAAGTACCAGTAGCGCTAGTATTTGCAGTCAGCTCTGAGCTACTTGGATTATTAGTAGTCGTTGTTTCACTACTTGATTGGGTTGCTGCGCCAATCGCGCCGAGTACAACCACAACGATGACCCAGAACCACCACTTTTTAAAGATTTGCTTATTCACTTTGACCTCCTTTATTTGCTATTTGCAGGAAGCCCATAAAAAAGGACGACCCGCAGGTCGTCTAAAACCAGTACCAGCTTACGCCGAATACTTTTACGCGAGTCGCCCATTTTTTGGCATAAACACGCAAAAATGCGATTGATGATACTGGTTTTAGACAATACTGATTATATAGTTTCCTTAGGAGGAGTACCAGAAGTTAGTATGTTATTGCTGGCGGTTCTTACAATCTTGGCAGTAGCCGTCAACTTCAAACTGATGGCGGCGTGGCGTAAAGCCAGATTTTGCCGCAACCATTTCTATAAACTCATCAATATGCTTTTCGTCTTCAATATCAATAATTTTGCCGCATTCAAGGCAGCTTAGGTGGTGATGGTGGGCTATAAACTCATCGGATAATTCTATTTTGTACTTCCAGCCGACATAGATGCGATGCACAATGCCCAGCTTTTCAAACACCTCTATGTTTCGGTAAACGCTTACACGGTCAACTTTGCCATTTGCTTTGGTAAGTATCTGGCTAATTGATTGAGGTTCTGGGCTTATGAGTAACCTAAATGTAGCCTCTCGTGCATCCGTAAGTCGGTAGCCATTGCTACTAAGTATCTGCTTAAAATTGCTTATATCATCAGTTGACACGTTTCAATTATACGTCTTAATGCAACAAAATTGCAATAACGATGTCGGTTTACTAAGCTGTTGGTATGTCAGAAATTATTACCCAATCCAGAGTTGAAGATGCGATTGCCAGTACGAATGCCTTTTTAGGCGCAGAACGTGGAGCAAGCATTGACGGCGATTTTGCAGGTCATCAGGTAGCAGAACGGGTCGCAACAGTTAAAGACCGTGCTGAGGCTGTATTAAGCTCAGTACCGCACCCTAAGCTAGATGGCTTGTATGTTCCATTAAGTAAACATAATGCCAACAGCTACGCCGAAGCAGCCGCAGTGTTACCAGGCTATCTTGTCCTTGTGCCATCGGCTCTGGTAGAGCGTGGTACGTCTGTATTCTATCCTGCTGTTGTTAGTGAGGATGGTCTTAAAAGCGATAACTTACGCTTGCACGTATTAAGACAGCCGTACCGTCAACAGGTTCGCTACGGTGCATCTATGGTACTCTCCGCTGCTGGTCAGTCAGAAACTAAGGGCATCGGCGAACACGGACGAAAAAATAACGATAGCGTTGAAGCGGAACACTTCGCAACCTTACTTGCTGCTGGTAGTGATGCAAATGTGCAAGCTGCGTGGCAGTCTGGTCAGCACGTCAATCATACTTGGCGTGAACAAGCTGGTAACTCTGTAACAGCCGAGGTTTCAAAACGATTGTTTGGCTCAGATATGCCGCAAACTACTATCACAATTACCAAACAACAAATTAAAACAGGGCAAGCAATGCTGCTCTGGCACGAGGGTATGCGGGATGAGCAAACAGGTAATCCCGAAACCGCTGCACGAGATAAGGCATTGGTCGTTATTCAGGGTCTAGGCTACGAAGCGTTACGCACTCGCAGCCCACAGGGTATTGATAACGTAAAGAGGTTAATTGCGTGAACACATTAGAGCAAGCCCCACGATTTGAAGAAATGCCAGACTTAGGTATGGAAGCATTTGGTATGAGCGAAGACTTTGATATAAATGCTGCCTTTCAAGAAGCTATTCAAGGTGTAGCTAGTGATACCGAGTTGGCTCTAGAAGAAAAAGTGCGTCGTATGGAAGTTATTGTCAGTGAGGGTACAAGCGAAGTGTATCGTGACTTTGTGGACTTTAGGCAGATGGCGGCACAGATGGAAATGATGTGTAATCACGACCACGCGCTCAATCAGTCTATGCAGGGCAATGATACGCTCTCTGGTTTTATGGACAGCCACAAAGCAGATGATGGGCACAATCACGGCGACAGCTTGCACGGCAAGCACAATCATAAAAAGGACGATGACGAGTACGAAATTGACCCTAAGACCGGTAAGAAAACTAAGAAAAAGAAACGCTCTGGCTGGTTTTCTATGCTCATAAAATAACAAAAAGTGTGTTTTTGAGAGTGAGAGACAAAAATTCGGTACTCCCTATTTTTGCCAAAAAAACGATGGCGGAATTACGCCCAGAAATTAGGTATTTAGACAGCGGAGTACCTATTTAACAGAGGTAGAGGGGCATACCCCCCGTCTTGTTTGTGTAGATTATGAGCTTATTGGAAAGCGTATCATCAATGATTTATTAAACATTAATTCAAGTTTTATAGTCGCTATTTGGTCGTATTTATATCGCGTGAGCCACGGCGTAATGTCGGTACAATTATCTAATCCTACGGTTTTTGTGTCTTTATCCGCAGAATAGTAGAATGCCACTAAGTCACTCTCAATCCCTGCATAAACCTGACTAAAGTGTCTACCGCCTATATTCTTTAATGCGGCAACCGTGCCATAAAAGGCGCTATTGCCTAGATGTAGGCTCATATATAAAGCAAAGTTATCGGTATTTGGTTGGTAGTCTTTGTCTAATATAGCCTTTCTAATCTCTAGCTGTCGGTCAGTAAGTCCAGCGTGTTCAATAGTACAAAAGGACACCAGCATACGCTTAGCGATATTAAACGGCTTAATATCTTTCAGTACTATTGTTGCAACTTTTTTATCAAGATATTCATCTATGTTTACGCCTTTAGGGATTTCGGTTGACGAGGTTATCACATAGTGAATGCGCTTATAAAACTCGGCGAAATCTTTATCGTATAGAATGCCTGATAGCTCATTGCACTCCTTACATAAGGAATAGTCAGAAAGTCCATTTTGTTTAATTTTTCCGCGCGGTTTATAGTCATTGCCGTCTTCATCTTTGTGCAGTGTCTTGATTAGCTCATCACCACTATAAAGCGTCCTCTTTGTACCACCACCAGCTGCGCGGGGTATGTAGTGTTCTTGGGTGAGTTGCTTTTCCTCACCGCAAATCCTGCACTTGCCGTATACTTTTTTCTTTGCCATTACTTACCATCCGCAGGCGACATAGTGCCATTTGCCCAAGCATACAACACACCCTCAATAATGTTCGTCACGGCTGGAAAGACAGTATTCATTACCTCGGCAGGGCTAAGAGCAACATCTTCATCCGTAACTACCTGCACCCTCCCGTGATATTGGTGGTAGCCAATTAACCGCTCAATACGGTATGGTGTTGTGTCGTGAGCAATAACTTCAACTCCATCTTGGAAACGACCATCAATCTTCATTCTGTTCATTACCTGCTGCAATACGATAGGGTCAGGAACTTCTTCAAATTCAATAGAAGTATCATGAGCTAGCTGTAAAGGCTCTATCGCAGGCGTAAGTTCAAGTCGGTGCTTATCTTGGTTGCTAAGAGCGGATAGGACCGCAAGGGGATGTTGCGTAGGTGACTGCGGCATCTCAGCAAACGGCTGAACTTTCTCAATAGCAGCTTGTACCTCTTGTGGCAGTATCTCAATTCGCCTTTTTTCGGAACGCCATTGTTTCGCACTTAACGCTACTGGAAACTGAACACTCTTAATCTGTTCCTTTGTTGCTCCCTCGGATTGTGCGATTTCGGCGACCATATTATTCAGCACACTTCTAAGGTTATGCATTGCATCTCCAAAGGTGCGCCCCCAATTATCAAGGTCTGGTTGTTGGCTAAAGTTTAGAACAACCTTATACGATAGCCTGTCATCCGCAATTTCACCGCTTAGCGATACAGGGTGGTCATTTCCCCATTTACGAACCTCTGTACTAAATTCAGTGCCTCGCTTAGCGGCAAATTCAACACGGCTAATTAGCTTGGTGTGTATGTCGTCTATATGTTTTGGTGGATGGTCGGAATGGTCTTGGCTCATACACCATATTATAGCCTTGTTTCAAACACTTTCGTCTTATACTCCTAGTCACCTTAAAGTACATAGCTAACCTCAGTAAACTCGCTATCTCTGACCCTGCCTATGCAACGCCGCGTATTATCCCAGCCCTCGGCTATGTCTGCTAGAATATCCTCTAGTGGGCGAGTTTCAAATAAGGTTACTCCATCTCCACCAAAAAAAATCCAGTCAAATGATTGGATTTTTTGTTGCCAATTGTTTTATAATGTGATTAAATATACTTATGTTAATGCTAGACAGTATTGTAATTGTTGTACCACCCCCGTCAAATTAAAGGGGTAAATTTAGCATGTTTAAGCCCCATAAGTGGGGCGTTTTAAATTTTAAGAGGAAATATTATGAAAAAATTAGAGGTGATTGACGATATATTGCTAGTTAAAGTTGGGTCGTCTACATTAATTTCAAACGAAGATGTTGAGAGAGGTGAAATTAATCATGAATCTTTTGACATAGTTGGAGATCAATTAATAAGACAGCTAGAAATAGGTAGGAAAATTATAGTATTTTCATCAGCTGCCATATCTGCTGGCATGATAGAGACGGGTACCAAAAATAGGCCAGACAAAAATATTATAGAAAATCTACCTGAATTACAAAGACTTGCTGCATCGGGATGGAGAACAATAACTAATCTATGGGACGATACTTTAAGTCCTATCAATACATCAAATATACTTGTCACCAGAAGAGAATTTGAAATTGAAAAAGAGAAAAAGAATCTCCTTGATGTTACGAGATTTTGTTTAGAGAAAAAAGACATAATTGTAGCAAATACAAACGATGCAATTAGTACAGATGAAATTGTATCTGGAGATAACGATACTTCCTCTGCTGGTTACGCTAAATTACTTGGGGAATCTAGTTTATTTGGTTCAAACATTAAACTAGTTTTACTTACAGATGTTGATGGTATGCTTGAAGACGCCAATGATAGTTCTACACTTATCCCAGTTGTTAATAATGTAATAGACTGTATTACTTATGCAAACGACACAACTAACGAAAATGGAAATGGTGGAATGATTAGTAAGTTAGCCGCTTACCAAATTGCTAAGAGCGCGGGTATTGATATGTGGATAGTGAATGGTAAAAATCCAAATGCTATCGAAATGGCGCTAAACGGTGAAACAGGAACCTACTTCCCTGCAGCTGATTAAGAAATAGACTTTAAAGCATCAATAAATGGCTGCTTAGTACCTGATAGTGAACTATCTATATCTGCGAATCCGCCTTCTTGCTTGAATGTTTCTGGCGTGAACTGAATTGCAATAGTTGGTTCCTTAATATCCACTTTTAGCCAATTTAGAATATCTTTTAGGTGATTAGTTGCGCTACCGCCGCCATCTATAAAACCATAGCTAACAATAACTGATGGTTTTTCTTTCCATTCATCAAATAAATAGTCTATGGCATTTTTTAATGAAGAAGGAATACTTCTGTTGTATTCAGAGGTTAGAAACACAATTCCCTCTGCTTCGGCAATTTGTTTCTGCCAAGCCTTACCTTCCTCTGTTTGAGTTGGCATATAAGCTGGAGAAACTGCCGCATCAAAGTTTGGTAGATTTATTTCTTTTAAATCTAACAATTCTAAATCTATTTCTTGTTCTTTAGCTAAATTAACCAGCCAATCGGCAATTGCTATACCGTTTCTATTCTGACGAGTGCTTCCGACAATAAGTTTAATTTTTTTCATTTATAATCCCTTCTTTACTATCTTTTTTATAGTTACTATATTAAGTATAGCTTGTTACTATACTTTGTAAAGTTTATTTTTATACATAATAGCTGTAGAATAGAATCATGAAAGCAATTGAAAAAAAACCAGGCTGTATAAAAAGCGCTCTTTCAATTGTTGGCGATAAATGGACTCCCCTGATAATTAGCGAAATGACTGAATGTCCTGTAGCCTTTTCTGACCTAGAGCAAAAACTAGAATCAATTAGCCCCAGAACACTAAGTCAAAGATTAGACATGCTTCAAAGTAATGGCATTATTTCTAAAGAACAATACTGTGAACATCCACCAAGATACAAGTATCAGCTTACAGAAAAAGGCAAAGAACTAAGAAGTGTACTACTAGCAATGGCAAAATGGGGTGAAAAATATAACTCTGCAACTAACTGTTAACTGTAGTTAATATCTCTAAAAGCTCAGCGCTGGAATTAGCAGCCATAAGTTTTTCACGAAGTTCTTTAGCTCCATCAAAATTTTGAATATATACTTTACAAAATTTATTAAGAGTTTTGATACTTTTGTTACTGTTAAAATTTAATTCTGGATTATTCCAGGTTTCTTCAAACAACTTAACGTGTTTAGTATACAGTTCGATTCTTTCAACCTTAGACTTGGTCTCCCAGTTTGAATTTTCCAAAAATATAAAAGGGTCATGAAACACTCCGCGGCCAATCATAACCCCGTCTAAATCGTATTTTTTAGCCAGTTCATTTCCATGTTCACGGCTAGTGACGTCACCATTTCCAATTATCAGAGTGTCAGGGGAGAGAGCTTTTCGCATCTTACTTACTTCGCCAATTAAATCCCAGTTAGCTGGAACTTTAGACATTTCTTTGGCAGTTCTACCATGTACTGTTAACATGTTAAGTTTATATTTTAATAGAAACTCAAACCAGCTCATATCTACTTGCCGAAGCCCAACTCTAGTTTTAACACTAACAGGGAAGTCAGGATTAACTTCTTGGACTGCCCTTTTAACTGCGTCAATTATCTCCCCTGCTAAACCCCTGTTATCGATTAATGCAGAGCAACAGCCATTTTTTATAACGGCTTTGTCTGGACATCCCATATTGATGTCTATTCCAGCATATTCTAAACCTTCAACCCCCATCTCTTTTGCGAAAGTTCCATCAATTATCTGCTTAGTTGTTTTGTAATAATTTTCTGGATTCTTGCCCCAAACTTGAGCAATTAATGGATGTTCATCTTTAGTAAAGTAAAGTCTTTTTAGTAGCTTTTCCCTACCAACACTTTGAAGACCGTCAACATTTACAAACTCTGTAAAATATATATCTGGTTCGGCGCAATCTTTTACTATTCTTCGGAAGACTGTATCGGTTACATCATCCATAGGCGCCAAAATAAATAAAGGTTTAGCTGTTTTTTGCATTATTACCTACTATTTCTTCTGAAACTTTAACTAATGCTCCAAAGATCTTACTCACATCATAGAGTTGTCTTACTTCATTTAAACGATCAGTGAAAAACTTTGCGCGTTGCTCTTCATTTATAAGAGCTCTACTAAGCAAATGTCGAGCTTCAAGGATTGAAGTATTTGAAATAAATTCATTCATTGAGTCAACTATTTCAGATTCCGGATTTTCTATCATAAATCGATCGGTAACTTTTTTATGCTTTCCCTCGCCTACTTTGGCCCAACGATTTTCAACGGTTTTCATTGGATCTATTGCCCGGGGCAATATGTCTGGTAGTTGCTTGTCGAATAATTCGCTTAATTTATTATATCTATATAACGGAGCAAAGCCAGAATGATCTTGGCCAATTGCAGCTTCAAGCGTAAGTCTTGGATTATATATTTCTGATAGATAATTCTGTAATTCGGCAAGTCGACTATGCGACTTAATTGCATCTCCAGCATAATCACCAAGTTCGTATATTAAGCTCTCGACTGAACGTCTGCCTTCACCGACACCAGCGGTACGTATAATACCCTTAGATGAAATGAAGCCCTGAGATTTTTTAAATACTTCAAGAAGCTGATCAGCAGTTCCCCGTTTACTGTCTATGTAGTCCAGGATAGTTAAAATATATGTTTTCTCTCGATTAGTTGTTGGTAAGAATCCAGCGCGCTCATCATTAAGTATTGCCTTTAGCTTTTCATGATTATTCAGTTCTGTGACCGCTAAAGATTCTTCTTTAGGACTTTTTGGAGTTTCAATTTCCTGTGGTTGACTCTGATACAATTCAACGTCTTTTGATAATTTTCTTCTAAATTCTTGAGCTGTTTTGTAATTTCTGTGCCCATAATACTTTTTTAAAAAGTCTGAGAACATATTTCGAGTTATTCTCTTAACTTCAGAACGATCATAGTCTGCTCCTAGAAGTGAAAAATGACCTGTTGCTCTTGCAAATTCCATTTTAGATTCTAAAGTTAGTTCTTCAATCTGTTTTTTTGCATTTTCACGCACAACTGAAGCTCTTTCTCCATAGCTTGAAGTTGAGGGAACATCAAAAGAAACAAAGCCTTCAAGCATAGATTTATGAGCAAGTAGGGTTACTACATTTTGAAGTCGGACATTACGTTCTTCCAACATTACAGATGCTTCTGGTGCATCAAAATTAACAGGAACTACCTGACCAGTTTGCTCAGCAATCACAAATAAAGTTTCATTGTCTTGGGGCATTATTTATAAAATTTTCCTTATCTCAATAGATCTGGGTCAACTGTTGTACCACCTCGTTCAGCATTAGCTGCACTATTAAGTGCATTAGCTTCTGCTTGGGTAAGCCCAATAGCGGGGTCACGACTCTCAAGTTCTTCTAGAGTACTACTTCCTAGTGCAATATTACCCAGGTGAAGGTCGGCGGGATGCTTATAGCCAATTTGTTCTGCTACTTCAGGTGTTATACCATCCGAATGACTAATTTGATTCACTCTTACGTTGTCGTACCATACTTCAAGAAGTTCGTGATCTTTCATACTTATATTATATCACTGTTTGAAATATTTTACAATAGTTTTTAATCTGTTCAAATGTATTAATTTATAGAGCAAAGTATGAGATAATAGTCGATAATGAACCTAACACAAATATCTGGGTCTGTTGCTTATATTGCCTCTGTAATTGTTCTTTTAGTTTTTGCTTTACCAGCAATTATTGGAACTATAAAACAAAGCGGGCCAATTAGAGCAATTACAATTTTTATTTTACTAGCTGCACTAGCAGTCGGTTTCGAAACCATTGCTGTAAAAACCGGAATACCTTATGGTAAATTCAGCTATAACACTATACTAAATAATAGGTTCCTAGGAACAACTCCTTGGATTGTTGCTTTAAGTTATCCGCCTATTGTAATTGGTTCGTTTTGGCTTGCCAGAAAGATCAGTATAGGATTCTTAGTTCCGTTGTTTACAGCTCTGTTTACAACCCTAACTTTTAGCGTCTTAGCTCCAGCTATGAATAAACTAACATTATGGCAGTGGGAGACACCTGGGTCATATTTTGGTGTTCATATTAGAAGTTTTATTGGCTGGTTGGTTTGCGCTTTTATTGCTGCACTAATTGTTAAAATACTATGGGGTGACGGCGAAACAAAACGTCTCAGTGCATATAGCTGGTTTGCAATTATTCTATTTTGGGCAGGAGTCAATCTAGGGGTAGGACTTTTAATTCCATTCGTTATTGGATTAGCTTTCGCTATTCTTTTATTAGTCTTATTTATTCGAGAACGCAGAAAAGACAAGCAAGCCGAATAACTATTCCCACCTAAATATTTTGAAAGCTAAAACGTATATAAATATTGTCCATGCCCCAATTATTGTCAGCTGGGGACCCAGATCAATTATTGTTTTACCCTCTGTTATTATCATCCTAAGTCCTTCTACAATAGGGGTTAATGGAATATATGCAGTTATTGATTGTAGCCACTCAGGCATTAAGAATACTGGAAAGAATACGCCACTTAGAAACATCATCGGGACAGCTACAATTTGAGTCAGTGGAGCGGCTTGAGTAGCGTCTTTTGCCCAGCCGGCAATTGCCATACCAAAGCCAAACATGCAAATTGTGCTAATAATGCAAAATAGAATGAAGTTTAAATAGTCCCCGCGCATTTCAAAATTGAATACTACTAATGCAGTAACGAATAATATTGCAATTGAAATTAGACCAACAAATACTCTGTTTGTGGCCGTAGCTACAATTAACTGCCAAGTCCTGATTGGAGCAACCTTTATTCGCCTTAATGCTCCAGATTTCTTATCCCCGGTAAATCCCTCACTCATTGTGAAAATGCCTAGTGACAATATTGAAAATCCAATTAAGCCTGCAAATGTATAATCAAAACTTGATAGATTACTGGTTTGAATCGGAATCACCGCAAGAGTTACCGGATCGGATCTGGGTACCAATTGCTCATTAATTTCATCAAGGGTTCCCTGAAGAACTGCACTTAATGTGGCTACTAGTTGATTATCTCCCTGATCATAAAAGGTTTTTAATTGTCCAGAGGGAATATTTTTATCATTAACTTTTCCAAAATTTTGGTCGAGTTCAATAATAGCGTCTAGTTCACCCCTGCCGACGAGTTCTTTGGCTTTGTCAAAACTCTCGACTTCTTTTACTTTGAAAATGTCATTATTTTGTAGATTTTCGGCAAAGCTACTTGCAAAAAGATTATCGGAGTTATTTATGACGGCAACGTTAAATCTTACGGTATTATTGTTTCCGAAAACAAAACCAAAAATGATTAAAAAGATTAGTGGAAACAAAAAAGTGAAAAATAGTGCTACTTTATCTCTAAAAAAGCGCTTAGTAAATGATCTTGTAAGTACTACGACAGTAGACAATTGCCTAAACATTTACTCCCTCAATGCCTTTCCAGTTAAGTCTATAAAAACGTCTTCAAGACTAGCTTGTTTTACAACTCGTTTTTTCTTAAATCCTCGCTCTATAAGCTGATTTACTAAGTTAGCCGGTGTATCCAATGCAATTATCTTACCGTTGTCCATTACTGCAATCCTGTCGCATAGCTCTTCTGCTTCATCCATATAATGAGTTGTCATAACTACAGTTATGCCCTTTTGTCTTATGGATTTAATTAGTTCCCATAAGTTTCTTCTAGCTTGTGGGTCTAAGCCAGTTGTAGGTTCGTCCAAGAATAAAATTTTAGGATCGTTAACTAAAGCCGAGGCTACACTAAATCGCTGTTTTTGCCCTCCAGATAATGTTTGGACTTCACTATCTGCTTTTTCAGATAATTCAACTTCTTCTAACAACTTTTCAACATCGACAGATTGGTGGTACATACCACCAAACATTTTGAGTAACTCTTTCAGGTTTAGATGATCGTAAAAACTACTACTTTGAAGTTGTACACCAATAACCTGCTTAACTTCCATAGGCTTAGTAGCAACGTCTAAACCAGCTAGTTCGACTTTGCCGCCATCAATCGGTATTAGAGCTTCAATCATTTCCAAGGTAGTAGTCTTGCCAGCACCGTTAGGTCCAAGAATGCCAAAAACTTCACCTTCTTCTACAGTAAAACTAATACTCTTAACCACTTTCTTATTAGAATAAGATTTTTGCAGCTTACTGACTTTTAGAATTTTATTACTCATCATTAATATTTTACACGCAAAAACAAAAACTCGCCTGTTTTAATTAACAGACGAGCTTGTTTAGCTATAAATGCTAAAATTAACTTCTTTTTACAGTTAGGAATCCGTTTCGAGGATTTTCGTTTACTGAAAATCCTGAAGGTAGATCGCTAGCTTCTGGTCTTTCATCTTTGCTGAAGTAGTAAATTGTCTGTAGTTTACCACCACGTAGTGTGACTTCCTTTGAATTTAAGTAGTATGTTACACCCTTAGAGTTTGTGTGCTTGTAAGCCATGATTACAAATTCTCCCTATTCTCTAGTAATTATTAATCGTACCCCTACGATACTCTGTTAAGAATTATCTTGTCAATAACTTTTTCGAAGTAAAATATACAAAGTAAGTATTTTAAAGTGTTTTTCGGAAGTTAAATTTGCATAATAAGGCGCTTATGCATTAAACTATCCTCTGTAATTTAATGTAAATCAAGGTGGTTTTTATCTATGGAATGGAATAACCGTGGGACAAGCACACCCCCAAATAATAGTGCCAATAATTTAAATAATGGAGTACCTGTAGGTCCTGCGCCACATAAACCTTTTGCGCCACCTCCTAAAAAAGGCCTTAGATTACCTAGAGGCAATAGAGAGAAAGGTGACAGAAACTGGCGAATTGCTTCAGTTATATTACTTTTCACAATAACCCTATTAGCTATATCTTTGATTGCTTACTTAGCTTTTTTCCGAGCTGACGTTAAAAAACAGAGTAGTTATGTAGATCCTTCTAAATACCAAGCTGTTTTCTTAAATGGTGGTCAGGTATATTTCGGTAAAATTACTGCTATCAACTCTGGATACACAACCCTTGGTGATATTTACTACCTAAGAGTTAACCAACAGGTTCAACCAAATGGTCAAAGTAATAACCAGGATGTTCAACTCGTAAAACTCGGTTGTGAACTTCATGGACCACAAGATCAAATGGTAATCAACAGCGAACAACTTGTTTTCTGGGAAAACCTCAAAGATGACGGCCAAGTAACTCAGGCAATTAAGAAATATGTTGCTGATAATCCTGAAGGTCAAAAGTGTCAGTCGCAATCAACCAATAATAGCAACGACACTACTCAGCAAAATAGCAATGCTACACCAAACACAAACAACAACACACCAACGACTAATCCATAGTTAGGTAATTAAACCAGCTCTATAGGTGACTACTGAGCTGGTTTTTTATATATTTATCAGCAATAAGTTTTCCAATTAGTAGAATAAGTAGAAATACTGAAATTACTAAACTTATACCTGCTACGTCTGCCGACCACTGCGGAGAAACAAAATTGTACTTATATAAACTATCTTGAATGGGACGTTCCCTAGTTCCGTTTTGAGAGACATAATCCTCAATACAAGGTATTCTGCCGCTACCTGACAAGCCAATAGGAAAACGCATTTCGCAAATAGCTTGGGCTTCTGCGTATATTTTTTCATTAACTTTTGAAACCCTGTCCTTCTCTGCCTGCACTAACCTGTCATAGGTATATTTTAGCTGTACTGGATACTGAGTCGAACTTGCACCAGAAGTTAAGTCAGTATTCATATGGGTGTAGGTATATTGACGTAATTCCCTAAGTGCGGCCTCTACATCGCCACCTTTTTCATCAGCTGCTAATACGTTATCTCTTAGCTTTATGGCTGTTAAATTATTCTGCCTAAGTGAAAGGATTGTTATTAGCGAAGAAATTATCAGTAAAATAATTATCACTTTAGTATTGAGTAATCTAAATTTTGTATAAAAGTGGTGTAGTCTTCGTTTATTCATCTTCTTGTTGGGTTAAGAGCCTTGAATCTTTCTGTCATTATTAGCATAGACGCAATGGCAGCAATTACAAAACCGGTAGATATTACAGTGTATTCACTAAAAATTGGTGTCATTAAGAATAATAACCACCAAATTATACTTTTACATAAACTACTAAACCACTCCATAGAAGATATATATGCAATTCTATAGCCTGGAAGGTCATCTGCAGCATCATAGAAGCCTTTTTGGTATGGTATTCGATATCCTGGAGTAATTACGTCATTTAGAACTGCAACCATTAGTGCCGGAGAAAAGCTTAGTGCAAAAGGTTTAATTAGGTTCAGGGCGGCATTTGCAATAGAATTAGCCCTTAATAAATATCTACCCTTCTTGTTATCTATTGTTTTTCCAATTGTATAAACTGCAAAAATTGATGCAATAATTGAAATTGTAGTAATTGTACCGACTTTTGCATATACTTTATCATCCAAAAATACGAATAATCCTATGAATAACGGCCAAAGAAACATACTTATAGTGTTTTCAATGCCCAATGCTCCAATTGAAAAATAATCCCTTTTTAGCCGACGAAAAGGTAACCCATAAAAACTTATATGTTGCCTAGTCTTCACAGGTTCACTAGTCATAAACAGAGGAATCAAGCCAATTATAATTAAAATAGTTGCTATTAAAAATAGGTACTGTGCCCCAAATACCGTTGCTACTATTCCACCTATCAGTGGGCCCACTACGGCACCGGTTTTCTCCATCGCGTGAACATAACTTAACTCCTTTCCGCCATGTTTACTGTGCTTAATCTTTGAAAAATCTACATGAAATGGAATAAAGAAGAAACTGGCTGAACCACCCCATATCGAACCTATTATCCAAAGTGGTATATCAATAGAGTTAATTGCTAAAAATAATGCTGTATTACAAGCTAGTAGTGCGTAGCCAATTAACATTGAGTGCTTCGGTCCAAACCTGGCAGTAGTATATGCTGAGAGAATATCAAAAAACACTAACCTCGCTGTGAAAAAAATGGCTACCACAAAAATAATCGAATCTATGCCGTAGCCTAGTTTTAGCATGTATATAGGGACAAATAGACCAGTCATACTTATTGCTAAACCCCTAAAAAGCATGCTTACATAGATCTCACTTAACTCATCAAACTTAACTTGTCTCCAAGGGTGTTTGGGTTTAAAAATTTTTGTAACTATTTTATTAAGCATTTTGATTTTGATTTATCATTGTTATTTTATCACGTGTCTATCTATTTAACAGCTTACTTAAGCTATAATTAACTTAATGAATGTATTTTTTTCAGGAATAGGTGGTGCCGGCATTGGTCCATTGGCTATTGTAGCTAAAGAAGCTGGTTTCAATGTATTTGGATCAGACAAGCAAGATTCAAATTATATTGAATACCTAAAATCCAAGGAAATTAATGCCTATGTTGGTCAATCCAAAGAATCTATTGAAAACATAAATAGTCAAAACCCTATTGATTGGTACGTATATTCCAGTGCTGTGACTATGGAAAATAAAGATTTTCCGGAGATTGAATTTTGTCAGGAAAATAACATTAAGGTTTCTAAAAGAGATGATTTTATAAACTTCATTATTAAAGAAAAGAATCTCAAGATGATAGCTATTGCTGGAACTCACGGTAAAACCACTACCACTGCCATGACTATATGGCTTTTACAAAACCTTAAAATCCCAATAAGTTATTCACTTGGAGCAAAGATTAGCTTTGGTTCTATGGGCCAATTTGATAGTAACAGCCAGTATTTTGTTTACGAAGCAGATGAATTTGATAGAAACTTTCTAAAGTTTAATCCTTTCATTAGCATCATCAGTGGAATTGATTATGATCACCCGGACATCTACCCAACAAGAGAAGATTACTATAAAGCTTTTAATGATTTTGTGTGTCAGAGCCAAAGAGTAATCGCTCATCCTGATGATTTAGAGAAGATTGGATTTGCTAGTCAATCCGAAGAAGTTGACATTAACAAAATTAAACTCATTGGTGAAGTTAATAGAAAGAATGCCCAAATTGTAGTTGAAGCAGTTAGACAGATATCTAACGAACCTGTTGATAATTTAATTGAGATTATAAATAAGTTCCCTGGAGTTTCTCGAAGATTTGAGATGATTGCCAAAAATATTTACAGTGATTACGCC
>JBGSIS010000014.1:0-10056 GCA_041742395.1 Saccharimonadales bacterium (SeqCode)
TCTCTGCGCGAAAGACGGGAAAATCACGATCAAGGACTGCGTAACCGGCGCCTAGGAGTCGCTGCGTTTCCTTGCGGAAAACTCCGCGCAGTTCTCCCTCGATCCGGACCAGATCTTCACTTTCGGCGACTCCGCTGGCGGCCAACTCACCCAGATCCTCCTGCTCTCCCCGCCAGATCCGTTCCACGCACTGGCTGCATCAGTACCGTCGACTCCAGGAAGTCCAAGCCGCCCGGCAAGAACCGGAGAAAGAATTGGGCCCACCCATCCCCGCGATCCGCAACTAGTCTCTCGCGCCGGGGTTACTGCTTCTTCACAAAGGCAACATCCGCCAGCACCATCAAACCACTTCACCTCATGAAAACGTGAAACATATTTTGGATGGCTATGATTTAACACGATTCTTCCAAGTCATTATTGCAGGTGATGATACCAAGAACCACAAACCTCATCCAGAACCACTAGAAAGGGCTATTGAACGAATGGGTGGTACTAAAGAACAAGCTGTGATGATTGGAGACTCAGATAAAGACTTAGGTGCCGCCAAAAATGCAGGAGTAGACTCTATCTTGTTCTATCCAGATGAACATAAGAAGTTTTATGATCTATCCAAGCTGAAAGCTCATGAGCCCACTCACATCGTTAGCGATTTCCGTCAAATATTAGAAATAGTTTAGCGCGAGCCTTTCAAATCAGTTACAACAAAGATAAATGCATCCCGAGTATTTCAAAAAGAATTAACCTAGGACTTTTGTCCATCTAATCAATTCATCCATCATAAGTGCGAACTTGTTGGTGTGTGGACCTCCATAAATCACTAAACAGATATAGATTTGTTCCAACCTTTGCTTAGTTAAGCACCTGGTACAAATCCGTATCTGTTTTTTAGTTCCACTCCCATTTGGTTTATTGGTATAATGGTTCTATGAAAGTAGTACTTAATATGGCAATCTCTCCAAATGGTTTAATTGCAAGAGAAGATGGTGATGAGGAATGGTTACCTGAAGAAGGTTGGTCTGAGTTTGTAGAGGAGGCTAAAGGCTTCGATAATATAGTTATGGGTCGAGAGACTTATGAAATTGTCACTAGAATGTATGATGATTATAACTTCGATAATGTTGATGTTAAACACAAAATTATAGTCACAACACAAACTGATTATAAAGCTCCTGTAGGGTATAAGGTAGTGCATAGTCCGGAAGAAGCTCTTGAATATCTCAAAGACAAAAATCTTACGACAGTTTATCTTATAGGTGGCGGAAAACTGAACGCTGAATTTCTAAAAAGGAATCTGGTTAATGAAATAGAGTTGAGCATTAACCCGTATATTATCGGAAAAGGAAGACCATTTATTTTTCCAACAGAGTTTGACCAGCAACTTGAACTAATTGAATGTAAAACACTATCAAAAGGAAGAGTTCTTATAAAGTATAGATGCTTGCAGGACCTTTAATCTAGTTGCAACAACGATACATACGTCCCTCCATGTTAAAGGTATATCATAATAGTTCCTAGTTCCTAGTATACTAGGAACTATTATGATATACTGTCTATATGAACACATCGCAGAAAATTATTAAATATATACAAGAACATGGTCAGGTAACAGGTTCTGAGTTAGTAGACTTTTTGTCTATAACTGATCGCGCAGTACGTAAACAGCTAAGAACCCTTTTAGATACTGGTATACTCGTGAAAACAGGTAAACCGCCAAAGGTTTATTATTCTATCCGTCCCGAAGCTAGTAAAACTGAAAAGAGTATAGACCAAATTAAATTAATTGATAAAATTGTCCAAAATACAATTGAGGATAATTTTTTGTATATTACTCCCCGAGGAACTATATTGAAAGGCCTGGATGGGTTTATTGTTTGGTGCCAAGATAGAAAACTTGACCCTATAAAGTCTGCGACTATTTACAAGCAAACAATTAATAAATATCAGAAATATAGAAAACAAGGATTTATTGACGGTATGCACAAGATGAAGTCAAGTTTTGATGATGTAGCTTTGGACAAAGTTTTCTATATTGATTTCTATGCAATGGAGATTTTTGGTAAAACAAGGCTTGGCCAGCTCCTATTGTTTGCCAAGCAGAGCCAAGATAGAAAACTTATCAATGAGCTAGCGGATACTATTAAACCATCTGTTCTGAAGATGATTAGGGAATATGACATTGATGGCGTAGGTTTTATACCACCTACAGTTAAAAGGGAACTACAACTAATAACTCAGCTTCAAAAAAGACTAAATCTTGATGTAAGAACACTAGTAATTAATAAAGTTAAAACTCCAGTGGCTGTACCACAAAAAACACTAAATAAAATTGAAGATAGGATAATTAATGCCAGAGAAACAATTGCTGTTGAGGGTAATGATAATTATGAAAATATTTTACTCATTGATGATGCTGTTGGATCAGGTTCTACGCTCAATGAAACAGCTAAAAAGATTCGTCAAAGAGGACTGTGTAAGGGTAAGATTATGGGACTGGCAATTACAGGTAGCTTTAAGGGATTCGAAGTAATTAGCGAAGTCTAACTAATAGCTTATTGTATTAGAAAGTTAATTCTGTGATAAATAGCTCATCATTTTTCATAAGGTTGATTGCAACAGTTTCACAGTAGGCTCTCCAGACCGCTTATGCTTAAAACAGAGATGAATGGTCTCTGTTTTTTTGATAATATAATAGGTATGGATATAGAATTTTTGTCTTTAAGTGAAGCATTTAATGAGTTTAATTTTTTGCTGGCATTTGTGTTTGGAGTACTTTATTTTGTAGTTGAGTTGTTGGATTCTGGACTAACATTTTCACTAACCCAGCATAAATCAATAAAATCGGCAGGACTAACATTCACTTTATATTTAGTTATAGGTATAGAGGTAGCAGCAATCGTGTCGAACTATTTGTATATATTACCGATTGCTATTGGTGCGGCTATGGGTTCTTATGTCGCGGTGGAACACGAGAAGAAAAAACGTCCGATCAAAAAAGTACTAAGTAACTGATGGCGCGTCAATTCCAGCTTCAACAACAATGCATACTTCCCTCCATACCACTTACGCTTAAAATAGAGATAAAGTGTCTCTGTTTTTTGATATAATGAATTAAATATGAAACCAACAACCATGGATATAGATTGTGTAGGATACGCAGTAAAAGCTGACATTTACAATGGCGACGAGAACGGTGCAGTATTACTGTCATTAATTGGTAGAACATCAAAGCGAACAAAGCAACGCTATTATGACTTTCTACCACGTCTTGCTGAAGAACTCGGCATCACAACAGTAATATTTGATTACTCAGGACATGGAGACAGTCCATTTGATATTGAGGAACTTAGTCCTGCGCAGCATTTCCTTGAAGTAGTCACAGTGTTTGACTGGATTAAGGAAAAATATCCTGACCGAAAAATATTTGTTATTGGGTCAAGTTACGGCGGTTTTCTTGCTACTCAACTCACTAAGTATCGCAAGTTCAATGGTCTTATACTACGAGCTCCGGCACTATACAGACCGTTTGACTTCTATACTTTAATGAAAAATGAAGACCGGAAAGCAACTCAAATGTTCCGACGCGACATTGAAGCCTTAGCGAAACACCCTTTATTGGCTCGTGCTTCAAAGTTTGAGGGTAGAGTATTACTTGTAGTTCACGAAAAAGACGAGCAAATACCTAAAGAAACGACTGATGCATATGAAAATGCATTTAAACCAGAGGTTATTATTGTAGAAGGCGTAAGTCATTCACTAGATAACGTTTCCGCACAGCAGATAGACGAATATAATCAGCAAATATTTGATTGGCTAGCTAGCAATATTAAATAAAGCACCTAACTTAATTTTAGTTGCAATATAAATACATGCATTCCCACGCTCCATTTATCTGTTATGATTGAGTTATGCAAAAAATAATTATACCTGAATTTGCAAAATTTCTACTTTTTGATATGGATGGAACACTTGTAGATACTGAACCGGTGGGGCCCGCTACTTTTCTGAAACAACTATTGAAATATGGTGTAAAGCCAGACGAAAGTGATTACGAATTATTCGTAAAAGTATGGCGTCGCGACGGAACAGATATTAAGGAAGATGCTTATTTAGCTACTATTATAGAAAAATACAAAATTGATAGTACACCTGAAGACTTTATTAAGGAATTTTACGAAATGTATGAAGCCGGTATAGTGAAAGCTAATCCGTTGCCCGGTGTTAGTGACTTTCTAACTAAGGTAAGAAATAATGAGAAATATAATCTTGCCATTGTTACTGCAAGTAAATCTTCGCAAGTCAGAGCTGTAATTGATGAACATAACTGGCAAGAAGTCTTTAAAGTGATTGTATCTGAAGAAGATATTACTAAACACAAGCCTGACCCTGAACCATTTATCGTTTGTATGAACAAACTTGGAGCAAACCCCAATGAAACAGTTATATTTGAAGATTCAAAAAACGGAACGTTAGCCGGTAAAGCTTCAGGTGCGTACGTAGTAGGTTTAAAAGCTGGTAACTCAAAACCCCAAGACTTAAACAGCGCTTCCGTAGTTATCAATAGTTTCACAGAATTGATATAACCTGCCGATTACCTCGTAGCCTAGTTGCAAAAGTAATACAAACATCCCTCCAGAGTAGTTATGCTTAAACGATCTAGACGGTCATTTTTTTGTTATAGTTATACAATGCAACACGCTTACATCATCGATAATGGTTCCTTTTATACTGAGCAGCTAGCTACCGTTTTACAGGGTTTTGATATAAAAGTTTATAAATTTGACGAGATTAATGTATCAGATATTATCGTAGGCAGCCTAATTATTCTATCTGGCGGACATACGTTCAAAGTACAATGGCATGACAAACAATATTTAAATGAAATAAAGCTGATTAAAAATCATCTAGGGCCGATTATAGGGGTATGCTTAGGTGCTCAACTGATAGCTCATGCATACGGTGAGCATTTACATACAATGAATGAAAATCGTAAAGGCACTTTGACTATACATGCAACCGACAACGAATCTCCTTTGTTTAAAGGAAAAAAAGAGATTCGAGTATATGAAAATCACCATCTATCTATACAACAACTTCATGACCCACTTGTCGGTTTAGCAAATTCGGATGACGGTGTTGAAGTATTCCGCCATAAAATAAAGCCTATTTATGGTATACAGTTTCATCCTGAAGTACTGAGTGACAATGATGGGCTACAACTATTCAAAACCATACTAGAGGACGTATCGGCTAAAAGATAATTTAGTCGTGATTGCATCTACGATGGCCTATCAAACATAAGTACAATGCCCTTTTGTTGAAGTGTCTTTTTGTTACAATAAAGTTAAATGAACATTACCCTTATAAAATATAAAAAGCGTGCTGCACACAAGGTTAATTGCAACTGAAATACACGATTTCCCTAAATAAATAAAATAGACTAACTTAGTCCTATTTACTATCATTTAAGTATGACAGATTTAGTAAATGTTCACGATCTCAAGACAAATTATTCCAAATACCTAGAAAAAGCTGCAAATGGTCAGGAAATACTGCTTGGCAAACACAGTAAGGTTATCGCCAAAATTGTTCCCATATCTCAAGCTCAGCAGCCACGAGTACCAGGCGCACTTAAGGGTAAAATATGGATAAGTAATGATTTCGATGATCCAATGACTAGTATTTGGGATATAGTAAAGGCTAAATAGCGTGACAATCCTATTAGATACCAATGCTTTTATATGGTGGGTGTCTGACGATAAACGTTTAGGAGCAAAATCGCGAAGCCTTATAGCCAATCCTACTAATAAAGTTTTCGTATCAAACCTAAGCTTATTTGTGTGCAGTATCAAAGTTAAACTGAGTAAACTAAAAATTGATTTTACTGATGTTGATACAGATATATCTGACGGTAGGCTTCTGGAACTTAGGTACGACACGCTGGCAGCCAGACAATTTGTAGACCAAAAGAATATGCCTCATGCTGATCCATTTGACTTTGCTATAACAGCGCAAGCAATTTCTAAACGTATGACACTAATTACTAGTAGCAGTAACATCCTAAACTCAGGACTAGACGATCTCCAAGCTATAGATGCTCAAACTTGATTTATAGATTTGAGTTATAGTTGCAACAACGACACATACGGCCTTCCATATCTCTTATGATTAAAACAGAGGCTAAACACCTCTTTTTTTATTTCGCTACGCTTAGTATGATTAGTCCAACTGTTCCGAGCACAGCTGCACTAATCTTAAACCAAAGCCACTCTTTTTCTTTCAAAATAAAGTAAGCAGATAATACTACCAATACTGCCATAAAACTTACAGATGCACCTACTAATGAAGCATTACCGCTCAATTTTAGTGCTCCTACAAAACACAAGCCTTTAAAAGCATTAGTGATACCGTAACCCAGAATTGGCCAAAAGTTTGACTTGTCTTTCAAGATTTTGATATCGCGTCTTTCTGGCCAGGCAGTAATTGTCATCCACAAAGTCTGAGCACCCCATCCAAAAACAAGATATGCACCAAAATCTATACGACTAAGCATCCAGCGTTCAAACACAATTGCTAAACCCAATAAAGAAACGCTTACCAAGGCAAAGACTAGACCGCTAGAACTACTTGTTGAACGATGTCTTAGCCTTGGTAATGTAGCAAGGAAAGTTGAAGTTATGATAATTACTGCCCCTAGTTGCTGCTGACTGTTTAATGTTTCATTCAAAAGTATTGATGCAGCAACAATCGTGATAATTGGGGTTAAATTATTCAGTATCGTATAAAGTCCCGCGTCTACATCCTTGCTAGCTCGAAAAGCCAGCAGGTTTATAAGAGGAAAAACACCGCTTCCAATAAGCAAGATTAGCAGATTTTGCCACCCTATTGATAGATTAGGATTACTGAAAGATGCAACTACAAGACCAAGAGGATAGAGCACAACAATGAAAAAGAAGCCATTTATTAACCTGTTGTGCTGCTTTAAGGTCGTAGCCAACTTTCGACGCAAAAGATAGGCTGCAGTGCCCAGAATAAGGTATCCAGTTATTAATATTTGCCAGGTCATTCATTAAACTATATCAGCAACTGAAAGTTAAAATAACGAGTCATTGTAATTTGATATAATCCAATAATGAAAAAGCTAATAATAAACGCTGATGATTTTGGTTACAGCTACAGTGTCAACAAAGGAATAATTGAAGCACATACTAAGGGTGTAGTAACCAGTACTTCAGTTATGATAGATGCAATTGCAGCAGACGAGGCAAAAGATCTAAAAAAGTATAATGACTTATCTATTGGACTGCATTTTGAAGTCAAAGAAACCGGTAACATACAATCCGAACTAGATAGACAGATTAAAAAGTTTATTTCTATTATAGGAAGAAATCCAGACCATCTAGATAGTCACAAGAAGCATACGACAACCGAGGGCATAAGAGAAGTCCTTGAACTATATGTAAATAACCATAAAGTGCCTGTGCGAGATTTTGGATATGCAAAATTTATTGATACATTCTTTGGATTTAATTCTGCAGGTGACGTTTCTGTCGATCAACTAAAAAAGGCCATAGATCTAGCAACTGATGAGTATAACGAAATAATGTGTCACGTCGGCTATTCAGACGATTATCTCAGAGAGCATAGTTCATATAGTGATAAACGAGAAGAAGAACTAAAATCACTTTGCGACCCAGATATAAAAAAGTACATTCACGAAAAAGGCTTAACTTTATCTAGTTGGAAAGGTTTGTATAGTCACTGAGAGTATGTATTTTTAGATAGTATTAATACATTCTTGAATAATCTAGGTGTATAGAAGTATAACTGAATATTTTTGATATAGTTAAGATATGGACTCACTAAAAACTCATAATCAAGACATTGTATTAGTTGCTCCAGATGTTGAGCGTGATGCTCCGATAAGTGTGCAATGGCTCGAGGGAGCTATAGGTCGTGATACCTTAAAACTAATGGGAAATACAGACGAAAATAACAAACCTTCAACACTAGAGGCGGAAAAAGAGCGAGTTCGAGATTTTATAGCTTCTAAGGACCAGCTAAATTGGATGATTCAGTTTAAAGATAAGATAGTCGGTTCGGTTTGGGTGAGCCTTAAACCTACTGACTATTTACTTGCCCCATCAATTCATATAATGATTGGTGATCCGGCAGCTCGCGGTCAGGGAGTGGGAAGTCAAGCATGTTCAGCAGTAATTGACCACATGAGAAAAGAGGGTAGTTACGATTATCTTTATTCGCGTCACCTTGTTAAGAATACACCGGCCAATAATTTGTTAAAAGATCTTGGTTTTGAAAATCTCGGAGAACAATATTCAGATTCTGATGGTTTGAGTTGGCAGAATGTTAGCTTGGGACTTAATAATAGCCTCGGAATAAATTAATACATATTCCTCTAAGCATTATTGTGAAATTACATGGGTATTTATTTCATATTAATCAAGCTTAGAATAGAGGAATTATACCTCTGTTTTTGCTATAATTATACTAATGGCTAAACAAAAAACTCACCGCAAAAATAAAAAATCATTTTTACGTAAAATCAACACTCGACGCAATCGTTGGATTGTTTTTGTTATATTTGTGGCTTCAGTTATTTGCTTTGGTATTTACTCAATACAACCAGAGGATTTAGGTGCGCAATTACCTCCTCCCCCATCAGATGCTTTGTATAAACAAGCCAACCAGCCAATAGAAGCAAGGGTGCAAGATTTAATTAGTAGGATGACTTTAGAAGAAAAAATCGGTCAGATGTCTCTTGTAGATAAAAATAGTCTTGGAAAAGAGGAAGACATAAGTAGGTATTATTTGGGTGGTGTTTTAAGTGGTGCAGGTGCTAAGCCAAAGACTAATACTCCTCAGGGCTGGAAGGATATGGTTGATGGAATGAAGGACCAAGCTATGAAATCAAGACTTTGAATTCCGATATTATATGGAATTGACGCTAATCATGGCCACTCTAACGTACTGGGCGCAACAGTTTTTCCGCACGCTATAGGCATGGGCGCCAGCAAGAACAGTGAACTGGTTGAGAGTGTAGCATTAGCAACTAGTCAAGAGCTGACTGCAACTGGAGTAAATTGGAATTATTCTCCATCACTTGATGCGCCCAAAGATATGCGTTGGGGAAGAGTTTATGAGGCTTTTTCTGAAAATCCAGACCTAATCGGTGAATTAGGTAAAGCTTATATTACAGGAGCCCAAACATCTTTTAGCAATAATACTTACGTACTAACATCGGCAAAACATTATTTGGCTACTGGTGCCATGGAGTGGGGTAAATCTAATCATAAGAAATTTAAAATAGATCAAGGGAAAACTATAGCTGATGAAACAGCTCTAACTAATGAATATTTAATACCGTATAAATCTGCTGTAGATGCAGGTGTAGCAAGTGTAATGGTCGGATTAAATCAATGGGGGGATGAGCGTATCATAGACAGTAAATATTTATTAACTGATAAACTAAAAAACGAACTTGGTTTTGAAGGATTCGTAGTTTCAGATTGGTATGGAGTTTATGAATACTCTAGAACCAGCAAATATAAAGCAAATGTAAAAACTATAAATGCCGGTCTGGATATGGCTATGTTGCCTTATGATTACAAAAAGTTTTTGGGTGACGTACGCAAAGCTGTAGTAAATGGTGATATTAGTCAGGAGCGTATTAATGATGCGGTAAGTAGGATACTACGCCAAAAGTTCAAGGCAGGACTTTTTGACAAATCGGAATCTCCTCTAAGTCTAGATGTCGTAGGATCAATAGAGCATCGCCAGCTCGCCCGTAAAGCTGTCGCTTCTTCAGCTGTATTACTAAAGAACAATGACTCTATATTGCCTTTATCTAGAAATTCAGGAAAAATTTTAGTTGCAGGTAGTGGCGCAGATAATGTTGGAAGACAAAGTGGTGCATGGACAGTGGAGTGGCAGGGCGTGGACGGTAATTGGATGCCCGGTGGGACTTCAATTTTACAAGGTATTCGCCAGACAGTTGGTAAAGAAAGTACAGTCGAATATAACAAAGAAGGTAATTTTGAT
>JBGSIS010000015.1:0-2234 GCA_041742395.1 Saccharimonadales bacterium (SeqCode)
GTCCCACAATTTCTTCTTCGAGTCTTGACTTAGACATATAAGATCTGTCCTCATCTGGAAGGCGCATAGTATAACCACCGGCGCGTCCTCTTGGAACTATACTTATTTGGTGCACAGGATCGAGCTCTGGAAGTAGTTTCATTACAATTGCATGTCCTGCTTCATGATATGCTGTTAGCCTTCTATCATGCTCATTAACAACTTTACTTTTCTTTTCAGGTCCAGCCATGATTCTTGTAGCTGCTTCTTCAAGTTCTTCCATTCCTATAAGTGTTTTGTTTTTCCTTACAGATAAAAGTGCCGATTCATTCATTAAGTTTTCAATATCTGCACCGGTAAATCCAGGTGTTCTTTTTGCAAGTACACTAAGCTTAACTTCTGGCTGAAGACGTTTATTTTTTGAGTGCACTTTAAGGATTGCTTCTCTACCTTTTCTATCTGGAACTCCAACGAATATTTGCCTGTCAAATCTGCCTGGCCTTAGGAGTGCTGGGTCAAGTACGTCTGATCTATTTGTAGCTGCAATCATTATTATTCCCTCGTTCACGCCGAAACCATCCATCTCAACTAGTAGTTGATTCAGTGTTTGTTCTCTTTCATCATTTCCGCCACCGACGCCTGCTCCTCTTTGACGTCCTACAGCGTCAATTTCATCTATAAAGATTATACACGGCGAGTTTTTTTTGGCTTGCTCAAATAAATCTCGTACCCTAGAGGCTCCGACGCCCACAAACATTTCTACAAAATCAGAACCTGAGATGCTAAAGAATGGAACTCCGGCCTCTCCAGATATTGCTCTTGCAAGAAGTGTCTTACCAGTTCCTGGGGGGCCTATAAGTAAAACACCCTTTGGTATACGAGCACCCATTTCAAGATATACTTTAGGTTGCTTTAGAAAATCAACTATCTCTGCAAGCTCAGCTTTTTCCTCATCCGCTCCTGCAACATCATCAAAACTTATTTTTTTAGCATTTGGATCGATAAGTTTTGCTTTGCTTTTTCCAAAGTTCATCACACCGCCATTTCCACCGGCACCCTTCGACTTCTTCATTAATATATAGCCGTAGCCTACAATCATTAATACCAATAGTATATTAGGTAAAAGCTGTAACCACATTGGTAGAGTGGCTGGCTTTAGGTATGTTTCTTGAATACTTGCGCTCTTTGGATGATCTTTTATGAATTGAAATAGTCTAGCGGATGGAACTATAGTATTATATGTAGTACCATTTTTTAGAGTTCCTTTAACTGACATTTGATCTTCATCAACCTCGAAGCTTTTTATAGTATTATTTGTCCAATTAGACTGAAATTGATTAAAATTAATAGTTGTTGAAGTTTGACTGGGTTTACCAAGCATAAATACTGCAATAATAACGAAAACTATAATCCAAGCAGAAATACCTAACTTCTTTTTCATCAAAGAACACCTCTTTTTCTCAATATATGCTTAATTTATTTATATATTATATTATATATATTTTTATATGATTTAGCTTATTTATATCATAAATCTACCACCTTTCTAAAAGCTATAGTTATTAAAAGAGAGTATATCATAGTCATAAACAAAACACAATAGTTCCAAAACTAAACTGTTCAGTTATGTTGAAAAATTAATTGCAATGTGTTATATTTATGAGAAATAGGGAATGGGGGCTAAAAAATGGATCTAACAAATAAATTCGATTTTATTGATAATGTTGAAGGAAAAGTCCCAGCTAAAATTGGTAGACCTATAGATAAACAACGTGATCTTGCCATTCTACGAGCTGCTTTAGATCTTGTAGCGAAGCATGGATATGATTCGGTAACTATGGATGCTATTGCTTTAAAGGCACATGCTGGAAAAGCTACATTATACCGAAGATGGAAGTCCAAACCGTATCTTATAGCAGAGGCCATAAGATTTATGATGCCTTGTGAGCAAAAGGTTGATGCTCTGCGTTGCGAGAACAATTTGAGAGATTATTTGTGTGAATTACTTAGTATATATTTTGGCATAAGAGATGAGGTTAGGCAAAAAGTAATGCTGTCTATTGCCACGGCAATAAGAAGAGATAAAGAATTATCCAAAGCAATTCATTTAGATTGCATAACCATTCAAACATCTATATTTAGTGATGTTATAGAGTGTTCCATGAATAGAAAATTAGATAAACAACAATTGAAACTTCTTGCGGATGTAGGACCAGCACTGCTATTTTATGAACTTATAATTACTGGTAAACCCA
>JBGSIS010000016.1:0-2311 GCA_041742395.1 Saccharimonadales bacterium (SeqCode)
GCTATTTCTAGACAGATATAAACAGCGATGTTTAGTCTGAACGTATTCTGTTTCTTAGCTAATTTTTAAAATGTAAAGTAACAGAATACGTTTTACAGTGAGCGCCTTCCTATCTAAGTAGGTATTATAAGCTTACACTTAATTGTCTACGTCAAATCTCGAATTAGTATTATTCAACGAAATCAATAATCACTTGAGGTTAGCACTCATATTTATTGATTAAATCCCAAAATCACTAAATCTTATTCGCTATTTTTGAGTCTAAATTAATAGTTTTTAAGATAACTTAATATACTCGTATAGTGCATTTGCTAACTACTTGATAATATTACAGATATCCTTAAGTGCTTTTGCTCTTTTAGGTTTGCTTTGCACTTTAGATAATAAACTAGTTGACCGATACATATAGTGACATTTGTTATTATGGTTTAACAGTTGGGAATTATTTGTTTTGCTTAACTTTTAAAAGTTTATAGGTTTGTATGTCACGGCATTTTGGTGGATCTTCAAATATTCGTCGTAACGACAGGAGTCGTTATGTAATTATTCTAAGCGCATTCCTGCTCGTAGTTTGTGGTTTTGTAGCAATTGTTTTTCTTGCTTCAGGACCCTCTACGGCAAATCAGCCGACTACCGTAGTTATTCACGAGCCACAAATTGAAATGGTCGATGTTCTGGTTCCTGTGCAAAAAATTGAGCAAGGGACAAGTCTTGAGCAATCAATGTTTAGAAAGGAACAAAGACCGAAAGTTGGCTTATCTGCAAATGTAGTTAAAGATTTTGAACAAATTCAAGGGTATTATTCTGCCTCATTAATAGTGTCTGATCAGCCACTGAATCAGGAGTACTTAACTAAAATAAGGCCAATAAATCAAATTACAGAAAGAATTCCATCGGGATACAGAGCTGTGACTATAAGAGTAGATACAAAAACATCCGTAGAGGGTTGGGTTGTGCCGGGTGCTAGAGTAGATGTGGTCTGGGCTACTATGATATCAGGCAGACAAGCAATTCAGGTAATAGTAGAGAATGCTCTGGTGTTATCTGCAGATAAAATTCATGAAGGCAGTCAGCAAAAACAAGCTGCGGGAGCGCCTAGTACAATTACATTACAAGTAACTACTGAAGACGCCAAGAAAGTCCAGCTTGCTTCAATCTCGGGTTCTTTAAGTTTATCTTTGCGTGGTGATAGTGACGTGGGTGAAGCTGCGCCATCTTCTCCTTTAACAGTAGATGATTTATTGGGCAGGCCAAAAGTAGGAACTGCTCCAGTGCAAAATTGCAGAGGTAAAGTTAAGACTTGTACTAAAGACGGTATGTGTGAAGAACTTTGTTTGTCTGATGATGGCAAGCTTAGTCCGATGTTAGATAGATAATTTTATTGTGTTAAGTCAGTAAAATTAAGGTTTGTAATTTTTTATTTAGGTTCCGGGGAGCATGACTACAAATAAAGATGATGATGCATTGTTGGGTCTTTTTTCGACTCGTGGTACTAACAGCAGGATAACACCTCAAAACTCAGCGGCTGAAGAAAGTGCAGGTAATCAAGCAAATCAGCCCGGCAGTAGTGCTCCGGTAGTAAGTGATAAGTCAAATCGTGGAACAATCGCACCGGTTTCAAATGCAAATAAATCAGGCTCAGGTCAGGTTAAGCAAATGGCTAAAAGCCAGTTATCTCCGCTTGCTAGTACCGTTTTGCGGGAAGCAAGAAGGGAGCTTGGAAATGATTATAATCTGCAGCAGGTAAGTAATTCCGGACAAAGTATAGCAGAAAAAAACATTGTAGAAGCTGTAGATAAGGTATTAAAAAAACGTGGTGAAGCAATTGACGATATTGAGCGTGCAAATGTAATCATCAGTTTGCAAAGAGACCTTATGGGTTGGGGTATTTTACAACCTTTAATTGATAACAGAGAAGTAACAGACATCCATGTATATGATTATCAAACTGTTGTGTTGCAGCGTGGTAAGATTAGTGAAACTACAGGATTACATTGGCCAAATCACCAGTCTTATGTATCCTTTATTGATCGTTTGCTGCTCAGGCTTGGAAAATCATTATCAACACAGCAGCACACAATAGATGCTTCCTTCCCAAACGGTGTAAGACTTTGTGCAATTCATGAAAGTGTTTGCGGAACCAGAGGTCCTTTACTCTGTGTACGTGTGCCGCGATTAGTGGAAGTAAGTCTTGAAAGTTTAATAACCTATCAAGTGGCACCTCCTTTAATCGTTAATTACTTAGCTGCTCTTGTACGATCCGGTATCGCCACTATTATGGTAGCCGGTGAGACAGGAACAGGAAAAACAA
>JBGSIS010000017.1:0-3614 GCA_041742395.1 Saccharimonadales bacterium (SeqCode)
ACACTTTTTGGAATTAGCTTATGTTCACAACATAAATTTGTCTGATTTATTTGGAAACGTGAGAAGAATTCATGACGATATTAATGAGGAGAACTTAACGCTTTCTCCGCCTCTTTTCAGAAGCTTACTATTAATCGCAACGAAAAATATGGGAGATACCAGAGGCGAAGTAAGATCTCAAGATTACCCAAGTCTAAGTGGTATTGCTGATGTAGAATTAGTTGATGAAATAAAAGTTAATCATGTTGAAGATCTAGCAGCAAAATCTTTTTTGAAAAGAGTCAAAAGACAAAAAATGATTAGTGGGATGCCTGTAAAATCCTACTATTACTCTGTAGATCCTACGAAGATAGATTTAGTCGATGAACTAGAAACAATTGTTAGAGGAGTCAGTATAATAGATCATAATTTTCCTAATTTTGTACAAGATGGCTTCGTAAAATCAAAAAGAATAACTAGCAATCCTGAGACAGTAGCAATGCTACTAAAACGTCGAGAAATAAGAGCCCAACCAAACTATGAAATAGATAATGAAGATTTTTTAGCTATTGTAGATGGATTATCTAGACAAGAAAATGGATTTACTACAGGAGAATTACGCATGAGACTAGGAAATATACACAACTTGCAATATTTATCTAACATGCTAACAAGATTAGTTAATTCTGGTGCTTTAACAGCACGAAGAGCTCGGAGTTCCAACCATAGAATTTTCGGGCCCCCGACAGTTGCAACTTAGAGTTATCTATAAGGTAACCGCTAATAGTACTGGCAGTATCGCCAAAACACCTAGCGCTAACGCCAAGTATATTGAAATTTGTTTCTCACCATCCTTCATGTAATAAGAATATATTTATATCTAATTCACGTATGTACTAATTATCAATAAAAACGTGTGTTATATATCAATAGTTTATTAGGAAAGTACAGATTTATTAGTAAGTAACCAGCCTATAAGTGCGTCACTAGATGCTGGAAGCTCTGTATACTCTTCCGGGTACTGAGCGCGTAACGTGGCCAATACGCCTGTGTTGTCTATTTCTATTCCAGTCGCTTTGTAAATTTCGTCTGCAAATTTTTCAGGTGCTGCGGTTGCAACAATTACATCTTGTTCGTATAACATGGATGGACACCTATTACTTGCTGCCCATGCGACAGCTGTATGCGTGTCTAACAAATAACCGTAAGTATCATACACATGGCGAATTATAGCAGTCGTATATTTGTCATTTATTCTTGTTGCTCGTACTGATTTATTTGCTTCAACTACACTTTCGTCAAAAAGCTTTGTAAATCTTGGGAAATTATTCGGGTTCCCTACGTCCATCGCATTTGACATAGTTTCAACAGTAATTCTTGGTTCTGCAACTCCTGTATATAGATACCGAGTTAGTAAATCGTTTTCATTATTTGCAGCCAGAAACGAACTTATAGGAATGCCCATTCTCTGCGCAATTATTCCTGCTGTTAAATTTCCTAGGTTTCCTGTGGGTACTACAAACCTGTAATCCCTTCTATGCCCTTCATCTACTTGATGAATTTGCCTTATTGCGTCAGCATAATAAGTTGTTTGCGGAAATAGTCTTCCTACGCTTATAGAATTTGCAGAAGTAGGGTTAAGTTTTGAAGTACGAGGATCCTGCATTGCGTCTTTAACCATATCTTGGCAATCATCAAAAACTCCATCAACTTCAATTGTGTGTACATTAGATGCTGTTCTGCGCAGCTGTTCCTGTTGCATTGAACTTACTTTACCTTTAGGATAAAGCACTACAACACTCGTTCCCTCTACATCAGCAAAACCATGCGCTATAGCCCCACCTGTGTCGCCACTAGTTGCCACTAATACTGTAGATTTTAGCCCTCTTTCAAGATTATAGTGGCCCATTAATTCAGCTAAATACCTAGCAGCAACGTCTTTAAATGCCATCGTTGGACCATGAAATAATTCTAGAACTTTTTTACTCCCAACATCTACAACTGGTGTTTCAAATGTTACGGCACCGTCAACTATCCTGCCTACATCGTCACTACAAATCTCATCTTCTACCCATGGCGAAAGCATCATTCTTCCAACTTCTTTTTGAGTTAAATCACTAATGCCTTCTACTTGTCCTTCGGATAATGTTGGTATGTTTTCTGGAAAGTATAGTGATCTATCTGGAGCTAGTCCACGGCTAAGCGCTTCACCAAAGCCTACTGTCTCTCCTTCTCCAAGCGGTATAAATTTCATATTGCAATAATACTGTACTTGCCTACAGTTTCAAAACATGAGCTTAATTATTTTAAATTAACTTAGAAATTCGAGAATAAGTGGGAATTCTTTGAATTCTGGACTTTTTTCTAAATTGAAGTGGCCTTTGTTCGGAAACACCACTAGCTCTCCAGCTGTACTAGTGGCTAGGGACTCAGCTTGTTCTAGAGGGCAATATGGGTCGTCGTCTGAGTGGATAAATGTGATATTTTCACAATTATGTTTAATTTTGGCAAAATCAAATTCAACATCAAGAAACCTATCGTTCGGTGGAAAGTCTAAATGATCCATTTTATTAAATGCTGCTACAGAAACTACCTGCTCTACTTTATTGTTTAGTTTCTGCGTAACAATCAGCACTGCAACTGCTCCAGCTGAGTGTCCGATAAGTACAGTTTTTTGATTAATTTCAAATGGGCAGTTATTTATCACAAAATCAGACCATTCATTTAGGCTAGGATAATCAGCTCGTGGTAAATCAGGAACCCAAACTTCTACCCCTTTCTCTTCTAGCTGAGTTTTTAGCCACTGTAACCAGCTGCTGTTTGATGAGCCTTCGGTTCCGTGTAGAATAATCGCAGATTTCATGGTTCAATTTTAACAGTTTCTGGTATTTTTCTCCTCCGAACTACAAGTAATACTACAAACAAACCATTAGCAAATACTAGAGACAATGGATATAGTACGGTTACAGTAGTGAAAGCCTCTAACGCAGCGATGGCAAAAATAAACTTTATTCCTGATAGCAAGAATGTAGATAACGTTTCAGTATATGGGTCTCTGTACGCCTTCCTAAAAGTCGGAGCAAAAGCAACTGCATCAATAACAGTTATCAATATAACTGACCAGAACGGATCTTCTGTCACAAACCATATTGCTAGAGCAAGTAACGCACCAAATAGAAAAATCCAATTTACTCTAACTATATTTTTCTTACCGACTCTTAAAGCTATCAAAAATATTATGAATGATATAACTGCAGTAATGCCCAATATTACTGATCCAATCCCTCCACCATCGTAAAGCTGTGCAAAAAACGCAATTCCAGTCAATATAGACCAAATAAGCCATGTAAATGCATGGGGCTTTGTTTTGCCTGCAAAAATATCTCTAAAATACGGAATGTACGCAATAAATGTAATTACTACTCCAATTACAGCAAGGATTTCTTTCATACAGTAATTCTAACAGGTTGTTCTATAAAACTATTACGGTAGATGCTGGAAGGTCAGCTTTGATACCATTTAAGTCTTGCTCGGCTGGATTATTGCCCGATAGATCAAATAATTCTAGTTTCTGAAGTTTGCCGAGTTCGTTTGGCATACCTGTAATTTGATTGTTTGCATAGTTTAGGATACGC